>NZ_VFTJ01000055.1:0-1252 GCF_006439595.1 Mesorhizobium sp. B3-1-9
CGAAACGGTAAATCGGAACATTTGCAATATACATGGTTCCTCCTGACCAGGAGGAGAACGCCATGGCAGACCACAAGAGCAAGCGCGACTTCCGCGACCGCGATCGGGTTTCGGCCGAGGAAGACTATGGGTTGTCCACGCCGCCTTAGGGTGATCCCCAATTGCAATGAAGGGACCAGCCCACTCTGATGGAGATTTCTGAAATGTGTTCGCAGACGGAACTTATGAGTTCCAGGGTGGGGACGTTCGTCTCACGCCCAATACAGCTGACCAGCAAGGGGCAGCGATGCGCGGAACGACGCAGGATTTACGTAGTGCTCGCACTGCCTGCCGCGCACGCCTTGCCCGGCAGGCTACTTCCCGGCTGCCCATCGGCATCGGTCGACGGGCCTTTGATGGCGCGGAAATTTACCATCCCTGGCGGCGGGTAGCCGTGCCGGCGTCGGGAGGGATGGCCGTGCTCTCAGGTCAGCGTCGGTTCGCCCACCGTAATCTCGGTGAGAAAGGAGGCGGCGATCAAGTCGTCCGCGTCGATGCGCAAGGAACCTTCTCCGCGCGCAATGATGGCCGCGACCTTCTGGAAGGTCTTGATCTCATGCTCGGTGATGCGGGCGTCCCGCATCCTGGCTTTGAGATCGGCGACACGCATTCCGAGCGAACGGGATGTTCCGATTTCTCTATTCGACATTTTGGTCAGTCCTCCTCCCCCCGCCCGTGCCTGTTTCGCCGCCGCCCGAATCCGCGGCCTGCCCACAGTCTGGTGTTTGCAGTTGAGGAGCATCAGCATGCCCGCTTATGAGAATCCGCTGATATTATGAATGAACGATGAATGACACGCGGCTGTATTTCAGCCCTCGGCTGTTTCCCGTCCACAGCTCACCGTGAGTTGTTTGCCTACCGTGGGCAACAATGGGGATGGAACGTAAGCCACATCACCGGCTTAGTCCGTCGGGTAGCTCACCTCGCCAGAGGGTCGCGCTGCCTTCGGGCTGCCCACAGCCTGAGAGCCCGCTATCGTCCCTCAACGGTGGCGGGCTCAAATCGGAGCTTCTCCTATCAGCGGAACCTAATGTTCGCCTGCCGCTTATGGCGAGATGAGCACTCGCGGGATAAATTTCTTCGACAAATGGATGGCAGAGCATCTGCCGGATGCGGTGACCGACGACCCGGCCGCGATAAACGATCTAGCCGACCAGGCTATGGAAGCCGCGGACCGAGAAGGCATCGCGATAAGCGAAATCTATGAGGAAGT
>NZ_VFTJ01000006.1:0-373090 GCF_006439595.1 Mesorhizobium sp. B3-1-9
TCAGCACGAATCGTTCCATCAAAAGCTTGAATCACGACCAAGCCAAGATGGGAATCCTGAATATCAACAAACCTTAGCCAATCATGACGGCCGCATGGCGAAGATCGATCGAGGCGTGAACCATGCATTTCCAAAATAACCATCGGTCCGGCCGGCGCGCATATCTGTGAGCACCTTCACATACTTCGGACAGGGCTTGCGCTCGGATGTTGCAACGGCGGCATCGACGACCCTAGCTGACTGCGGCGTCCGCAGTTGCTGCCGGACTGCGATTTGGATGCGGTTATCGAGGAGAAATTTCGATCACCTAGCCATTTTCAGGTTTGCTGTCTGCGCGCATGGGCACCTCCCACCCAAGCGCGCGGACGGCGTTCCAAGGATCGGCCCGCAACCGCCAGTGCGCCCGGTCTCCTTACGTTTGCCGGCTTATCCGATTTCGGCGTGTCAGGCGTGACTTTGGTCTTCCGTCCGTCACCCCGAGAATTCGGCGAGCCACCACAGAAGGAGACGACGCTTTGATCGAGCACGCACTTATCCTACAATTTCCGTCTAACGAGAGGCGGAATCGTATGATGGCTACAAACGGCGCGGACGACAGGAACCTGCCGCGCCTGGCGCGCATCGACCCGCGCCAGTTCGACCTGCTGTTCGGCGGCTGCAAGCTGGAGCGCTATGCGGCCGGCCAGCATTTGTTCGTCCAGGAGGATGCGTCCGACCGCATCTATGGCGTGATGAGCGGCACCGTCGAGATTTCGATCTATTCGCCCGGCGGGCAAAAGCTGGTGGCCAATATCGAGCTGTCGCGCAGCCTCGTAGGAGAGATCGGGGCGCTGGACGGGCGCCCGCGCACGGCAACCGCCATCTGCCTCACCCCCTGCGAGCTGGTTTCGCTGAGCCGGACGCAACTCTTTGACCGCATTGAGAAAAACCCGCCCCTTGCCCGCGCGATGATCGAATTGCTGTGCACGCGGCTGCGCTGGGTCAGCGGCGAGCTGGGCGACCAGGCCTTTTTCGGCATCGAGGCCAGGCTGGCAAAGCGGCTGGTGTTCCTGAGCGGCGTCATGGCGGACAGCGCCGGCTGGATTCCGATTTCGCAGTCGGAGCTCGGCGAATTCCTCGGCGCGACGCGCGAATCCGTCAACAAGACGCTGAACGACTGGCGCAGCCGGCAGATGATCGCCATCAAGCGCGGTGGCTTGCGCATCACCAACGCCGCCGCGCTGAACCACATCGCCGATTCCCAGGACGACGACTGAGCAATCAGGCTCGGCGGTTTCGCCGTAGCTGGCTCGGCCACTTCGCCGTAGCCCGCTCGCCGACTCCGCCATGGCCTGCTCGGCGACTTCGCCACAGCTCCGTCGATTCGCCGCACCCGGTCAGAGCCGCGAGATCAGATAGCGCATTGCCGAGCGGCTTGGCATGAAGAAATAGCCGCCGCCCTTGGTGGTGACGAACTGCGGCACATCCTTCAAGACGGTGACCTTTTCCCAGGAAGGGATCGAAAACCGGCCGCCGCCGCCCCGTGCGCCGATCGTCGGATCCGTCTCGCCGACAAGGCCCTGGAACGAGTTCGACGAGACCCAGGTCTGCTGGATGAACTCGTATTGACGTTCGATATCCGCGTTGAGGCACATGAAGAGCAGACCCTTCTCGGTCTTTCCGCCCCTGTCCTTCTTCTCGTAGGTGCGGCCGACGCGCAGGATGCGGTGGCGCTTGCCGATCCTGATCTGCGTCTCGCGGTCCTCGCCGAGCGAATCGCGCGGGTTGGACCGACGTATGTGCGAGCCGAGCGGACAGGCATGTCCTTGCGGGTCCTCGGCGCCGAGCGCGAAATCATTGTCGATGCCGCGGCCCGGGCGCCCGTTCGGATTGCGCACCAGCGAGCTGCCGTCCTGCCAGCGGCCGAGCATCTTTGCCGCCACCCAGCGCTGATCGATGGCGGGGTCGCCGGTCTCATCGGCAGCCTGCGTCGCGGCTTTCCTGCAATAATCGTCGAACAATTCGACATGCTGCTCGAATTGGCGCACGACGAGGAAGGTGCCGTTGCGGCCGAAATCGCGCGGTGGAGGCGGTTGCCCCGGTATCTGACGGTTGCGCCGCACCTGCGACAGGATGCCGGTGCGATCCAGCGCCGCCTCCACCGACGGCGAAGCCGGATAGAAGCCATGCTCGTCGCGATAGCCGAACAGGAACTCGCCGGGCGCCAGCAGATGCATGGGCGCCGCTCCTTTGGCGGCGCGCTGCGTGCCCCGGACGATCGGTTGCGAGACGCCGTCGACGAAGCCGAAATGCTCGACCGCCCGCTTGCCGTCGCGCCGCACCATCAGCGGCAGTTCGGCGGCCACGGACATCCCTGCGCCTGTCGTCTGTCGCTTCATGGCCGCGATTTCTGCCTTCAACGCCGCCGGCGTCCCGGCATAGCAGACGATGACGACGTCGACGGGCTTGGCGGACGACCCCCACTGCCATTTGTCGGGTGCGTCGGGACCGGTGTCGTTGAGAATGCGGCTGCGCTCGGGCGTTCCCATGCCTTGCCGGAAGGCGACAGGAAACGTGTCCAGCGGCTCGTCGTCGACGCCACCTTCCAGTCCGAGCCGGCGCAGCCCGTTGGGGCCGAACGCCACGGTCATGGCGCGGCCGGCCGGCACGCCGTCGCCGAAACTGGTTCTGTCGATGACGGAATCGAGCCACGCCTTGCGCTTGGTTGCCGGCAACCCTTCCGGCACCTGGATCGCAAGCATATGCGCGTGGCCGAGCGCGCCGAAGGGTCCAAAGAAGATGGATTGGATTTCCCCGGATTCCAGCTCTTCGAGCGGCGCGGACGGCGGTTCAGGCAGGCTGGTCGCGTCCGCCGGCCGTGCTTGCGGGCGCGGCAGCGAACCGAACAGGCTCAGCCAGTCGCGCGCCTCGTTGCCGGTGGCCGATGCGATGCCGCGCCTGATCCTGGAGTTGATGCGGATGCGCGGTGTGTTGAGGTGCGGATAGGCGCTGTACCAGAACAGCGTCGGCACCTGCTGGCGCCGCGCCCAGCGCTTGAAACGATCGCCGTCGCGCGCGCCGTCCAGGAACAGCCAGCGCGTGCGCGGATAGCCTTCGGTGTTGCTCCAAACGCCGGTCAGACCGGCTGAGGCCTTGGCAATGAAATCCTCCAGATAACTTTCCCAGCTGCCACCGTAATTGGAGAAGAACATCAGCCTGTCGGTGCCGGGCAAAAGCACCCAGCGGGCGAAATGAATGGTGTTGATGGTGGCGAGGAAGCCCGGCCTGAACACTTTCTGCGCCGATATCGAGATCAGATAGAAGGAGAGCCGCAGCGCCAGCCGCCGCAGGATGCCCGGCTTCATCGTCGAGATCGCCGTCAGGTTGTTCTGCGCGCAGTGGTCCTCATTGGCGAGGATCTTTTCCAGCGCGCCGATGTCGACGGGCGTGTTCGCCGGCCGGTCCTTGTCCTCCAGCCGCCGCAACGCCAGGAAGCAAAGGACCATGAACAGAGCCAGAATAGCCAGCAGACCGAGCACCGTAAGCAGAAGCGCGGCGCCGGCGATCGCGATGTTGGCAAAGGTGACGCCATGCGGGTTTCCGAACACCAGCACATAGGTCATGCGCCAAAAGGCTAGAACGACGATCGCGACAGTGACGAACATCGCCGGCGTCAGCAGCGTCGTCGTCAGCGCGCGCGCCCAGTGACCCGGCGGTCTTTCCAGCAGGCTTTCGGCGGGCTCGAACGCCCAGCCGAATTGCCCGAGGCAGCGGACATGCCGGCGCGCCTCGGCGAGCACATCCATCGCATTGCCGGCGCCCGCGCGTGGCTTTTCGGCGATCTCGCGCACGCTGTCGGCGAGCCGTGCCTCGGCAAGAATGCGGCGTACGGAATGGCCGGGCGTGCCGGAGAAGACGAGCCCCGCGGCGCTGCCGAAGGACGGCGATATCTCTATGTGGTTCCTCTTCAGGAAATCCTCCAGCGAGCCGCCGTCCGGCAAGCCGCAGACATCCCTGAAGATCGGCCGCAGCCGGTGCCCGATCGATTGCGCGATGGCGGTTATGACATCGTCGGTGCTGCCGTCGCCGGAGATTTCGAACACCAGCGCGCCGGCCTCCATCCCCGTCTTTTCATCCTTGCCGGTGGGAGCGACCGCCAGGCTGGTGAAATGTATGGTGCCGACCTTGTCGAGCGCGTCGCTAAGCTCGCCGATCGCGGGATTGCCGAGGTCGGCGACCTTGTCGCGCACCGCATCGAGCGGCATGGAGCGGGTGATCGGGCAAACAACCGTCACCATCGACTGGTCGGCGGTACGGCAAAGCGGCGAGCGCTCGAAGTCGACCTTGAGGCTTGCCGGATAGGCGCCGACATTGGCCATCTTTCCGGCCCTGCCCCGCGCGCGGGCGAGCTTCGGTTTGCTGAACAGGGCGCGGATGCATTCGCCGATCTGGATGCGGGCGATTTCGGCGCCGATGCACAAATGGATGCCGTAGCCGAAAACCATGTAATCGCGATGCGGGCGCGACGTATCGAACTCGTTCGGCCGCTGCACGATCTCCGGATCGAACATCGCCGAAAGCGTCGCCGGCATGACCACCGTTCCGGCCTTGACCAGCCGCTCGCGGCGCGTGCCCTTGCCGATGATTGCGTCACGTCTGGTATAGCGCCATGGCCCGATCCAGATCGGTTTGAACCGCATGGCTTCCATGATCGCCCGGTCGAGTTTGCCGGTATCGCCGGCCGCGATGGCCTCATCCACGGCCCGCCGCGCATCGGATCGCGACAGGATCACATCCAGGCAATTGCTGCCGGCAAGCACATTGGTCGGCACAAAGCCTGCGACCATGCCGAGCATGATGGAATGGATGTCGGGCAACGACAGGCGCCCTTGGTCCATCAGCGCGACGAGGCGGGCAAGCGGCCGGTCGTCCTTGCCCGCTCTTTCCCTGACCGCGGCAATCGAGCGGTCTATGATTTTGATCAGCCGATCGCCGCCGACCACGGCAAGCTGGCGCGTGGCGGGATTTGCCGTCGGGTCGGAAAAGAACAGCGCGCTGAGCGCGATCGACCAGTCGGCGAACTCGGTTTCGTCGTCGATCTCAAGGCCGAAATAATCGCGGCAGATACGCACCGGCAAGATCTTCATCAATCCGGCGATGGCATCGAAGCCGGGACTGGCGCGGGTCATGATGTCGCGCGAATGGCGCTCGGCGATCGGCCTGACGGCGGCTTCGACCTCCGCCGGCGGGAAAGCGCTCAGCACCGCCGATTTCATCTGCCGGTACGCGGCGCCGTCCTGCATGCCTAGAATGAAATTCGAGCCGCGGGCGAGTTCGGCCATTTCCGGGCCGTAAGGCGTTTCGAACTCGTCGCCCCGCTCCAATATGTCGCGAACATCCGCGCCCTTGGTAACGAGCAGGAAATTGCCGAAGCCGAGATTCGGCCAGAAACGGCGCAGCAGCGCCAGCAGCCAGCGCGGATCGCCAAGAAGAAAACCGACGATGCGGGAAGCAAAGCCGCTCTTGGAACGCAGCCGATTGATGTCGAACGGTGGCATTTCGGCGAGCGGACGCTGGCTCTTCTGAGCGGCGCGGACGGCGGCGAAGTACTTCAAAGTGATCATCGCGTTCAAGCCCCCCGGCCATCCACGTCAATGCGATGCCGGCATTGTCTGGCCTAGGTTTGCATCGGTCCGGCGTATGTGAATTCGATCACAGTCATTTGTTGTCGGCCCCGGCGATCATGCGGCGGACTTGGCCCGATCGAAATTGCCGATCAGGAAATTGTTCTTGGCCGGATCCACGAACGGTATCCAGCGTATCCTCTGCTCGGAAAAATCGGGATGCCTGGTCATGAAAATCGCAAGCTCATGCGCCGCCTCGTCGCGCCGCCCGCTTCTCATCAGGGCGCCTGTCTTCAGGAACCTCGCGTAGAAGTAACTTGGCGACAGGTTGAGCGAGCGCTCGGCGTTGGCGATCGCGGCCTCCCAGTCCTCGACGAAGCAATAGGCCGCGGCCAGTTCCCCCAGATTGTGGAAGCGATAGAGGTCGAACGGGCTCAACCGCTCGGTATCGAGGAAGAACGGTATCGCGCCGGTCGCATCGCCAAGCAGAAGATACGCGCTGCCCATGGCCGAGCGGGCGAAGGCGAAGCTCGGATTGATGTGGATCGCTTCGGCAAGATGCTCGGCCGCCAACGCCGGAAGGCCGCGCATGATGTCGGCCGCGCCGAGATAGGCATGCGGGCGCGCATCGAGGCTGTCCATCAGAAGCGCCTTGCGCGCAAGCGTCTCGACTTTCTCCAGATCGTCGCTGTCGCCGAAACGCAGCCAGGCCCGCCAGAAATACCACCATGCGAGCTCATTGAGCACGGCGCTCGAGTTCGGATCTTCCTGGTAGGCCTTGTCGAAGAAGTCGAGCGCGATTTCGGTATCGCGACGTGTCCGCCTGTTCATGTGCCAACGGCCGCGCCTGACCAGTTGCCAGGTTTCGAGGCTTTCCCACGGCACCTGGAACGTGCGAGCCTGCTCGGCGCGGTCGACCTCCTTGTCGAGGATGGAAACGATCTCGCTGCCGATCTGGTCGCGCAGGCTGAAGATATCGACGAGGTCGCGGTCGAAGCGTTGCGACCAGACCAGGCGCCCGTTCGAGGTGTCGGTGAGCGACGCGTTGAGACGAATCTGCCTGTCGGAGCGCGCCAGCGTACCGCTGACGATGTAGCGAGCGCCCAGCGCGTTGCCGATGAGCCTCGTGCCGAGGCTGTCGTCGCGAAACTGGAAGCTCGAGCCCTTGGCGATGACAGAGAGCCAGCGCGTGTTGGAGAGACCGTAGATGATGTCCTCGGCGATACCGTCGGCCATATAGCCGACATCGGGTTCGCTTCCGTTGCCCTGCAACGGCAGCACGGCGATTGCCGGGGGCCCCTTGGCGATCGGCCTGGAACGACTGGGCGTGGTGGGAATGGAAGCGAAGGACGCCGTCGCGACAGGGCCGTTGCCGCCGCGACCGGCGATCAGGACCTGCACCGGCAGGGCGATGTTCTTCAGGCTGAACTCGCCGAGATCGGTGAAGACCGCCGCCGTCTTGTCCTTCACGTGATGCCACGTCGTCGCCGAGATGGCGACGCCGTCATGCGGCGCGAATTCCTGAAGGCGGGCTGCGATATTGACGTCGTCGCCGTAAAGACGGCCCTCCCGGACGATGACGTCGCCGGTGTTGATCCCGGCGCGAAACGGCATGCGCATGTCCTCGGCGACTGCCGTATTCAGCGCCACGATCCGGGCCTGGAAATCGAAGGCCGCGCGCAAGGCTTCGATCGGGTTGCCGAATTCGGCCATGATGCTGTCGCCGGCATCGCCGAACGTGCGCCCGCCAAATGCGCCGCAACTGCCAGCGATGATGTCGCGCCTTTCCTCGAAGGCGGCGACAGCCGACTCGTCGTCGATGCCCATAAGCCTCGAGAATCCCACGGCGTCGATCGAAATGATTGTCGCAAGCTGACGGGTATAATTCCGTTCAGCCATGATCGAGCCCCCAGTCCCCGTTTCAGTCCAGAACAGGTGACCTGCGCTCAAAAAAACGCGTCGCCGTCTGCCGACGGAAATCCTCGGCAGGCCCGGCGCACTGTTGCCACCCTGTTATGACCGGAATTCTATCAGGGTCTTGCCGAAAGCTCTACCACGAACGGCTAATATGACGAATTCATCGTCCGGGGCATGGTTAGTCGTTCGTTACGTCAGGAGACACATCCGAACCGCGACTTTACCATTTGAAATTATTATATTTTCTCCGCCGAACAATACTGACCCTGTTTCCGCCGGCAAGGATCGGTCACATCGAGGCATGCGCTGCAAAAACCCGCTATTGCGGCGCTGCGGAACCAACCCGCCTGCGTGCGAGTTTCTGACGGCACTTACGCCGACGAGATTTGAGGGCTCTCATGCGCACTGTTGTTTTAGCAACCTGTATCGCTTTCCTGCTTGTCAGTGGACAAGCCTTCGCAGCAGACGACCAGCCGCTGCCGCCGCAAAATGCAAAGAAATTGTCCGAGATTGTCGCCAAGGTCGAGCACCGCACCGACTTCCGCTATGTGAAGGAGGTCGATTGGGATAGCGACGGCTACACCGTCACCTACTACACCACGGACAAGGCCAAGGTCCAAATCACCTACGATCCCGTGACCGGCGAACCCAAATAGGCCTCGTTCGGTTGCCTGCCTCCGCCATTCCGCAAGGCCTGCGTTCGGCATAGATTGCTTGTCGAAACAGGCCGGACCAGAGGACAGACATGCGGCTTCACATCTGCGCTCACGTCCTGCTGGTAGCCGCATCGATGCTTGGGACATCGGGCCAGGCGCTCGCGGATGGCCCCTCTTTCGACTGCCGAAAGGCGCAGTTGCCAGCCGAGATAGCGATCTGCGCCGACCCACAAATGTCGGCCATCGATGCTTTGGTCACCAAGGCCTATGCCGGTTTCGAACCCGCCTTCGGCGGCGACAAACGCGGGATCGCCAGGAAACTGGTCGCCGATCGGAATGCCTGCAAGACGGACGCAGCCTGCATCGTCAGCGCGCAGAACAATGCGCTGCAGACTTACGGCAATGCACCGCAATGGGTGCAGGACTACAATATCGCGCTCATCGGCAAGAAGGCGCTCGACCTTGCGGTAAGAACGCGGCAGCCGACCGATCAGCCCCTGGCCGTATCGATCGGAAAATGCGGCTTCACCCATATATCGGTGCTGACGACGAGGCTGGGTGACGACCCGCTGGAAACCGCCAGCCCGGAAGCCGGCAGCGCGGCGAGATTTACCAACGGCGGCACGGCGGTCTCCTATGACCGCGAACCGGGACTGGCGAGTTCCAAGGTCGGCGATCCGGTCGTCATATGCCTGATCGCTATCCCGCGCGACTGTCCGAAAGACGATCTGCGCGGCAGGGTCTACTACGCCGTCGACCTCGCCGCCAAAGGCGCATGGGCCCTGCCCGACTCCCAGCATCTGTGCGGCGGCGCCTGAGAACCCTGACGCCGCGTTGCGGAACCAGCGCTATGGACGCCCTTGCATCGTCACAACTTTGGTGGCTGACTGCCCGCCATGATTGCGGGCACGGGGGTGCATGGCAATGATCGGCTACGTCCTGAAGCGCATCCTGATGGTGCTTGTCGGCTATCTGGTCGCGGTGCTTGTCGGGTTGATCGCAGTGGTGGTGATCTACGCGATACTGAGTTCGCTGCCCAACGCGCCGGGCTACTTCGAGCTTATGGAGTTCACGCCAGTCGCCGTGTTGGTGGTGCCGCCTCTCGGCATGTTCGTCTACTTCCTGGCGATCATCCTGACCGGAATGCAGACGCTGGTCTTCGCCCTGATCGCCGAGTTCCTTTCGTTGCGAAGCCTTTGGCTGCACATGCTGTTCGGCGCTGCCGCAGCGGCGGCCGGTTTCATGTTGATCTGGCCGGACGCCGCCGATGATCCGGAACGCTGGGCCGACATGGGTATCATCGCCGCCGCCGGCGTCGTGGCCGGGCTGGTCTACTGGCTTATCGCGGGGCGCGACGCCGGCTTCCGCCGGCCGCTCATCAAGGCACTTCCAAGAAACGTGTGAAGCAGTCGGGTTCGGCGGCTTCGCCGTGGCCTTCCGTCCGGAATTGCTTGAAAGTAGACAGCGCTCAGCTTGACGGCGTGCGCACCGCTTCGGTCGCGTCGAGCGCCTGCATCAGCTTGGAATCGCGGTCATAGACGTCGTCGAAATACTCGACCTTGCCGGACATGTCTGGCCATGCGGTGAAATAGGCGACATAGACCGGGATGACACGCGTGACATTCTCGGTCGAATGCCCATGCTTCAGCTTCTCGGCGATATCGTCGACGGAGGTGCCGAGCACGGCGGCGGCCATGCCGCGCGGATCCTGCAACCGCACGCAGCCATGGCTGAGCGCGCGCATGTCGCGTGCGAAGAACGACTTCTGCGGCGTGTCGTGCATGTAGATGGCATGCTTGTTGGGGAACAGGATCTTCAATTCGCCCAAGGCATTCGCTTCGCTCGGCTGCTGCCGCACGTTGAAGGGGATGTTGGCGCCATAGGCACCCCAATTGACCGCCGAGGACGGGATGCGCTTGCCGCGCGAATCCGTCACCTCATAACCGGCGCGGTCGAGATAGCCCGGGTCGCTGCGCAGCCTCGGCAGCATCTCGTTGACGATGATCGACTGCGGCACACCCCAATAGGGGTGGAAGTCGACCTGCTTGATCTGGTTGTAAAAGAAGGCGGTCTGGTTGGTGACCCGGCCGATGACCGCGCGGGTCTTCAGCTTCTCCTCGCCATTGTCGATATAGCTGGCGGTAAAGGCCGGCTGGTTGATGAAGACGCGCGGGCTGCCGAGATCCGACGGCATCCAGCGCAGTTCCTCGAGCGCCACCTTGACCTTCTCGATCTTGTCGGCCTTCGAGGCGCCGGCCAGTGAGGCCACGGTGCGCGGGCCGATGACGCCGTCGCCCTTCATGCCGGCGCGCTGCTGCACGGCCTTGATCACCGGCACCAGTTCGGGATCGTAGAGCTCGCTCTTGCCCAGCCTGGCGAGCACCTCGCCATAGTTGCCACCCATCTCATCATCGAGATTGCGGGAAATAAGCGTCAGCAACTTCGGCAGTTCCGGGCTGCTCTCGCCGGGCTTGAGCAACAGCTTCGGATCGACGACGATCTCGTTTTCCTCGCTCGCCTCGAGCGCTTCCAATTCGACGCGCAGCGCCTGGTACTCGGCATTCTGCGGGTGGCGCGATTCGAGATAGGTGCGGACTTCCTGGGTATGCGCCAGCGTCTTCAGCGCGCCTTCGAGATCGAACGGCTTGGCCGGAAAATCGTAGTAACCGGTCATCCGGTTGGGGTAGATGCGGCCACTCTGGGCATCTTGCGCATAGCGCAGCACGCGCGCCGACAGCGCCATCTCGAAGCGGACCAGTTCCTTGGTCCGCTCTTCAGGCGTAGCGGAAGTCGCGGCAGCCGGAACATCGACGGAATAGTCGGCCGGCGTCAGGCCGTAACTTGCCGCCTCGCCCAGGACGCGCACCGCATCCTGCGCTCGGCTGTTGGGGACGTTGTCGCTCACCCAGATGAAATCCGGATTGGCCGAATAATAGGCGATCAGTGCCTTGGCGATATCCGGCTCGGCGAACAGCTCGTACTCGCTCAAGCCAGCCGCGGCGTCGCGGAAGCTGTTGCCCGTCACGGACGGCACATAGGCGGCATCCTGCGCGGTCGCCGGCTGCGGCGTCGGCAGCAGCGACTTGAAATCGACGCGAACGAGCTTGTCGGCCCTGTAGGTGTTATAGGTCGGGCTGCTGATCCTGACACTGCCACCACCGCCTCCGTCGGGCTCTGCCGGCCGTATCTTGCGTGGCTTCGGCGGCGGCGGAAATTCACCTTGCGGGTTATGCCGGATACCGCCGCCGAACAGCATGTCGAACAGCCCTTGCGCGCTTGCCGGCTGTTGTCCGAAGGCCAGCGTTGCCGCGATCGCGATCGGCAGGAGGGTTTTCTTGTTCCCGAGGACTTTCATGCTTCACCCGCACCGGTTGCAACCGGTTCCCGTTCCGCGCCGCTGGACGGTCCCGCCCTCCGCATGGCGGATGTATGACGTGACTATACCGATTCATACCGATTTCGTTAAGCTTTCATAAATTTTCGCAGCCGTGTTGCAGAACAGTTTCACATCATTGTGAGACGGTGTGACCTGCCTCGGTTCGCGCCATGCTTGCGGCGTTGCGCCAGACATCGGCGGAAACTGGCCCGGACGTGATAAGCTCCGGCCGTTATGCTGGAAATCCGGGGAGGATTTGCCGTGAAGAAAGGTTATCGCCAGCTGCTCGACGAGGCGAATGCCGAGATCGAGGTTGTGTCGCCCGAGGAAGCGGCCGGATTGCTGGAGGACGAAGACACCATCTTCGTCGATCTGCGCGATCCGCGCGAGGTCGAGCGCGATGGCAAGATCCCCGGCGCCAAGCACGTGACGCGCGGCATGCTGGAATTCTGGATCGATCCCGAAAGCCCCTATCACAAGCCGTTCTTCGCCAGCGGAAAGACCTTCGTCTTCTTCTGCGCCGGCGGCTGGCGCTCGGCTTTGGCCACCAAGACGGCGCAGGACATGGGCCTGACACCGGTCAAGCACATCCTCGGCGGCTACACCGCCTGGAAAGCGGCCGGCCTGCCGATCGAGCCCGGCCAGAAGAAAAAAGCCGACTGATCACAGTTTTCCGCAACGTCTGGGATCAATCGACCCAATGGTTTTCTGGATAGCAAGCGCGGTTGGATTGGCGGTCGCCTATCTCCTCGGTTCCACGCCCACCGGCTACCTGGCCGGCAAACTTCTCAAGGGCATCGATATACGCGAGCACGGCTCCAGATCCACCGGCGCGACCAACGTGCTCAGAACCTTGGGCAAATGGCCGGCATTGGCGGTTCTGCTTGTCGATGTGCTGAAAGGCGTGGCGGCGATCGTCTTTGTTCGCTGGTTTTATCCCTGGTACTACGCGATATCGTCCGCCACGCCACCGACGGCGCTAGAACTGCAGACCTTGGCTCCCTGGCTCGTTTGCCTGGCCGGACTTGCCGTGCTGCTGGGACACGGCCGGTCGATCTGGCTGAATTTCACCGGCGGAAAATCCGCCGCGACGGGACTTGGCGTGCTGCTGGCGATGTCATGGCCTGTAGGATTGGGTGCCGCCACGGCATTTGCGGCCACACTCGCTCTTTTCCGGTTCGTTTCCCTGAGCTCGATGCTGGCGGCGCTGACGGCGGTCGCGCTTGTCTGCGGCTTGGAGCAACCATTGCCCTATCGGTTGCTGGTGATCGCGGGCAGCCTCTACGTGATCCTGCGCCACCGCGCCAACATTCAGCGGCTGCTGGCGGGAACGGAGCCACGCCTTGGCCGCGGTGGCCGGGACCGAACGCAGGCCCGCAAATCTCCTAGAGCATGACCCCGAAAAGTGGGAACCGGTTTTCGGAGAAAGATATGCTCCAACAAAGAGTTAGATCGTGACGGCGATTCAACGAAACGCCATCACGATCTAGTGCAGGGTCGTTTCGCGTTGCCCGGTCACGAAACCGACCGCGCGCGCAACGACATCCCTGTCGGCGAGGATGCGGCGATGGCCAAGCCCATTGGCCCAATGCAGGTGGACATGCTCGCCGGCGCCCGCATAACGCTTCGCATGGTCGGCATGGACTTCGCGGTCGTCCGGCGCGTGGACGATCAGCGTCGGTACCGGCGCCTCCGCAAGTTGGCGGTCGCCGGTGAATTCGCTGAGCGGCCGGCCCGACAGATGTTTTACCCGATCCGCCATGGCGAGGCGGGAGCGCGGCCCGACATTCATCATGTCGCTGAAATCGTCGAAGATTGCCGGCAGCGAGCTCGGCGCGGCAATCAGCACCAGTTTCTGCGCCTTGAGCGGCGGCATGCCCCTGACCGATGCCGCAACGGCATTGGCGGCAATGGCGCCGCCGAAGGAATGGCCGACGACGACGGCAAAGGGGCCGAACCATTCGCCGGCGACCCGCGCCGCGTCCACGGCGGTCACCATGTTGAGATGGCGGCCGAGCGAATGGCCATGCCCGGGCAGGTCGAGCGAGACGACCTTGTAGCCGGCGCCGCGAAACCCTTCGATCAGGGCGCGCATATATTCGGTGCGCGAACGCCAGCCATGGATGACGAGCACCGTTCCGCGAGACTCCCTGCCCGGCTCCGGGCGGAATTCATGCACCGCCACGCAGTCCGTTCTGGTCTTCAGCCGGTGGTGGCGCGCCTCGGCCATGAAGTCCGAGGCGCGATCGACAGCGCGACGCTCACCGTCGCTCAAGGATCTGGCATTGGGTGTGCGGCAAAACAATTCGAATGCGGCGCGGCCGCCGAGACGTGGCATGACATGCTCGGCCGCGCCAAAGACGCCGCGGATGACCTTCAATCCAAATGATGCCATATTGGCGATCCATCCATTCGTTCAAGCATGAACAT
The DNA here is from genome assembly GCF_006439595.1 of Mesorhizobium sp. B3-1-9. Classification (NCBI taxonomy): domain Bacteria; kingdom Pseudomonadati; phylum Pseudomonadota; class Alphaproteobacteria; order Hyphomicrobiales; family Phyllobacteriaceae; genus Mesorhizobium; species Mesorhizobium sp. B3-1-9. Next base: position 13,983 of record NZ_VFTJ01000006.1, read on the forward strand.
AATAGTTCAAACATGAACATTAAACAAGAGCTGCCCTGGGACAATCCTCGCTTTCACAACTGGGTTGCGGTGGCGCGCGCCTGCCATGTGCTGGAGCGCACGCTGGCGGTGAAGCTCGCCCCGCTCGACCTCAAGCCGGCGCAGCTCGACGTGCTGATGAACCTCTATCGCCACCCGGGCATGTCGCAGCACGATCTTGCCCGCAAGCTGCTGGTCGGCCGCTCCAACATCACCATGCTGTTGCCGCAACTCGAGGCGCGCGGCCTGCTTCGCCGCGAGGGCGACGAAAAGGACAAGCGGGTGCTGCGGCTGAACCTGACCGAGGCGGGCGAAGCCCTGCTGATGAAGGCTCTGAAGGTTCACATGGCGCTGATCGAGAAGGCGATGAGCCAATCGACGCCGGAGCAGTGCGACATGATCGGCGAGCAGATGCGCAAGATCGCCGACGTGCTGAAGGAAGCCTGAGCCGCCCAACTACCACATGGTTTTCTTCGCCCGCTCCGGCCATTCCCTGTCATAGGCCTCGGCATCGATGTTCTTGCGGCTGGTGACCTCGAGGATCTGGCCGGGCGTCGGCAGCGACTTCGGGTCGACATGCCTGGCCGGGTTCCACAGTTCGGAGCGCACGATGGCGCGGGCGCATTGGAAATAGACCGTGTCGACATCGATGACGGTGACCGAGCGAGCCGGCTTGCCGTCGACCATGAAGGACGCGCAAAGCCCGGCATCGGTTGTGATATGAGCGCGGCCGTTGACGCGCAGCGTGGTGCCCGAGCCCGGCACCAGAAAGAGCAGCCCGACGCGCGGATCGCGAATGATGTTCTTCAGCGAATCGGCGCGGTTGTTGCCGCGCCTGTCCGGCATCATCAGCGTCTTGTCGTCGACGATGCGTACGAAGCCCCCGAGATCGCCGCGTGGCGAGCAGTCGAGCCCCTCCGGTCCGCTGGTCGCCAGCGCCACGAAGGGCGACGCCTCGATGAAGGCGGCATATTCGGGAATCACATGGTCGAGCTCCTTGACGACCGAAGCCTCGCCCGGCAACCCGTAAAGGGCCTCGAGCTGTTCGACGGATGTGATGAGCGACATCTTTTTCGTCTCCTGACCTTTTGCCGGCGCTACTCCATTCCCATGACGCCTTGACGACAGCCGGCTGCCGACATTGGATGCCATGCGCCAGGCTAGCGATCTCGGCTCAGTCCCTTCTCGGCCAGCTCGGCAAGGTAAACGTTCCAGCGCTCGTCCTTTTCGTGGCCGAGCGTATGCAGATAGTTCCAGGTGAAGATGCCGGTGTCGTGGAAATCGTCGAAGGTGATGCGCACAGCATAATTGCCGACCGGGTCGATCTTGAGGATCGCGACATTGCGCTTGCCGGGCACCGTCACCCGCTGCTCCGGCGAATGGCCCTGCACCTCCGCCGATGGCGAGGCCACCCGCAGGAATTCCGCCGGCAATTCGAACGGTTGGTGGCCGGGGAAGGTCACGGTCAAGAGCTTGCGGTCCTTCGAGACCCTGAGTTCCTTTGGCGCGGTCATGGCTGTCCTGTCTGGGTTGCGCCCTTCCCTACGCCGCTTCGCACGATCCGAAAAGGATCATTAGGAAGCAGCCGACACGCGATGTCGGTCGGGGAATGTTACCAAAGATCGAGACATTCTATCTTGAATGCGGCATTGGATCGTATCACATAGCCATATATAACGACGCCGCTCAGGCCATGGGAAACGCTTGCAAATGGACATGATCGACCCCTTCGGTCGCACGATCAGCTATCTGCGCGTGTCGGTCACCGACCGCTGCGATTTCCGCTGCACCTATTGCATGGCCGAGGACATGACCTTCCTACCGAAGAAGGATCTGCTGTCGTTGGAAGAGCTTGACCGGCTCTGCACCGTTTTCATCGAAAAGGGCGTGAAGAAGCTGCGGCTGACCGGCGGCGAGCCGCTGGTGCGCAAGAACATCATGCATCTGGTGCGCCAGCTGTCGCGGCATCTCGCGAGCGGCGCCCTGGAAGAGCTGACGCTGACCACCAATGGCTCGCAGCTTTCGCGCTTCGCCGCAGAGCTCGCCGATTGCGGCGTCAAGCGCATCAACGTCTCGCTCGATACGCTCGATGCCGGGAAATTCCACCAGATCACGCGCTGGGGCAATCTCGGCAAGGTGATGGAAGGCATCGACGCCGCGCAGAAGGCCGGGCTGAAGATCAAGCTCAACGCGGTTGCGCTGCGCGACTTCAACGACGCCGAGGTCCCCGAGCTGATGCGCTGGGCGCATGGCCGCGGCATGGACCTCACCCTCATCGAGACGATGCCGATGGGCGAGATCGAGGCCGACCGCACCGATCAGTATCTGCCGCTTTCGATGCTGCGCGCGTCGCTGGAACGCCAGTTCACGCTCTCCGATATTCCTTACAAGACCGGCGGCCCCGCCCGCTATGTCCATGTCGCCGAGACCGGCGGCCGGCTCGGCTTCATCACGCCGATGACGCACAATTTCTGCGAAAGCTGCAACCGCGTGCGGCTGACCTGCACCGGCACGCTCTATATGTGCCTCGGCCAGGAGGACGCCGCCGATCTCAGGGCGCCGCTGCGCGCCTCCGAAGGCAACGAACTGCTCGGCGAGGCCATCGACGAGGCCATCGGCCGCAAGCCCAAGGGCCATGATTTCATCATCGACCGCCGCACCAGCCGCCCTTCGGTGTCGCGGCATATGAGCGTCACCGGCGGCTGATTTTTTCCACTGATTGATGCATGATCTCTTCTGGTCATCGACCGAAGGGGGGATCATGCAACGTCCGCAGCGCTTCGGCTTGTCGTCACTGGCGGCTGTCGTATCCCTATCGATAATCACGACGACCGAGGCGACGGCCAAGCCGTTCACTTACGTGAATGCGCGGTTCGGCCAGTCATGCACATTCCCCGACGAAATCTTCGACAAGCCGATGCCCGAGCCGGAAAATGGCGACGGGCAGCAATGGCTTAGCGCCGACGGCGCCAGCCTGACCTGTTCCGGCATCTACAATGTCGACAACGACACGCCGCAAGGTTTTGTCGCCCAGGAGAAAGCCAGCACCGAACCGGGTTACAAGGTCACCTACAGCAAGACCGGCAAGGATTGGGCGGTGCTTTCCGGCACCAGGGATGGCAAGATCTTCTACGAGCGGCGCCTCTTCGGGAAGGACGACGTCATACGTACCGTCTGGATCGAGTATCCCGCCGCGCTCAAGGCCAAATACGACCCGCTGGTCGGCGCCATCGCCAACAGCCTGCGCGGCCCCTGAGGCCAGCCGGCTCCCCTGAAAATAAAGCGCCCGCGTTACCTTCCCCGCCGATTTACCGCCAAGCTTTTCCGGCCTAGCCTTCGAGGCGCGGTTTTCGCGCTAGGGGGGAGTGCACATGCGCACATTCATGCTTTCACTTGCAATGCTTGGGGTTGCTTCCGTATCGGCTGCGGCTCAGTCGATCGGCGGCACCTACAACGTCGCCGGCACCAATTTCGACGGCTCGAAATATGGCGGCGAGGCAACCATCACGCTGACCAGCGACACGACCTGCACGATCCACTGGGAAACCGGCGGCTCGACCTCGGACGGCATCTGCATGCGCAACGACAATGCATTTTCCGCCGGCTATGCGATGGGCAAGGAGATCGGTCTCGTCGTTTACAAGATCGAGAAGGACGGCTCCCTGCACGGGCTGTGGACCATTGCCGGCCAGAACGGCAACGGCACCGAAGTTCTGACGCCGAAGTAAGCCTTCCAAAGCTCGGCAGATCGACCTCATGGGCCACGCAGAAATTCGTGGCCCATTTCTTTGCCGTTGCTGTTTTCCGGCTGCCTGCTAGACGGCTGAATTAAAATAGAATCCGGAAACGCCTTTGCCTCTCTCGCCAAACCTGCGCGGCGCGCTGTTCATGATCGTGGCCATGGTCGGCTTCACCTTGAACGACGCGATCACCAAATTCTCTTCCGAATCGATGAACATGGCGCAGGTCATGCTGGTGCGCGGCGCCTTCGCATCCTTCTTCGTCGGTCTGCTGGCCTGGCGGCGCGGCGCGCTTGCCAATCCGGTGGCCATGCTGCAGCCGATGGTGGCCATGCGCGTCGCCGGCGAAGCGGGCGCCACCGTGTCGTTCCTCATCGCGCTTGCGCATCTGCCGATCGGCAATGTCTCGGCCGTCATGCAGGCCTTGCCGCTGGCGGTCACGATGGGCGCGGCATTGGTCTTCGGCGAAAGGGTCGGCTGGCGACGTTGGACCGCCATTGCCGCCGGTTTCGTCGGCGTGCTCATCATCGTGCGGCCGGGTTTCGAAGGGTTCAGTGTCTATTCGCTGGTGGCATTGGCCAGCGTCGCCTGCTGCGCTGTGCGCGACCTCTCCACCAAGCGCATCCCCGAGGCGATCCCGACCATGCTGGTGTCGACGGCGACCGCGCTTGCCATGACGGTCCTTGGTGCGCTGCTTTTGTCACCGATGGGCGGCTGGACGCCGATGAGCGGCAAGGCGACAGCTCTGTTGGCATTGGCGGCGGTGCTGGTGCTCATCGGCTATCAGTTCATCATAATGGCGATGCGCTCGGGCGACATCTCCTTCATCGCATCCTACCGCTATACCGCCCTGCTCTGGTCGATCCTGCTCGGCCTCGTCATCTTCGGCGACGTCCCAGACCTGCCCATGATCGTCGGCGCAGTCATCATCATCGGCTCCGGCCTCTATGCGCTCTACCGCGAGCGCGTCGTCGGCAAGCAGCAACCCGCCGCTGAAAGCGCTGGACCCGACATGGCGCCGGACGGCATATAGGCCGATGGACCGACATGTCGCAGGGATCATTCTGGCGGGAGGCCAGGCGCGCCGGATGGGCGGCGGCGACAAGCCGTTGCTTTCGCTTGGTGATGACAGACTGATCGATCATGTCGCCCGCCGATTGAAGTCGCAGGTCGCGACCCTGGGGCTCAACACGAACGGCGATCCGGCGCGGTTTGCCGCCCTGGACCTGCCGGTGCTGGAGGATACGGTGCCGGGCCATGCCGGACCGCTGGCTGGCATTCTCACCGGCCTCGAATGGGCGACGACGCAAACGAGCTGCCGGTGGCTGATGAGCGCCGCCGGCGACACGCCGTTCTTCCCCGGCGACCTCGTCGAGCGCCTAGTCGCGGCAGTTCACGACCGGCCTGGCGCGATCGCCGTCGCCAGCTCGGGCGGCAGATGGCATCCGACCTTCGCGCTTTGGCCGCTCGGCCTGCGCGACGCCTTGCGTCATTACATGGTCGACGAGGACAACCGGCGGGTTTCGGACTTCATGCAGCGCCAAGGCTATGTCGAGGTCGAATTCCCCATGATCGAGGCCGGCAACCAGAAGATCGATCCGTTCTTCAACGTCAATACGCCGGACGACCTTGCGGCGGCGGAGCGTCTGTTGCAAAGCCTCGGGCCATGAGACGCGTATTCGGCATCACCGGCTGGAAGAACTCCGGCAAGACGACCCTGACGGAAAAGCTGGTCACCGAACTGGTGGCGCGCGGCTGGACGGTTTCGACCGTGAAGCACGCCCACCATGACTTTGACATCGACAAGCCGGGCGCCGACAGCTTCCGCCATCGGCAGGCGGGCGCCACCGAGGTCGCGATCGTCTCCGGCCGGCGCTGGGCGCTGATGCACGAATTGCGCGGAGAGAACGAACCGACGCTGGACGACATCCTGGCGCGCCTGGCGCCTTCGGATATCGTGCTGGTCGAAGGCTATAAGCGCCAAGCGCATAAGAAGATCGAGGCAAGGCGGCTCGAGGCCAAGGACCGGACGCCGCTTTCGGCCAACGATCCCAACATTGTCGCCATTGCCGCCGACTTTACAGTCGAAGGCGAAACGTCGCCGGTTTTCGATCTCAATGACACGAAATCGATAGCCGACTTTGTCGAGCGCAGCACAGGTCTCGTGGCTCAAACCAAGTAACGCAGCGGCACATCCTGATTGTCGTTTGGCGTTGATTTGCAGTTGCTTTTTTCTTGGAAAGAGTGGGAGTATCCGCCTCAGCGGGCGGTAAAGAAGCTCCGCCCACAAGAGCCGCACGGGACAGCGGCCATGACAATATGAGAGGATTACCATGCGTATTGCACTGCGTATCGCGCTTGCCGCTTCGGCCGCGCTGCTGACACTTGGCGTCGCCCAGGCTCAGGAAAAGACCCTGAGGATCGGCACCGAAGGCGCGTATCCGCCCTTCAACAACCTGACCTCGGACGGCCAGTTGGTCGGCTTCGACATCGATATCGCCAAGGCGCTCTGCGACGAGATGAAGGTGAAGTGCACCTTCGTCGCGCAGGATTGGGACGGCATCATCCCGGCGCTCCAGGCCGGCAAGTTCGACGCCATCGTCGCCTCGATGTCGATCACGCCCGAGCGCGCCGAGAAGGTCGACTTCACCCACAAATACTACAATACCCCGTCGGCCATCGCCGTGCCGAAGGATTCGCCGCTCAAGGGCGTGACCAAGGAAGACCTCGCCGGCAAGAACATCGGCGTCGCCACCACGACCACGCATTACAACTATGCTTCGAAGACCTACACCGACAGCACCATCAAGGGCTATCCGAGCAGCCCCGAGGAACAGGCCGACCTCGCCAATGGCCGTCTCGACGCCATCGAGGACGACATCGTCGTGTTGCAGCAGTGGCTGGATTCGCCGGACGGCGCCTGCTGCAAGATCCTCGGTCAGCCTTCGCCGCAGCCGGTCGATATCTTCGGACCGGGCGCCGGCATCGCCGTGCGCAAGGGCGAGACCGATCTGGTCAACAAGCTGAATGCCGCGATCGACGCCATCCGCAAGAACGGAAAGTACAAGGAAATCAACGACAAATACTTCAAGTTCGACGTCTACGGCGCCGAATCCTGATCGACAAGCCAAGGGCGGTGAGGCATCCCTTGCCGCCCTTAAATTCTTCCGGGATCGCCACGGAGACACGACCCGTCAATGCCGGCCCAAAGCATTTGGACACTTCTCAGCTGGGGACCGGATGGCTGGAGTGACGACATTGCGTCTGGCGTTCTGGTCACCATTGCGCTGGCGCTTGCCACACTGCCGATTGGCCTGGTGATCGGCTTTTTCGTCGCCTTCGCCAAGCAGCATGAAGAGCCGTCGCTGCGCCTGGCCGGCAATATCTACACCACCGTCTTTCGCGGTCTGCCCGAACTGGTGACACTGTTCCTGTTCTTCTTTGGCATGCCGCTTCTCCTGCAACATGTCGTGCGGCTGTTCAATCCCGACGCGACGATCGACGTCAACAGCTTCATCGCCGGCATGATCGTGCTGTCGCTGATCTTCTCCTCCTACGCCAGCGAGGTCTTTCTCTCCGCGTTTCGTGCCATTCCGAAAGGCCAGTATGAGGGTGGTTACGCCATTGGCCTGTCGAAATGGCAGACGATGCGGCTCATCGTCCTGCCGCAGCTGATACGCATCGCTTTTCCGGGCCTGGAGAATTGCTGGCTGAGCCTGCTCAAGGACACCTCGCTGGTCTCGGTGGTCAATCTGGCCGAAACCTTGCGCCAATCCGGCGTCGCGGCGCGCGTCACCAAACATTCCTTCCTGTTCTACAGCGTTGCGGCGCTGATCTTCCTGGCGCTGGCCGTCCTGTCGTCGATCGCCACGAGCTACATCCTGCGCCACCTCGGACGGAGGGAGGCGCGATGAGCGTCAGCCAGGCTATCGCCATCGACAAGCCGCCGCCGCAAGCGCGCGGCTGGCCGCGAGCCCGCATCGTTGGCTCCGCGCTGGTCGGCATCTGGATTCTGTTCGGCGTCGGCATTGTTGCCTATCTGGTCTACGCATGGAACGCCGCGTTCTTCGCCAGATACGCGCCAGCCTATCTGCAGGGCCTGGGCACCACGCTGTCGCTGGTCGCCATCTCGATGGTCCTTGGCGCAATCCTGTCGCTTCCCGTCGCCTACGGCCGCATGTCGAAGAACAGGATCCTGTCCGGGCTTGCCTATTGCTATGTCTACTTCTTCCGCGGCACGCCGCTGCTCGTGCAGACCTATCTGGTCTATTACGGCGTCGGCTCGTTCCGGCCGGAGCTTGAGACGGTCGGGCTGTGGTGGTTCTTCCGCGAAGCTTTCTATTGCGGTGTCTTTGCCTTCTCGCTCAACACCGCCGCCTACCAGGCCGAAATCCTGCGTGGCGCCATCGAAAGCGTGCCGCGCGGCCAATGGGAAGGTGCAGCCTCGCTCGGCCTGCACAAATTGCAGACGCTGCGCAAAGTCGTCCTGCCCCAGGCGATCATCGTCGCGCTGAGACCCTACGGCAACGAACTCATCCTGATGATCAAGGCTTCGGCAATCGTCGCCATCATCACGGTCTACGACCTGATGGGCAACGCCAAGCTTGCCTACGCAAAATCCTTCGACATCCAAGCCTATATCTGGGTGGCGATGGTCTATCTGGTGATGGTCGAGATCCTGCGCCACGGCGTCGAATGGATCGAGCGCCGCATCACTGTCCACCTGCACCGCTAGGCCGAAATAGCGTGGGCCTGGGCCAGTCGATGCGGCTCCCCGCGCCTTGACGAATCCGCTGCAGGGCATAGAGCTTCCGCAGCAAGATTTCTCTGTTTCTTCGGAAGGTCGACCTATGGCATCGGTGGCATTTCTCGGTCTTGGCGTCATGGGCTATCCGATGGCCGGGCACCTCAGGAACAAGGGCGGCCATGACGTCACCGTCTACAACCGCACCAAGGCAAAGGCCGAGCAGTGGGTGGCCCAGCATGGCGGCAAACTGGCGCTGACGCCGGCCGAAGCGGCCGAAGACAAGGACTTCGTCTTCTCCTGCGTCGGCAATGACGATGATCTGCGTTCGGTCACCACAGGTGCGAACGGCGCCTTCGCCGCGATGAAGAAAGGCGCCATCTTCATCGACAACACCACTGCCTCGGCCGAGGTCGCGCGCGAGCTTGACGAAGCCGCGCGCAAGGCGGGTTTCTCCTTCCTCGACGCGCCGGTGTCCGGCGGCCAGGCCGGCGCCGAGAACGGCGTGCTGACCGTCATGGTCGGCGGCGATGAGGCCGCCTTCGACAAGGCGCGGCCCGTCATCGACGCCTACGCCCGCATGGTCGGCCTGATGGGATCGGCGGGTGCCGGCCAGCTGACGAAAATGATCAACCAGATCGCCATCGCCGGCCTCGTCCAGGGGCTGGCCGAAGGCATCCATTTCGGCAAGAAGGCGGGGCTCGACATCGAGAAGGTGATCGAGGTGATCTCCAAAGGCGCGGCCGGCTCCTGGCAGATGGAAAACCGCCACAAGACGATGAATGCCGGCAAATATGATTTCGGCTTCGCCGTCGACTGGATGCGCAAGGATCTCGGCATCTGCCTGGCGGAGGCCAACCGCAACGGCTCCAAGCTGCCGGTGACGGCGCTTGTCGACCAGTTCTACAAGGATGTGCAGGACATGGGCGGCAAGCGCTGGGACACGTCCTCGCTGCTTGCACGCCTCGAAAAATAGGCAACGCAATGCCCCTGCCCGATCCGAGCTGGAGCGCCGACGACATCGTCGCTCATTTGCGCGCGATCGGCACCGAGGCGAACCGGGCAGGCATGGCGCGCTTCGGCATCAACACCGCGAGCGCGCTCGGCGTCGGCAATTCCGAATTGCGGCCGCTGGCGCGCAAGTTGAAGAAGAACCACGAGCGATCGCTTCTGCTGTGGGACAGCGGTGTCCGCGAAGCGCGGCTGATGGCGGCCTTCACCGGCGAGCCGAAGAAGGTCGGCATCGATCAATGCCGGCGCTGGGCGGCGGATTTCGACAGCTGGGAAATCGTCGACACCGTCGCGGACCTGTTCGCCGAAACGCCATTCTGGCGCGAACTGATCGACGAGTTCGCCGAAGACGAGCGCGAATTCGTCCGCCGCACCGCCTTCGCCATGCTGGCCTGGAGCGCGGTGCATCTCAAGAAAGAGCCGGACGCGACTTTTCTTGCCTATCTGCCGCTGATCGAGAAACATGCCGGCGACCCGCGCAATTTCGTCCGCAAGGCAGTCAATTGGGCGTTGCGGCAGATCGGCAAGCGGTCGATGAGCCTGCACGCCCCTGCCCTTGCGCTGGCGAAAAAACTGGCGGCATCGCCCGACAAGACGGCACGCTGGATCGGCAAGGATGCAGTGAAGGAACTGACCGATGCCAGACAGATCGAAAGGCTTGCAGCCGCAAAGACCTGACCTTGCCGGGATTCGCTTCGTCGAGGTGACGCCGGAGACGCGCGCCGGCTTCGAGAACCTGTTCGAGCAGCCGGGCGCGCCGAAATATTGCTGGTGCATGGCCTGGCGCCATTCCAGCCGCGAGCACGGTGAGAACGATGAGAAGAAGCGCATGATGATGGCGCTCATCGATGCCGGCACCCCGGTCGGCATCATCGCCGAGTTGGACGGCAGACCAGTCGGCTGGTGCTCGGTCGCGCCGCGCGAGACCTACCGGAAACTTTCGAAGCAGCAGGACGACACCGAAACAGGCATATGGTCGATCGTCTGCTTCTATGTGCCGAGGGCCTTGCGCGGCGACGGGCTGGCTTCCGCCCTGCTCGATGCGGCTATCGACCATGCCTTCCGCAAAGGCGCACGTATCATCGAGGCCTATCCCGTCGACAAGGCAGCGCCCAGCTATCGCTTCATGGGCTTTCGCGACATGTTCGTCGCGCGAGGCTTCCATGAAATCGGCACCGCCGGCACGCGCCGGCATGTGATGCAACTGAGCCGTTGAGCCCGACCGGTCACGACGCTTTTACTCGATTCCGCCAATGGACGGGCGGAGGATGGAGCACCATGAACAAGCGTTTCAGATCGTGCGCGATGTTGGCGGCCGTGCTGCTCTTCGCTGCCTCGGGAGCCGATGCCGCGGCCGATGTCGCGCATATCCTGTGGAAGGATCTGCGCCCGGCCACGCAAGCCGTTGCCGAGGACGCGAACCTGCCGATGATCGCCGCAAAACTGCCAGACCACGGTGAGACCTTGTCGCTGAATCTGCAGGACAAGACGATACAATTAGCCGGCTATGCATTGCCGGTCGATCGCGATGGCGACCTCGTCTACCAGCTCCTGCTGGTGCCGTGGACCGGCGCCTGCAGCCACATGCCGACGCCGCCGCCGAACCAGATCGTGCTGGTGACGCCGGCGCATCCCTATAAGATGAAAGAGACCTACGAGCCGGTCGCCGTCACCGGCGTGCTGAAACCCGGCATGGAGAAGAGCCAGCTCTTCATCCTCGACGGCGTCTCGATCGTCCAGTCGGGCTACACGGTGCGCAGGGCCGAGGTAGAAAGCGTCGACAGCGTGCCGGACACGGTCACGCTGCCGGTCAACTCGCCGTGGAATTTCCTCAACAAAAAGAAGAACTAAGCTCGCCGCGCCACTCGAGTGCGGGAATCGGCGAGCAACCCTATCACGCGGCGTTCGCGCCCGATTCCTTGTCCAGAACCATGTAGTCGAGCGGGATTTCGGTCGTGTATTTGATCTGCTCCATGGCGAAGGACGAGGAGACGTCGCGGATCTCGATCTTGGCAATCAACCGCTTGTAGAAAGCGTCATAGGCGGCAATATCCGGAACCACCACGCGCAGCAGGTAATCGACATCGCCGCTCATGCGATAGAACTCGACCACTTCCGGGAATTCCTGGATGACCTCGGAGAAGCGCCGCAGCCATTCATGGCTGTGCGAATTGGTGCGGATCGACACGAAGACGGTGACGCGCACATTGACCTTCACATGGTCGAGAATGGCAACGCGCCGCTGGATGACGCCCTCCTCCTCGAGCTTCTGGATGCGCCGCCAGCATGGCGTGGTCGACAGGCCGACTTTCTTGGCGACATCGGCGACCGCGAGCGTCGCGTCCTCCTGCAGGAGGCGGAGAATTTTTCTGTCGAGACGATCCATAGGAAGCTCCAGGGGAATAGTTTGGCTATAATCCCTTTTATCCAAGCCTTTCACAAGAAAGAAATTCTGCCGATGGCGGCAAAAGCGAGTGATTTCTTGCAAGATGCCTAATCGATGCGATAGCGGATTTCCGACCTCAGGAAGGGCAGCAAATCCATTTCAAACCAGGGATTCTTCTTCAGCCAGCCGGTGTTTCGCCAGGATGGATGCGGCAGCGGCAGCACTTTCGGGACGGCCGGTCCATCCCATATGGCGCGCCAGTTCCTGACTGTCTCGGTCAGCGACGGCAGGCGTGTCGTGTGCATATGCCAGGCCTGCGCATAGCCGCCGATGGTCAGAACCAGGTCGATCTGCGGCATCAGCGCCATCAATTGAGCGCGCCAGGCTGGCGCGCATTCGCGGCGCGGCGGCAGGTCGCCACCCTTGGCGTCCTGTCCGGGAAAACAAAAGCCCATCGGAACGATGGCGAATTTTTCGGTGTCGTAGAACTCATCGCTGCTCACACCGAGCCAGCTTCTCAGCCGGTCTCCGGAGGCGTCGGTGAACGGCACGCCCGACAAATGCACTTTTGTGCCCGGCGCCTGGCCGGCAAGCAGGACCCGCGCGGTTGAGGACGGCTGCAGCACCGGCCGCGGCTCATGCGGTAAAGGCCGCCCAAGCGGCTCCTCGACGCAGATGCGGCAGGTCCGCACCCTGGCGGTGAGGCGCTCCAGCGCTTCTCTCCTATCAGGCTGACTATCCAATTGTTGTCGCTCAGGCCGCTGCGCTCGGCCGGCTTGTAAGCGCCGCGTACCAGCGCAGCACATTCGTACACTCCTCCGGCACCCTGATGCGTGCCGGCTTCATGAAATCGATAGCGATCATGCCGGTGATGTCGGCGACCGAGTAGCTATCGCCGGCGGCGAATTCGCGTTCCGCCAATTCGTGGTCGAGGAGATGCAGGAATTCGATCGCCTTCGGTTTGTTGGCCTCGCCCCATTCCGGGATTTGCGGCACTTCCCATTCCTTCATCGCAGGATGGATGTGCCGGAACGCGGCGGCGACACTGGCCATCAGATTCAGTTCCATGCGTCGCTGCCACATCTCCACCATCGCCTTGCCGAGCGCGCCCGTGCCGAACAGCGCGGGCTTGGGATGCAACTCCTCGAAATAGCGGCAAATGGCGATCGATTCGGTGATGATGGTGCCGTCGTCGAGCTCGAGCACAGGCAGGCGCCGCAGCGGATTGCGCTGCGCCACCTGCTCGCCGCGATGCTCCATCGCGCCCATGTCGACGGGCACCAGCGGCACCGTCAGTCCCTTCTCGGCAAGGAAGACGCGCACGCGCCGGGGGTTGGGCGCTCGGCCGCCATCGAACAACTTCATTCCATCCTCCAGCTTCTCCATCGGATCATAGGCGGCTCCGCCCATCACCAGAAGCGAACAAATTCGCGCAGCACGTCGCCGAACGAGGCCAGCAGGCCGTGCTTTCTCTCGACCGGCGCACTGTGATGGCTGTCACGCCATCGCTGCGGCTCCTCGAAGGCGCCTGCCCAGATGCCGGCCTTGGCCGCTCTCGCCACCGCTTCCTCGGTCTCGAAGTCGCCGAAGGCAACCGCCCATCCGGCCTGCACCTGGGTCCGGTTCAGGTCGGCGTCACCTGCCCTGCAGTCGCCGAGCAGGCGGCCGTAGCGGTCGCGCTGCCAGCCGCTGCAGGAAACAGGCCTGCCGGCGATCAGGCGTACCAGCGCCTGCCGCGCCAGCTTGCCGCAGGGATAGTCGGCGCCGGCCTTCTGGCAGGTCTGCTGATACTCCGGAGCGTCGATGCCGCGCATGCGAATGCGCTCGGTCCCGAGCGTGATCGAATCGCCGTCATTGACGATCGCCGTGCCTTGCTCCCTGCGTGTTTCGAAGCGGTCGAGGCGGGCCGCCACCAGGATAAGCAATCCGAGCAAGAGGAAGGCCAGCCCATAGTCCAGCAGCTTGCGCCAGAGGCTTCGCGGCGAGCTTGCCGCGTAGCGTCGGCGCGGTCCTCGCGGCCCGAAACGGCTCATATGGCAAACAGTCTCTTAATCATTCGAACGTAGCTTAACGAACTGACAGTCGCTGCGCGCAGAAATTGAAGTCTGTATGCCTTTGCAACGCTCGAACACAGCGGATAAATTTATTGTGGACCGCCGTAAACCGCACCGCAACAGCGATGTGGCGCGCGCGGTGCGCAAGACGCGCGACCGCCTCTCGCAGCAGGCGGGCAGCCTCGACTTCGACCGTGAACTGCTGAAACTGCATGCGCGCGCCATGGTGGTCGGCGCGGTCGCGATCCCGCTGCTCGTGCTCGCCGTGGCGGCCGTTGGTCGGCTGGCGGGCCTGGACAGCCAGGTCACCATCTGGGCCTTGTCGATGCTGCTTTGCTACGCGATCGTCGCTTTCATGGCGCGTCGCGTGGAGCGAACCGAGGCAGCCGAACTCGACCCGGCGCAGACGCGCCGCGACTTCTTGATCGGCCACTTCCTGTGCGGCCTTGGCTGGGCGTGGTTCGCCTGGATCGGCTGCGACACCTGCCAGATCGACCAGTTCCATGTGGCCAAGGCCATGGTGCTGCTGGTCGCCATGGCGACGACCGCCGTGATGGCCTCCTCGCTTGGCGGTGCGCTGTTGGCCACCTTTACAATTCCCGTTGCCGTTTACGTCTACACCATCCTGCGCTTGTGGACGCCGATCGAAGCCACGATGGCGGCGTTGCTTATCGCCGCGCTTCCCTTTTTCGGCTACGTCGCGCGTCATCTCAACCGGGCGTCGTTGATGCTGCTCTCCTTCCGCTCGGAGAAGGACGCGCTGATCGCCGAGGTGGAGACGGCCAAATCGATGTCGGACGAGGCAAGGCGGCGCGCCGAGGACGCCAATCTGGCGAAATCGCGTTTTCTCGCCTCCATGAGCCACGAACTCAGGACGCCGCTCAACGCCATCCTTGGCTTCTCCGAAGTGATGGCCAATGAAGTGCTGGGGCCGATGAACAATCCGACCTACCGCGACTATGCCCATGACGTGCACGAGTCCGGACAGCACCTGCTCGACCTGATCAACGAGATCCTCGATTTGTCGCGCATCGAGGCCGGCCGCTACCAGCTCAACGAGGAGCCGGTCGTGCTGGTGACCATAGTCGAGGATTGCTGCCACATGATGGAGCTGCGTGCCCGCAACAAGGACATCCGCGTCATCCAGGAATTCGAGGAGACCTTGCCGCGGCTCTTCGCCGATGAGCGCGCAGTCAGGCAGATCACGCTCAACCTCCTGTCCAATTCGATCAAGTTCACTCCGTCCGGCGGCGAAGTGCGCGTACGCGTCGGCTGGACCGCCGGCGGCGGCCAGTACATCTCGGTCAAGGACAACGGACCGGGCATACCGGAGGAGGAAATCCCGGTGGTGCTTTCCGCTTTCGGCCAGGGCTCCATCGCCATCAAAAGCGCCGAACAGGGAACCGGCCTCGGCCTGCCGATCGTGCAGGGCCTGCTCGCCATGCATGGCGGCGAGTTCGAGCTGCATTCCAAGCTGCGTGAGGGCACCGAGGCGATCGCCATTTTCCCGTTGAGCCGGGTGATGGAAGAACTGCCGGCTTTGCCGACCAAGACCGTTGCGGCGCGGGGGCGCCGCTGAGGCAATCCCTGTCGGCTCTAAAGCCGGATAGCCATCGCCATGCCGGAACTGGTCAACGCCGCGGCCTCGACGATTCCGGCGGCGAGAGCGGCCCCTACCCCTTCGCCATGGCTGATGCCGAAATCGAGCAGTGGCCGCAGTCCGAGCCGTTCGGCCGCCTTGGCGTGGCCGGGCTCCGGCGACAGGCTGGCAAGCAGGCAGTGATCGAGCGCGCCAGGATTGGCCGCGTAAAGGGCAGCGGCCGCCGCGATCGCCGCGAACCCGTCGAGCAGGACAGGAATCTTCTCCATGCGCGCCGCCAGAATGGCGCCGCAGATCGCCGCGAACTCGCGCCCGCCGACCCTGCGCAAGGCCTCGAGCGGATCGTCCAGGCCGGAACCGTGGAATGCCAGCGCCCGATCGACGACCTCGGCCTTGCGCGCGGTCATCGCAGCGTCGGCGCCCGACCCCGGCCCGACCCAATCGGCCCCGCTGCCGCCGAACAGCGCGGCGCAAAGCGCGGCGGCGATCGTCGAATTGCCGACTCCGAGATCGCCAAGGCACAGAAGATCGGCGCCGCCCGCCACCGCCTCCATGCCGAAGGCCATGGTCGCGGCGCAGCCGCGTTCGTCGAGCGCGGCTTCCTCGGTAACGTCGCCCGTGGGAATGTCCAAGGCGAGGTCGAAGACTTTCAGGCCGAGATCGTTGGCGACGCAGACCTGGTTGATCGCGGCGCCGCCTGCGGCGCAGAGTTCGACCTCGTTGGCGGTCGCCGCCACCGGACGCGGCGAAATGCCGTGCCTGACGGCGCCGTGATTGCCGGCGAAGATCGCCATCAGCGGCCGGTTGATCGCCGGTGGCGCGCGTCCGCTCCAGGCGGCAATCCAGGCCGCGATGTCCTCGATGCGGCCGAGCGATTCCTTCGGTTTGTCCGCTTTGGCGAACAGCGCGCGGACACGGGCCGCCGCCGCGTCATCGGCAGGCGGCAACGCCGCCAGGAGGCTTCGGAAATCGTCGAAAGGCGTTGCGGTCATTTATGTCGGTCGCGGTTCGTTGCGGAAATCGCAAGCGGCATAGCCGCCTTCTCCAGCCGGCACAACCGCCTGACGATGCCGCGAACGCGTTGCCTTGTGGCGCATTGCGGAGGGCTTGCATTGCTCCGGCGGTTGCACCATGTGGAATAAAGGCAAGAGAACAGCATGTCCGCCATCGAATCCCCCTGCATCCTGGTCTGTTCGATCGATATGAAAACCGGCTTCTGCTTCGGTTGCGGCCGCACGCGCGACGAGATTTCCGGCTGGCTGACGATGACCCCCGAAACGCGCCGGGCGGTGATGTCCGAATTGCCGGCGCGGCTCGAAACGGTCGAGCGGCGGCCGCGTCGTGAAACCCGGCGCAGCCGCATGGCGCGCGAGCGCGGCGTCTTGTGAGAAGAAACCGATGAACCGGCTGTTCTGGATCGTCATGGCGGTGATCGGCGTCGGGCTGGTGCTGCTGATGCTCAACAATTCAGCCGGCCACACCTTCGGCATGGCCAACAACGATTTCGGCCGGCTGATCTGGGTCGGCGTGCTGGTCATGGTGATCGGCGCGAGCCTGCTCCGCTCCGGCCGGCCGATGGGCGACATGGCGCGCAATCTCGGCGTCTGGGCCGCGTTCGTGCTCGTGCTGATCGCCGGCTACCAGTATCGCTACGAATTGCAGGACGTCGCGAGCCGCGTGACCGCCGGCCTCGTCCCGGGCAGCCCGCTGGCGCTCGGCGTGGAGAACGGCCGCCCGACCGTCACGCTCGACAAGGCCGACAACGGTCATTTCGAGGCCCGCATCCTGGTCAACGGCACGCCGGTGCGCGCCGTGGTCGACACGGGTGCGACGAGCACGGTGCTGACGTCCGAAGATGCGCAAGCCGCGGGGTTCAACCCGGCGGCGCTCAGCTACAGCGTGGACGTCTCCACCGCCAACGGCATGGCGCGCGCAGCGACGGTCAAGACCGACGAGGTGGCGATCGGCGGCATCGTGCGCAAGGACATGTCGGTGATGGTCGCTGCGCCCGGCATGTTGGACCAAAGCCTGCTCGGCATGAACTTCATCGGTTCATTGTCGGGCTTCGACGTGCGCGGCGACCGCATGATCCTGCGGGACTAATGCATGTCGCCCAGAAGGGCGTAGCGGTTCTGGGACCACGACATGCATAAGAAAATGACTTAAAACGCGACGCAACCGAAGGTCAGGCTGCCTCGGCTTCCGCCGCCGCGAAATCGATTGCGGAAAACGCGGTCTTCAACACCTCCGCCCCGGCGCCAGGCCTGTTCGCATCCGTCGACAGGATTTGCCGGAAGCGGCGCGCGCCAGGCAAGCCGTGGAACAGTCCGACCATGTGGCGCGTAATGTGGCCGAGCCGCCCGCCCCGCTCGATATGGCGCGCCGCGTAGCCGGCCATGGCGTCGATCAGCGCCGCGTGGTCGAAGGTGGTCGCCGCCTCGCCGTAGAAGGCGGCATCGACGCCGGCAAGGATGCCGGGCGTGTGATAGGCCGCGCGGCCGAGCATCGCGCCGTCGACATGCCCGAGATGAGCCGACGCCTCGGCGAGCGATTGAATGCCGCCATTGATACCGATGAATTCGTTCGGCTTTCTGGCCTTCAGCCGGTAGACGCGCGGATAGTCGAGCGGTGGAATTTCCCGGTTCTCCTTGGGGCTCAGCCCCTCCAGCCAGGCCTTGCGGGCATGCACCCAGAGCGCGTCGGCGCCCGCGGCGAGAACGCTGTCGGCAAGCATATCGAGAGCAGGCTCCGGGTCCTGGTCGTCGACGCCGATGCGGCATTTGACCGTGACGGGGATTTTCACCGAAGCCTTCATCGCGGCGACGCATTCGGCGACCAGAACCGGCGTCTTCATCAGGCAGGCGCCGAACGTCCCCGACTGAACGCGGTCGGACGGGCAGCCGACATTGAGGTTGACCTCGTCATAGCCGAAGGCCTCGCCGATCCGCGCCGCCTCGGCGAGTTTTGCCGGATCCGATCCGCCAAGCTGCAGGGCAACCGGATGCTCGACAGCGTCGAACCCGAGCAATCGTTCGCGAGCGCCATGGATGACGGCATCGGCTACAACCATCTCGGTGTAGAGCAGAGCCCGGCGCGTCAACTGGCGGTGGAAGAACCGGCAATGCCGATCCGTCCAGTCCATCATTGGGGCTATGGCAAGCCGCACCTTTTTGTAATCGCTGCTCTTTTCCATCACGTCCGGCGGATTCTCTGATCCTCGATCAACGAGGCATCGCGCTCACATAAGCGATTTCGCGACGATTTCCTACCGGGTGCCCCAGAACTGCGCGGAACGGACAAAGGGGAAGACATCTCGGCCGTGTCGGGACCGATGCAAAACGACAAACTGGCCGCCGCGCCGAGTAAGCGCGGCGTTCTCTATTTGCCAAATTCCGGCTTAGCGCCTCAGGGCGTAGACATTGTCCATCGACGCACCGCCCAGCGGCAGCGCCATGTCGTCGTCTAGCAACCGGGTGATGCGGGCAAAGCCGACAAAGGCTTTGCGCGCTTCCTCGGCCGACATCTTGCCCGACACAGCCGCCGCGCAGCAATTCAGGGCGCATTGATAAACCGGGCCGCGTCTGCCCGTTGGCCACTTCCGCAGGAACACCATCGCCTCGGAGACGCTATCGACTTCCTCCACAGGGTATCCCTGCCCACGCGCAATTCGCACTGGGGTAAAGAAATGCAAGCGATCCATAGTTATCCTCCCGGTCGGCCGCAGAGCAGCCGAACTTTATTAAACGCACGTCTTATGGATCGGTTCCAAACAAATTTGGTTGCTGTCGGAAAAAATTCGGAACCGGCCAGCCTGCGCGAAAACCGCTTGGCGACTCAGCTCGGTTCAAGTCCGAAGCCGTCGGATAACGGCGATTCTCATTGAATATCTTTAAGGCGAAAGCCGGCAAATGGATTGCTTGCCGGTTCCCCAGCGTCAGGCTTAACCTCTACGGTCAAACGCGTGACGGCGCGTTTGCAACAAGGGGAACACTTGCAATGACCATTCAAGGCGCATCGCCTGACCTCTACAACGAGGATCTGGCTCCGGCAACGGTCAGGAACTGGGGACCGTTTTCGATCTTCAACGTCTGGACCTCGGACGTCCACAGCCTCTGGGGCTACTACCTGGCGGCCAGCCTGTTTCTGTTCTGCGGCGGCTTCGTCAACTTCATCATCGCCATCGGCATCGGCTCGCTGATCATCTACGCGCTGATGAACATGGTCGGCTATGCCGGCGTGAAGACCGGCGTGCCCTACCCCGTGCTTGCCCGCGCCTCCTTCGGCATCTGGGGCGCCAACATCCCGGCTCTGGTGCGCGCGATCGTCGCCTGCTTCTGGTACGGCGCCCAGACGGCCGCGGCTTCGGGCGCCATCGTGGCGCTGCTGACGCGCCTGCAATGGTTCGACGAGTTCAACAAGAGCTCGCACTTTCTGGGACATTCGACCCTGGAGGTGATCTGCTTCGTCATCATCTGGGCGCTGCAGCTGCTGATCATCCAGAAGGGCATGGAAACCGTCCGCCGCTTCCAGGACTGGGCCGGCCCGGCCGTGTGGATCATGATGCTGATCCTGGCCATCTATCTTTGCGTCAAGTCGGGCACTTTCGCCTTCACCAGCGACATCCCGATGGATGTGCTGCTGGACAAGACCAAGGACGCCGGCGTTCCGGGCGAGCCCGGTTCCTGGACCGCGCTGTTCGCGGTGGCGGCGATCTGGGTGACCTATTTCTCGGCGCTCTACCTCAACTTCTGCGATTTCGCCCGCTATGCACCGGACAAGGCGGCGCTGCGCAAGGGCAACATCTGGGGCCTGCCTGTCAACCTCATCCTGTTCTCGCTGGTGGCCGGCGTCACCACGATCGCCGCTTATGACGTCTACCATGAGGTGCTGCTCCATCCCGACCAGATCTCGGCCAAGTTCGACAGTTGGTTCCTGGCCGCTCTCGCCGCGTTGACCTTCGCGGTGGCGACGCTGGGCATCAACGTCGTGGCGAATTTCGTCTCACCGGCATTCGACTTCTCCAACGTCTTCCCGCGCCAGATCGACTTCAAGAAGGGCGGATACATCGCGGCGCTGATCGCCCTGGTGCTCTATCCCTTCGCGCCATGGGAAGGCAGTGCCGCTTCCTTCGTCAACGTCATCGGCGCGACGATGGGACCGATCTTCGGCGTGATGATGGTCGACTACTACCTGATCCGCAAAAGCGAGGTCGACGTCGAGGCGCTCTATCGCGAGGACGGCGAGTTCCGTTTCCAGAGCGGCTGGCATGTCAACGCCTTCATCGCCGCCGGCATCGGCGCCATCTTCTCCTCGATCCTGCCCAACTTCACCAACTGGCTGCCGTCCTGGTGGGGCGTCTATGGCTGGTTCTTCGGCGTGGCGATCGCGGGCGCCGTCTACTACGTGCTGCGCACCATGGCGCTCGGAGCAGGTGCGAAGGTGGCGAAGGCTTGAAAATGAGGCAGTAGGCAGTAGGGCTTAGGCAATAGAGAACACTCTCCTACTGCCTACTGCCTACTGCCTACTGCCTACTGCCTACTG
Organism: Mesorhizobium sp. B3-1-9; assembly: GCF_006439595.1. Classification (NCBI taxonomy): domain Bacteria; kingdom Pseudomonadati; phylum Pseudomonadota; class Alphaproteobacteria; order Hyphomicrobiales; family Phyllobacteriaceae; genus Mesorhizobium; species Mesorhizobium sp. B3-1-9. The sequence goes on from NZ_VFTJ01000006.1 coordinate 35,077, forward strand.
CCTACTGCCTACCATCTCCGCCAAGCGCCGCACCGTGTTCCAGTTGCGCGACGTGCCGATGCCCATGCGCTTGTGGCTTGCTGCCGCGAGCAGGCGCGAGCTCGGTCTTTCGCGGGAAAAGACCACCCAGATATCGCCGTCGACCAAAAGCACCTTCTCGTCCTCGGCAGCGTAGGCCTGGAGCGCTGCGGCGGCCTCGACGGGCGCCGGTCTGCGCATGACGCGCACCGCCACCTGGTCGGCGGCGTCCGCGGAATCGTCCGGGAATGGATTGCCAGCCGCGAGCTTCAACCAATCCTCCGCGCCGCGCACGATAATATCGACATGGCGGCCGAAAGTCTCTTCGAAGGCCTTTTCCAGCCGATGCTCGAGATCGGTAATTTTGGCCGTCCGCGCCTCGAAGACCAGATTGCCCGTCGCCACCAGCGTTCGGACGTTCTTCAGGCCGATCCTTTCGGCCATCGCCTTGAGGTCCGACATGACGACCCGCCGTCCCTCGCTGAGGATGATGCTGTAGAGCAGCGCGACGTAAGTCTGCATGGCACGGTGCGCCAGCCGATCGCTCAGACCAGCCGCGACTGATCCACCGCGGCCGAGATGAAGCTCGCGAACAGCGGATGCGGGTCGAGCGGGCGGCTCTTCAGCTCGGGGTGATACTGCACGCCGATGAACCACGGATGGTCGGGATATTCGACCGTCTCCGGCAGCACGCCGTCGGGCGACATGCCGGCAAACACCAGGCCGCAATCCTCGAGCCGCTGTTTGTAGTCGATGTTGACTTCGTAGCGGTGCCGGTGACGCTCGGAAATCTGCGTGTCGCCGTAGATATCCGCTATTTTCGAGCCCTTGGCGAGTTCGGCCTGATAAGCGCCAAGCCGCATCGTGCCACCGAGATCGCCTGTGACCCTGCGCTTCTCAAGCATATTGCCCTTCAGCCACTCGGTCATGAGGCCGACCACGGGCTCGTCGGTCGGGCCGAACTCGGTCGACGATGCATGGTCGACACCCGCCAGCGAGCGGGCCGCCTCGATGCAAGCCATCTGCATGCCGAAGCAGATGCCGAAGTAAGGCACCTTGCGTTCGCGCGCGAACTTTGCCGCCAGGATCTTGCCTTCCGAACCGCGCTCGCCGAAGCCGCCGGGAACAAGGATGCCGTGCACCTTCTCCAGCCACGGCGCCGGATCTTCCTTCTCGAAGATCTCGCTTTCGATCCAGTCGAGCTTGACCTTGACGCGATTGGCGAGGCCGCCATGCGACAGCGCCTCGATCAGCGATTTGTAGGCGTCCTTGAGGCCGGTATATTTGCCGACGATGGCGATCGTCACCTCACCTTCCGGATTGTGGATGTGGTTGGAAAGCTTTTGCCACGGCTCCATGCGCGGCTTCGGCGCCGGGTCGATGCCGAAGGCCGCCAGCACTTCCGAATCGAGGCCTTCCTGGTGATAGGCCAGAGGCACGTCGTAGATATGCGGCACGTCCAGCGCCTGGATGACGGCGCTTTCGCGCACGTTGCAGAACAGCGAAAGTTTCCGGCGCTCTTCCTTCGGGATCGGCCGGTCGGCGCGCACCAGAAGGATGTCCGGCGCGATACCGATGCCGCGCAGTTCCTTGACCGAATGCTGTGTTGGCTTGGTCTTCAATTCGCCGGCGGTCGGGATGTAGGGCATCAGCGTCAGATGCACGTAGACCGCATTGTTGCGCGGCAGGTCGTTGCCGAGCTGGCGAATCGCTTCCAGGAACGGCATCGCCTCGATATCGCCGACCGTGCCGCCGATCTCGCACAGCACGAAGTCGTAGTCGTCATTGCCGTCCAGCACGAAATGCTTGATCTCGTCGGTGACGTGCGGGATCACCTGCACGGTGGCGCCGAGATAATCGCCGCGCCGCTCGCGCTCGATGATGTTCTTGTAGATGCGGCCGGTGGTGATGTTGTCTTGCTGGTTTGCCGAGCGCCCGGTGAAGCGCTCGTAATGGCCGAGATCGAGGTCGGTCTCGGCGCCGTCATCGGTCACGAACACTTCGCCGTGCTGGTACGGCGACATCGTCCCGGGGTCGACATTGAGGTAGGGATCGAGCTTTTTGATCCGCGCGCGATAGCCTCGCGCCTGCAGAAGAGCCCCAAGAGCTGCTGCGGCGATGCCTTTTCCGAGTGAGGAAACCACGCCGCCTGTGATGAATACATATCGCGCCATGGGAGTCATCGCTTAACGCGGCCTGATTGATTCCGCCAGAGAAAAAACCGCCGCGAAGGCTTTTTCCCTAATGGCGCGGGTGCTCGCAAAGAGCCTTTCCCGAAGCATGTCGCCCAAAAGCATTGAGCGGTTTAGGGGAACGACCTGCTTCAAGGCAAAGATTCAAAACAAAAGGGCCGGCGTCGCCGGCCCTTTGGGCAGTTTGATGGAGATCGTTAGATGATAACGACCTTGGTGCCGATCCTGACCCGGCTGTAGAGGTCCATGACGTGCTCGTTGATCATGCGGAAGCAGCCGTTCGAGGCGCTGGTTCCGATCGACTGCGGCGCGATCGTGCCATGGATGCGCAGATGCGTGTCCTTCTTGCCGTCATAGAGGTAGATGGCGCGCGCGCCGAGCGGGTTCTGGCCGCCGCCGTTCATGCCGTCCTTGTACTGGCCGTAATGCTTCGGCTCGCGCTTCTGCATGTCGAGCGTTGGGATCCAGCGCGGCCATTCCTGCTTGTCGCCGACAGCCACGGTGCCCTTGAACTGCAGGCCTTCGCGACCGACCGCGATGGCATAGCGCCGCGCCGTCGAAAAGCTCTCGACGAGGTAAAGGCGACGAGCAGTGGTATCGATGACGATGGTGCCCGGCTCATAACCCGAGAACGCAACGTCCTGCGGCACGAATTCCGGCTTCACCTTGAAGGGTCGCTTGGCGTCCTTCTTGGCCAGCGCCGAATCGAGCGCACGGGTCTCGGGCAGGTAGCTGATCGAAGTCGATTGTACGCCGCCGCCGAAGAGGCCGTCGAACAGACCGCCGCTGCTCGCCTGTTTCTGGCCGGGCTGCTCACTGCGCAGTTCACCGTTGTTGCCAGTGGCGGCGATGTTCATGGCCTCAGCCGGGATAGGCTCCTCGGCCTTGGCCGGGATGACCGGCGCGACCGGCTCCAGCGGCGCGATGATCTTGGTGGTCTTCTTGGCCGGCTTGGCGTCGGCGACTTCAGCCGGCACGGCCGTACCCTTCTTGGCAAGCCATTCTTGGCGCGCCGCGTCAGCCTTGGCCTTGGCGGCCTCGCGCATTGCCATCTTGCGAGCCTCGAGCGCCTTATCCTTTGCCGCCTGCTTGTCGGCGGCGATCTTGGCCTCGAGCTTGCCGATCTGCGCAAGATCGTCAGAGGTCGGATTTTTCTTCTTCTTGAGAAGCTTCAACTGCGATGCGTCGCTCTTGGCGGCGACAGGAATTGCGTCGGTCTTCTCTACCGACGGTGAAGAGACCATGTTTGCCGGTCCGGCGATGGCCGCGGAACCCATGCCGAGGACGGCACAGACTCCCAAAATGATGAAGCTGCGAAGCTGCATGGCGAAGATCCGATCGTTCAAATGCAAGTTGCCCACGGCGTCGCCCGGCGCCCCCCAAGGACGCCGAAAAGTGCCGCGCGCAATCTATAATCGATTAGCCGTCATCGCCTCAAGCTGAGGCAGGCGCTACGCCCGATTGAATCTTCGTGATCGGGCGCGCATTTGCCGCGACTGTGTTCAAAGAACAACAGATCGCGGCCGAGCTTGTCCGGCTACTGGTTCGGAACCTGAGGGGTGACCGGCAAGGTGACGCCGTTGGCCGCCGGCGCGGTGGTCGGATTCGCGGGCGCCGGAGCAGGCGTTGTGGCCGGAGCCGGCGCGGTGGTGCCATTGGCAAGCGGCGTGGTGGTCGTCGCACCGCCAGCCGGAGCCGCGGGAGCAGAGCCGCCGGCCGGGGCCGCGGGTTGCGAGCTGCCCACCGGTCCATTCGATCCCGGCAGCTGGTTGAGCACGCCGTTGCCCGAGGTCGACGTTGCCGGACGGTCGAGGATGTCGATCGGCTTTTCGCCGTAGCGGGCAATGATCGACAGCGCCAGCGACGTCACGAAGAAGGCCGCCGCCAGGATCGCGGTGGCGCGGGTCAGCGCGTTGGCGGCGCCCCGCGCGGTCATGAAACCGGAACCGCCGCCGATGCCCAGGCCGCCGCCTTCGGAGCGCTGCAGCAGCACCACGCCGACAAGGGCAAGCACGACCATGAGGTGGACGACGATCAGTACGGTTTCCATAATTTATCCTGGCGAGGCCTTGCGCGACCGCGCATACGACCGATGATTTGGAGGCGGCTCCTTACAATGCTTTGGCGGCATTTCCAAGCCCGTGGCCGGGAATATGGGAAGCAATGCGGCCATTGCAACGATTTATGCTGCATGAGCCTAAGCCATGTTCATGTATGCTTCCGCGATAGCCAGGAAGTCGGCCGCCTTCAGGCTGGCGCCGCCGACCAGCGCGCCATCGACATTCTCGACGCCGAGCAGTTCCACCGCGTTGGAAGGCTTGACCGAGCCGCCATAAAGAATGCGCATCCTGGCCGCGGCATCGCCGAGCAGCGCCGTCAGCTTGCCCCGGATATGCGCATGCGCGTCGGCGACGTCGGCGGCGGTCGGCGTCAGGCCGGTGCCGATGGCCCAGACCGGCTCGTAGGCGATGATGGTGTTGGCGGCGGTGGCGCTCGCCGGCACGGAACCGTCAAGCTGGCGCGACAGGACATCGAGCGTGGCGCCCGCCTCCCGCTCGGCGCGCGTCTCGCCGATGCAGATGATGGCCACCAGTCCTGCCCGCCAGGCCGCCGATGCCTTGGCATGGACCATTGCATCGTCGTCGCCGAACAGTTCGCGGCGCTCGGAATGGCCGACGATGACGTGGCTCGCGCCGGCATCCTTGAGCATCTCGGCCGAAATCTCGCCCGTAAAGGCGCCGCTCTCCTTGGGATGGCAATCCTCTCCACCGGCCCGCACCGGCGTGCGCGACAGGATCTCGGCGGCGCGCTGGAGCAAGGTCGCCGGCACGCACACCAGCGCTTCGGTCTCCGCGTCGAGCCCGCTCATGAACCCGTTGCCGATCGACCGCAGCTCGTTGAGCGAGGCGCTGGTGCCGTTCATTTTCCAGTTGCCGGCGACAAGCGGGCGGATTCCAGGGGTCATGGGGCGGGTTCTCCGAGCGACATCAAGCAGCGCCCTCACTACCAAAATCAGGTCACAAAGCAATCGACAGTGGACCGGAAGGGCGCTATTGCGCTTGTTTCAGACTCGGCGCACGCGAAAATGCGCAAAAATCGGAAGTATGCATGCTTGGTATATTGAGAAGCGCGGCAGGCACCTGGGTCGCGAAGGCGTTGCTGTCCTTGCTGGTGATCAGTTTCGCAGCCTGGGGCATCACCACCCGCATGGTGGGCGGTGTGCTGGGCGGTCATCACGCGGTCATCACGGCCGGTGGCACGGAGGTCTCGATCAACGAGTACCGCCTCGCTTACGACCGCCAGCTCAGCCTACTGTCGCAGCAATATGGCCAGCGCATCACCCACGACCAGGCCAAGCTGCTCGGTGTCGACAACCAGGTGCTGGCGCAGCTCGTTTCGGGCGCCGTGCTCGACGAACAGGCGCGCAAGCTGGGGCTCGGCCTCTCCAAGGATCGGCTGGCCGAACTGACGCGCGAGGATCCGGCTTTCAAAGGCCCCGGCGGCCAGTTCGATCGTCGGACCTTCGAGTATCTGCTGCGCGAGCTTGGCATGCGGCCTGAGGACTACCTCAGGAACCGCTCGCAGGTGGCCGTGCGCCAGCAGATCGTCGAGGCGATCTCCGACGGCCTCAAGGTTCCGCAGACCTTCCTGAAAGCGGTCTCTCTCTATCGCGGCGAGGATCGCACGATCGACTATCTCGTGCTGCCGAAGACGCTGGTGCAGCCGATCGAGACGCCGTCGGACAGCGCCCTCAACACCTATTTCGGCGCCAACAAGAAGAATTACGCCGCGCCGGAATATCGCAAATTCTCCTATGTCCGGTTGGAGCCGCAGGACATAGCCGATCCGTCCGCGGTGACCGACCAGCAGGTCAGCGAGGACTACAACAAGAATATCGCGCGCTACACGACGCCCGAGATGCGCACCATCGAGCAGCTGGTGTTCAAGACGCCGGATGCGGCCAAGGCCGCTTTGGATTCGCTGAAAGCTGGCGCTACCTTCGACAAGCTCGTCACCGCCGAAGGCAAGACGCAGGCCGACACGCTGCTCGGCACGCTGGCCAAGGACAAGATCGCCGACAAGGCGGTGGCCGATGCGGCTTTCTCGCTCAATGCCAACGAGGTCAGCCAGGTCATCCAGGGCGCCTTCGGTCCCGTGCTCTTGCGCGTGACCGAGATCAAGCCACAGGTGGTGAAGCCGCTTTCGGAAGTGTCCGACCAGATCCGCAAGGACCTGGCGCTCGGCGAAGCGAACCGCATCCTGCTCGACGTGCATGACAGCTACGAGGACACCCGCGCCTCGGGCGCCTCGCTTGCCCAGGCCGCCGACAAACTGAAGCTCAAGGTCGTCACCATCGACGCCATCGACCGTACCGGCCAGCGGCCGGACGGCACGATCGTCAACGACCTGCCGCAATCGGCCGAGCTGATCAAATCGGTGTTCGCGGCGGAGCCCAATACCGAGAACGAGGGCCTGACGACTGCCGACAACGGTTTCGTCTTCTACGAAGTGCAGTCGATCACGCCGGCGCGCGACCGCACGCTGGATGAAGTCCGCAAGAAGGTCGTCGCCGACTGGACGGAGGCCGAGACCGACAAGCGGCTCGACGCTAGGGCTCAGGAGCTGGAAAAACGCCTCAAGGCAGGCACCACGCTCGACGTCATCGCCGGCGAGCTCAAGCTCGACAAGCAGACCAAGCGCGGCCTGAAGCGCGAAGCCGACGATGCCGATTTCGGCAAGGAAGGCGCCGCGGCCATGTTCGGCGTCGGCGAAGGCGGTACCGGTTTGATCGCCTCGCCCACCGGCGACGGCCAGATCCTGTTCAAGGTCGCCGAGGTCTTCGAGCCGGCAGGCGCCGATGGCAGCGCGGTGCCGGACGACGCGCAGAAATCGTTCGGCGCCGGCATGTCCGACGATCTGCTCGACCAGTTGGTGGCGCAGTTGCAGTCGCAATATGACGTTCGCATCGATCCGAACGCCGTTTCGCAAGCACAAACACGATGAGCGCTCTGAAGACACACATAGCCAAGGTCGCCACGGGCACCGCGCTTTCCTTCGAGGAAGCGCGCGAGGCGTTCGACATCATCATGTCGGGCGACGCGACGCCCGGCCAGATCGGCGGCTTCCTGATGGCGCTGCGCGTGCGCGGCGAGACGGTAGGCGAGATTTCCGGCGCGGTCGCCACGATGCGCGCCAAGATGCTGCGCGTCGAGGCGCCGCAAGGCGCCATCGACATCGTCGGCACCGGCGGCGACAATTCGCATTCGGTCAACATCTCGACCGCTTCGGCCTTCGTCATTGCCGCCGCCGGGGTGCCGGTCGCCAAGCATGGCAATCGCGGCCTGTCCTCGCTGACCGGCTCCGCCGATGTGCTGACGGCGCTGGGCGTCAGAATAGACATCCCGCCGGAGATGATCGGCCGCTGCATCCATGAGACCGGCGTCGGCTTCATGTTCGCGCCGGCGCATCATCCGGCGATGAAGCATGTCGGGCCGACCCGCGTCGAGCTCGGGACGCGCACCATCTTCAACCTGCTCGGGCCTTTGTCGAATCCCGCCGGCGTCAGCCGCCAGATGGTCGGCGTCTTCCTGCCGGAGTGGATCATGCCGGTGGCCGAGACGTTGAAGGCGCTGGGCGCCGACCATGCCTGGGTCGTCCATGGCGACGGCTATGACGAGATCACCACGACGGGTGAAACCCAGGTGGCGGAGCTTGTCGGCGGCGAGATCCGCAGCTTCACCCTGACGCCGGAAGCTGTCGGACTGAAGCGGCACACCAAGGAAGAGCTGCGCGGCGGCGACGCCGCCTACAACGCCAAGGAACTGCGCGATATGCTGGGCGGCGCCGCCGGCGCCTATCGCGACACGGTGCTGATGAATGCCGGCGCCGGGCTGGTCGTGGCCGGCAAGGCGACGACGCTTGCCGACGGCATCGCGGCGGCGGCGCAAGCGATCGACAGCGGTCGCGCGCTTGGCGTGCTGGACAAGCTCGTCGAGATTTCGAACGGATAAGGCCTTGTCGGACATCCTGCGCAAGATCGAAGCCTACAAGCGCGACGAGATCGCGGCAGCCAAGCTCGCCATGCCGCTCGCCGAGATCAAGGCGAAGGCCAGGGACGCCGAGCCGCCGCGCGGCTTCCTTGCTGCGCTCGAGGCCAAGCGCCGGGGCGGCTGCTTCGCGTTGATTGCCGAAATCAAGAAGGCCAGCCCCTCCAAGGGGCTGATCCGCGCCGATTTCGACCCGCCAGCCTTGGCCAAGGCCTATCAGAAAGGTGGCGCGGCCTGCCTTTCGGTGCTGACCGACGCGCCATCCTTCCAGGGCGCGCCGGAATTTCTCACCAAGGCGCGCAAGGCGGTGTCCCTGCCCGCATTGCGTAAGGATTTCCTATTCGACCCTTACCAGGTCTACGAAGCACGAGCCTGGGGCGCAGACGCCATCCTGATCATCATGGCAAGCGTGGACGATGCTCTGGCAAGCGAATTGGAAGCTATCGCCTTCGAACTCGGGATGGACGCGCTAATCGAGGTCCATGACGAGGCCGAAACGGAGCGCGCGCTAAAATTGTCGTCGCGACTGATCGGTATCAACAACCGCAATCTGCGGACCTTCGAGACCAGCCTTGAGACTTCCGAGCGGCTGGCGAGAATGGTGCCCGGCGGCTACCTGCTGGTCAGCGAGAGCGGCATCTTCACCCACGACGACTGCCTCAGGATGCAGAAGACCGGCATCAGCACCTTCCTGGTCGGCGAGAGCCTGATGCGGCAAGCGAACGTGGCCGCGGCGACCGAGCTTCTGCTGACAGGCAAGGCAGCGGCCGAGGCCATCTGAGATGGCCCTCACCCATCTTGGCGCCAAGGGCGAAGCCAATATGGTCGATGTCGGCGACAAGACCGAGACGACCCGCACGGCGATCGCCGAAGGTTTTGTCTCGATGCGGCCGGAAACGCTGGAGATGATTCTCGCCGGCGATGCCAAGAAGGGCGATGTGCTGGGCACAGCCCGTATCGCCGGTATCATGGCCGCAAAGAAAACGCATGAGCTGATCCCGCTCTGCCATCCGCTGCTTCTGACAAAAATTGCCGTCGAGATCGAGCCGGACCGCACGCTGCCTGGCCTCAGAGTCACCGCGCTTGCCCGCGTGACCGGCAAGACCGGCGTGGAGATGGAGGCGCTGACCGCGGCGTCGGTCGCCTGCCTCACCATCTACGACATGGCCAAGGCGGCGGACCGCGGCATGGTGATTTCCGGCATCCGGCTGGTCGAGAAGACAGGCGGCAAGTCCGGCGACTACAAGGTGGATGCCTGATGGCCTTGGTTCCGGTCGCCGAAGCGCTCGAACGCCTGCTCGACGGTGCTGCGCCATTACCCGGCGAAAGCATTCCGCTCGCCGAAGCGGCTGGGCGAGTCCTGGCGGAGCCGGTCGTGGCGCTACGCACGCAGCCGCCGTTCAACGCCTCGGCCATGGACGGCTATGCTGCAAGATCTGCCGATGTCGCTTCAGCGCCGGCTGAACTCGAGGTCATAGGCATGGCGCCCGCCGGGCGCGGTTTCTCCGGGACCGTCGGCAAAGGCCAGGCCGTGCGCATCTTTACCGGTGCGCCGCTGCCTGAAGGCGCCGACACCATCGTCATCCAGGAAAACGTCCGCGACCTTGGCAACCGCCAGATCGAAGTGACGGAGCCGACCGCCGAAGGACGCAATGTCCGTCGCCGCGGGCTCGACTTCGGCCAAGGCGACCTGCTGCTCGAAAAAGGCCGCGCGCTCGACGCGGCGGCCCTTTCGCTGGCGGCGTCGGCCAATCACCCCGCCTTGAACGTCGTGCGGCGGCCGCTGGTTGCGATCATCGCCACCGGCGACGAATTGCTGCCGCCAGGCAGCGCGCTCGGTCCCGACCAGATCATTTCGTCCAACGCCTATGGCGTCGTTGCCGCCGCCCAGTCGGTCGGCGCGCGCGCGCTCGATCTCGGCATCGCCGCCGACCGCCAGGAGGCGATCGCCGCGCTGGTCAGGAAAGCGGTCGAGGCGAACGCCGATGTTATCGTCACGCTCGGCGGCGCCTCGGTCGGCGACCACGACCTGATCCATGACGTGCTGACCGGCGAAGGCATGAAGCTCGACTTCTGGAAGATCGCCATGCGCCCCGGCAAACCGCTGATGTTTGGCCGGCTTGGCAATGTCCGTTGCATCGGCCTGCCCGGCAATCCGGTGGCAAGCATCGTCTGCTCGCAACTCTTCTTGAAGCCGCTGCTTGCCAGGCTCGGCGGCCGCGATCACCGGCAGGACGTGCGAACGGCCAAGCTGGGCGCCGCGATGCAGGCCAACGATTTCAGGCAGGACTACGTGCGCGCCATCGTGCGCGAGGACGCCGGCACCCTGGTCGCGACGCCTTTCGGCATCCAGGACTCCTCGATGCTGCGCATGCTTGCCGACGCCAACGGCCTGATCGTGCGCCAGCCCTTCGCGCCCGCCGCGCAGGTCGGCGCCGAGTGCAGCGTGCTGATGCTGCGCTGAGCCGGTCTATCCCGCCGTTTTAACGCAATTCTCGACCGAAACCGTCCACACTGCCGAATTGCTCTATTCGGCGATCAGTGCGCGAGTGAGGGGATGATCCGGGTCGGCGAGACCATCGACGACATTGAAATGATGCCGGTCCGGCTCGACCACTGAATGGGTTACAGCGCCGAGCCCGGTCCAGATGTTGGCAAGCAATGTACTCTGGCGCAGGAATTCCGAACGCTCGCCGCCGCCGACCCAACAGGTGATGCGGGCTCCCCGCCGAGGCCGCAGCAAAGCCGGGCTTTCGCTCAACGCTTCCTTCTCGTCGATGTTCAGGGTCTCGTTCAGTGCGGTGAACATCAGCGGCCGAAGGTCGTGCAGGCCTGAAATCGAAACGACCTGGCGTATGCGCCGCGTCACATCGGACGACAGCGGCGAGGCCGCGGTCACCATCCGGCTGGCGAGATGCCCGCCGGCCGAGTGCCCGGTCAGCACCAGCGGACCATCGACCATCGCCGCCGCCTTCTCGATCGCTGCCGCAACCTCGTTGACGATGCCGCTGATCCTGGTCTGCGGGCAAAGCGTGTAAGAGGGCATGGCGACGGCAAAACCGTGGCCGACCGCACCTCCAGCCAGATGCGACCAGGACGACTTGTCTGATTCCATCCAGTAACCGCCATGGATGAACACGACGAGCCCCTTTGGCACAGCAGGTGGGAGAAACAGATCGAACCGGTTGCGCGGCGCTTCGCCATACACGATATCGAACCGCGCCCTGCCTTGCGCCAACAGCTTTTCCCTAAAGGCCCGCGCCGGTTGATCCCAAGCCGCGGGCCAGCGGTCGCCGCCGGCGATGTTCGCGCCGTTGGCATAGGCGTTGTCCCAGTCGGCAATACGGTGTCCGAGCAACGGCCCCTCCACGATCAGCTCAATGTCGAGTGGTTTTGATTGGCATCGCCGCGGTCAGGTAACGGTTGTCTTGACCGCGAAGCGGGCTTCTCGCCAGACGCCGGTCCGCAAGATGTCTTCGAGCACTTCGACGGCATTCCACACATCCCTGTAGCCGACATAGAGCGGGGTAAAACCGAAGCGCATGGTCGACGGCGCCCGAAAATCACCGATCACGCCGCGTTCGATCAGGGCCCGCATGATCTGGTAGCCATGCTGGTGAATGAAGGAAATCTGGCTGCCGCGTTTGGCGCCGTCGCGGGTGCTTTCCAGCGTAAGATCGTAACCGCCGCACCGTGCTTCGACGAGTTCGATGAACAGATCGGCCAGCGCAATGCTCTTCCTCCGCACCGTCGCCAGGTCCACGCCGTTCCAGATGTCGAGCGCGCCTTTCAGCGTCCGCATCGACAGGACCGGCTGCGTGCCGCACAGAAATCGGCGGATGCCGGTGCCTGGCGCATAGGCTTGCTCGAAGGCGAACGGCCGTGCATGGCTCCACCACCCGCTGAGCGGCTGCCGCACATCGGCAAGATGCCGCTCGGCCGCATAGATGAAGGCAGGAGAACCTGGCCCGCCATTGAGATATTTATAGGTGCAGCCGACGGCGAAATCGGCGCTTGCCCTGTCAAGTTCAACCGGCATGGCGCCCGCGCTGTGGCAGAGATCCCATACGATCAGCGCACCCGCGTCATGCGCCATGCGCGTAAGCGCCGCCATGTCGCGCAACTCGCCGGATTTGTAATTGACGTGGTTGACCAACACCACCGCCACGCGTCCGTCGATCAGTTCCTCGATGCTCGGCGCGTCCACGCCAGCCAGGCGCAGGACAGTGTTCTTTCCGGTCGAGGCCACGCCTTCGGCCATATAGATATCGGTCGGAAAACTGTCGCCCTCGGCAACGATCACGGTTCGGTCCGGCCGCATCGCCATCGCCGCGTGCAGCACTTTGTAGATGTTGATCGACGTGGTGTCGCAGACCACGGTCTGGCCCGGCGCCGCGCCGATCAGGCGCCCGAGCTGGTCGCCCAGCTCGACCGGCATGTCGAACCATCCGTCCTTGTTCCAGGCACGAATGAGGTCATGCGCCCACTCCTCGGCAGCTGCCTTGCGCAACTCGTCGAATGCGGCGTGCGAGGCCGCTCCCAACGAATTCCCGTCGAGGTAGATCACCCCCTCCGGCAGGACGAAGCGATCGCGCAGGGCGCGCAGCGGATCCGCTGCATCCATCGCCTCGATCTCGGCGAGATCAGGAATTCCCCCCATCATGCTGCCGCCTCCATTTCGGCATGGCGCCTCTCACGGTTGGCCAAGGGCGGTTGTCTCACCACCGTCCGTGCCACGGCAAGAACCTTCTGCGCTATGTTAGCTGGTCCATAGACGGCGAAGACCATGGATCGGATTCATTGCCGAAGTTGGCATTTTGGGTCCGTTTCGTTCACGGTGAAGCACGTTCGCGCAAGAGCCGAAGCGATCCCGCCCGCGCCTTTGTGATGGTGTTCGACCGCGCTTCAGCTTAAGGAGGGCCGCATAATCGAGCGGAATCAATGATACCGCTGACCTGACTCGGCCAGGTATCCCTTGGATGCAACATTGTTTCCGAAGCCTCAACAAATTCACTAAACTTTAAACGGTTGCGGAACACAACTGGAACAGATAGTGTTTGTTCTGGGTTTGTTTTTCTGATTCCGGTTTCAGAACCCAAGGGGGCCGCCATGCTGACGCGCAAACAACATGAACTGCTGATGTTCATCCATGAACGCCTCAAGGAGAGCGGGATTCCGCCGTCTTTCGACGAGATGAAGGAAGCGCTCGACCTCGCCTCCAAATCGGGCATCCATCGGCTGATCACGGCGCTGGAAGAGCGCGGCTTCATTCGCCGGCTGCCGAACCGGGCGCGCGCGCTTGAAGTGCTGCGGCTGCCCGACTCGATCGCGCCTGGCCTGAATGCCGCGAGAAAGTTTTCGCCGAGCGTCATCCAGGGCGGCCAGGGCAATCTCGGACGCCAGGTCAAGCCGGCGGCGCCGTCGCGCACGCCGACACCCAGCAATGACGACGACGCTGTTTCGGCCGTGTCCATTCCGGTGATGGGCCGCATCGCCGCTGGCGTGCCGATAGACGCCATCCAGCACCAGACGCATTCGATCTCGGTGCCGCCGGACATGATCATGGGCGGCGAGCATTATGCGCTGGAGGTCAAGGGCGACTCGATGATCGAGGCCGGTATCTTCGACGGCGATACGGTCATAATCCGCAACGCCAATACGGCAAGTCCGGGCGAGATCGTGGTGGCGCTGGTCGACGACGAGGAAGCGACCCTGAAGCGGTTTCGTCGCAAGGGTGCCTCGATCGCGCTCGAGGCCGCCAACCCGGCGTACGAGACCCGTATCTTCGGACCGGACCGGGTCAAGGTTCAGGGTAAGCTCGTCGGACTCATCCGCCGTTACTGAGCAGAACCGCGCGGCGGTCTTCGCCGGAACTGTGTGCCATCTATTCTGTAGGCTGCGGCGCGACCGCCGGCTTTTCCGGTCGTTGATAGGGCGGCAGCCCCCTCGCCTCACGCGCGTATTTCCGCTGCTCGTGCCAGGGTCGGTACGGTTCTTCGACCGCGTAGCGAACGGTTGGCCGCGCGGTTGCCGATTGCGGATCAAAGAAGATGGCGGCGCTGCCGTCGCGTGCCAGCTGCCGCTTGGTGACGACGAGCACGCGCGGATCGCGGCATGGATTGTAGGCCGTGGCGTCGTCGATGACGATGAGGTCGGCGAAACCGCAAGCAGGCCGGGCGCTGGCGCGGTTCTCGGCGAGCGCGACGATGGCACCGGAAGGATGCCGGCCGATGCAGAGGTCGCCGATGCAGTAGAAGGGCGAGCCGGGCGGCAGGTCGACGGGATCGGCGATGTCGAGGGCGTCTTTAGCGAACGTCTCCGGCGGTACGATTTCCTCGGCTTTCAGCGCCCGTTTCCAGTTGTCCGTGGTGAAGTCGTTGGAGCGCGTGCGGTTGATGGCAAGCTCGCCGCCGCCGATCGGCATCGCCACCAGATGCGCATCCTCCGAGACAAGCACATCCGGGGCGCGGACATGCGGAATGGCCAGCAGCGCGGCGAGCGCGAAGGGTACGGCGGCAAGCCTCAGCCAGGTGGTGGCCATCGTCGCGATGACCAGCGCGACCGTCGCCAGCAGCACCGACTGGATCGAGATCAGCCCGACGGCGTCGACTGGTGAGCGCTCGGAGATCCACGCCGAAATGGCGATCATCGCCGTCAGGCCTTTGCCCATGACAAAGAGGAAGGGGCCGTCGAAGCCGAAGGGCATGGCCAGCGCGCTCAACACGGCGAACGGCATGACGATCAGTGAGACGATCGGCATGACCGACAGATTGGCCAGCAGGCTGAGCGGCGATACGCGCTGGAAGTGCCAGATCGCAAACAACAATGTCGCGCTGCCCGCGATGAGCGACGTCACGGCGGCACCACCTACTCCAATCGCCAGTTTTCGCGATACGAAGCCGAGGAACGAACGCTTTGCCGGCGGCGCGGTCGTTTTGCCGGCGCGATAGTCGGCAAAACCGGCATAGGCGCCGACCAGCGCAGCGGTGGCGGCGAAGGACATCTGGAAGCTCGGGCCGACCACTTCGTGCGGCGAGACAAGGATAACGGCGATGGCCGAGATCGCCAGGTTGCGCATGGTGAGCGCCGCGCGGTCGAAGAGCACGGCGGCGAGCATCACGGCCAGCATGATGAAACTCCGCTCGGCCGCCACCACGATGCCGGAGATCACGAGGTAGGCGGCGATCGAGAGCAGCGCGATTGCAGCGGCATATTTCTTCACCGGCCGCCGCGACGAGAAATCCGGAAACAGCGCGAAGGCGCCGCGCAAAAGGACCATGATCGTGCCGGCGACCAGCGCCATATGCAGGCCTGAGATCGAGATGATGTGGTAGATGCCGGTTCGCCGCATCGACTCGTTGATGGCTTCCGGAATGCCGGCACGAACGCCGACGATCAGCGCCGCTGCGATCTCGCCTTCGGACCCGCCGATGGCGCTCCTGATGTGATCGGCGATTCCTTCGCGCGCGTTTTCCACTGCCGATGCGATGCGCGCGCCAAACGGCGCCTCCACCGGCGCAATCAGCTTTGGATCACCCAGGAAAAAGCCGCTGCCGCCAATGCCGGCAAAATAGCTGTCGAAGGAAAAGTCGTAGCTGTCCGGCCGAACCGGACCTGTCGGCGGCAGCAGCTTGGCATAGCCGGTCAGCATCGACCCGGCTGTCATGCCGGGCGGGATCCTGCGGGCCGACAGCCGGACGCGGTCCGGCGCATAGCGCAGCTTCGGATCCTCCGTGGATATGAGATCTATGGTGAGCCGGACACGGCCATTGGCCATCGCCTCGGCGGTGACGAGGCGACCCATCAGCCGTGTCTGGATTTCCGAACCCAGCATCGGGGTTGCCATCCGCCAGGTCTCGACCTTGGCCGCGAGAAAGCCCAAGGCGCAGAAAAACGCCGCCATGAAGACAAGGTGCGTTCTGTGCCGGGAATGTGAGACCGCCGCGCAGACTGCCATCAGGGCCACTGCCGCAAGCGGCCTGTAGAGATCCGGCTCGACGCTCAGCGAGAAGTAATAGATGACGCCGGCGGCCAAAAACACCGGCACCAGCAGGAAGCCGATGCCGCGGTCGAGCTCGGTGGCGGCAGCGGTGCCGATGCTTCGGCGCAATGCGGGAAGCGAGGCGCGGCCAAGCTGTTTGCGGATTCGGCCGACGCTCGCCGTTATTGCACCGTCACCGGGGGGCATAAACTCGGTAGGTGCCCGCGGCTCCGGAAGCGAAACCGGCGCTCCCTCTTCGGGCGCGGCATGGGCAAACATCAGGCGTTCGCTGACGCCAGCTGTCGTTCCCCCGCCCTCCTCCGCGCCCCGGCCACGTCCAGCCATCGGGTCTGCCCCTTGCGCCCCAGACCGCCTATGCTACATGAACGCCGGTCGCGTGGAAGTCCGCGCGAAACATGCATTTTTTCAGTGCTTCCTCGAGAGTTCCATGTCCGACAAGGTCGTCACCCGTTTTGCCCCCTCGCCCACAGGCTACCTGCATATTGGCGGGGCGCGTACGGCGCTGTTCAACTGGCTCTATGCCAGGCACACCGCCGGCACGATGCTGTTGCGCATCGAGGATACCGATCGCGAACGCTCCACCGAAGCTGCCACCGCCGCCATTCTCGACGGGCTGACCTGGCTTGGCCTCTCCTGGGACGGCGAGGCCGTCTCGCAGTTCGAGCGCGCGCCGCGTCATCGCGAGGTCGCCGAGGAGCTCGTGCGCATGGGCAAGGCCTATTACGCCTATGAGACGCCGGCCGAGCTGGAGGCGATGCGCGAGGCGGCCCGCGCCAAGGGCCTGCCGCCGCGCTACAACGGCCAGTGGCGCGACCGCGGCCCCTCCGAGGCGCCGGCAGGCGTCAAGGGTGCGATCCGCATCAAGGCGCCGACCGAAGGCGTGACGATCGTCAACGACCGCGTGCAGGGCGAGGTGCGCTTCCCGAACAAGGATCTCGACGACTTCATCATCCTGCGTTCCGACGGCGTCCCGACCTACATGCATGCCGTCGTCGTCGACGATCACGACATGGGCGTCACCCACATCATCCGCGGCGACGATCACCTGACCAATGCCGCGCGCCAGACGGTGATCTACGACGCCATGGGCTGGGATGTGCCGTCGATGTCGCACATCCCGCTGATCCACGGCGCCGACGGCGCCAAGCTGTCGAAGCGGCACGGCGCGCTCGGCGTCGAGGCCTATCGCGCCATGGGTTATCTGCCCGAGGCTCTGCTCAACTATCTGGCCAGGCTCGGCTGGAGCCATGGCGACGACGAGGTGATGTCGGTCAAGGATATGGTCGCGTGGTTCGACATCGGCGACGTCAACAAGGGCGCGGCGCGCTTCGACTTCGCCAAGCTCGAGGCGCTGAACGGCGTCCATATGCGCAAGATGGATGACCATGCGTTGTTCGACATCTTCGTCGCCACCTTGCCCTATCTCGAAGGCGGCCCGACGCTCGCGGCAAAGCTCGACGACAGGCGCAAGGCGCAACTGCTTGCCGCCATGCCCGGTCTCAAGGAGCGGGCCAAGACCCTGGTCGAGCTGGTCGACGGAGCGGCGTTTCTGTTCGCCGAGCGGCCGTTGCCGCTGGATGAGAAGGCGGCCGGATTGCTCAACGCGGATGCGCGCGCGATTCTGCGCGGCGCGCATGGCGCATTGTCTGCCGTCGAGGGCGACTGGAGCGCCGCCTCGGCCGAGGCTTCGATCCGCGACTTTGCGCAGGCCGGTGGGCACAAGCTCGGCGCCGTGGCACAGCCGCTTCGGGCCGCGCTGACCGGCCGCAGCACCTCGCCCGGCGTGTTCGACGTGCTTGCCGTGTTGGGTCGCCAGGAAAGCCTGGCGAGGATTGGAGATCAAATCGATTAGCAGCGAACTGGCCCAAGAAGATTGGCATTGAAAGGTGTGTTTCGCAGTGCAACATTAGGCTTGGCCCAATCTGGCACGCACCTCCTAAAATGCGATGGCAAGTTCGCGCATCCCGGTGATTTCGACGTGTCGTTTGCAGGAATTGCCTTGCCGGCATGAGGAACATAAAGGAGTTTGCAATGAGCGAAGCTGCGACAAAACTGGAACCGAGCGGCAAGGCGCATGAGTCGACCGCCAGGCTCGAACTCGCCGGCAAGACCCATGAATTCAAGGTGCGAAGCGGGTCGACCGGGCCTGACGTGATCGATATCGGCGCGCTCTACAGCACGACCGGCGTCTTCACCTACGACCCCGGCTTCACCTCCACGGCAAGCTGCGAGTCGGCAATCACCTTCATCGACGGCGATGCCGGCATCCTGCTGCATCGCGGCTATCCGATCGACCAGCTTGCCGAACATGGCGACTTCCTCGAGGTCTGCTACCTCCTGCTCTACGGTGAACTCCCGACCAAGGCGCAGAAGGAGGACTTCGACTATCGCGTGACGCGCCACACGATGGTGCACGAGCAGATGTCGCGCTTCTTCACCGGCTTCCGCCGCGATGCGCATCCGATGGCCGTCATGTGCGGCGTGGTCGGCGCGCTATCGGCCTTCTATCACGACTCCACCGACATCTCGGATCCTTACCAGCGCATGGTCGCCTCGATGCGCCTGATCGCCAAGATGCCGACGATCGCGGCAATGGCCTACAAATACCACATCGGCCAGCCGTTCATTTACCCGAAGAACGAGCTGAACTTCGCCGCCAACTTCCTGCACATGTGCTTTGCCGTGCCGTGCGAGGAATACAAGATCAATCCGGTGCTGGCGCGCGCCATGGAGCGCATCTTCATCCTGCACGCCGACCACGAGCAGAACGCCTCGACCTCGACCGTCCGCCTCGCCGGTTCCTCGGGCGCCAACCCGTTCGCCTGCATCGCCGCCGGCATTGCCTGCCTGTGGGGTCCGGCGCATGGCGGGGCCAACGAAGCAGCGCTCAACATGCTGGGCGAGATCGGCCATGTCGACCACATCCCGGAATTCATCGCCCGCGCCAAGGACAAGAACGATCCGTTCCGGCTGATGGGCTTTGGCCACCGCGTCTACAAGAACTACGATCCGCGCGCCAAGATCATGCAGAAGACGGCGCATGAGGTGCTGGGCGAACTCGGCATCAAGGACGATCCGTTGCTCGACATCGCCATGGAGCTGGAAAAGATCGCGCTAACCGACGCCTACTTCATCGAAAAGAAGCTCTACCCGAATGTCGACTTCTACTCCGGCATCACGCTAAAGGCGTTGGGCTTCCCCACCACCATGTTCACTGTGCTGTTCGCCGTTGCCCGCACCGTCGGCTGGATCGCGCAGTGGAAGGAAATGATCGAGGATCCGCACCAGAAGATCGGCCGCCCGCGCCAGCTCTACACCGGCGCCACGGAACGCGATTACGTGCCGATTGCCAAGAGATAGGGAATAGTGAATAGGCAGTAGAAAGAGAGCCCCTACTGCCTACTGCCTACCTGATGCACCCCATCACCACCTCGGCGGCGATCTCGCCCGAGGGCCGCTCGGTCGCCATGCGGCGGGCGATCTCTGCAAAGCCCGCCTTTTGCCAGGCGCGCGTGCCGGTGTCGGCAAACAGGGCTTCCAGCTGCCGGGCTAGGTTTTCCGGCCGGACATATTGATCGTAGAATTCCGGCACCAGCGCGCGGTCGGATATCAAATTGGGCAGCAGTGCCGACCACGTCGTCACCATATGCTGCAGAATCTGGCGCGCGATCGGGTCGAGCTTGTAGCAGGAAACCATCGGAACGCCTGCGAGCGCCAGTTCCAGCGAAACCGTTCCAGAGGCGATCAACGCCGCATCGGCCTTGCCGAAGGCCTGCCATTTGCGCTCCGGCTCGGTGATGATTTCCAGCTTGTCGTCCCAGCTGGCGACCGAGGCCTTCACCAACTCGGCGACATGCGGCACCGTCGGCAACAGCAAGCGCAGGCGGTGGCCGCGTTGGCGCAGCGCCGACATCGTCTTGCCGAACGGCTCGATCAGCCGCCTCACCTCGCCCCGGCGCGAACCGGGCAGCACCAGCAGCGTCTTGACGCGATCGCCGGACAGGTCGCGCGGTTGGCTCTGCGCCTTGGCGGCGCCGAGGATGCCCGGATCCTGCGTCAGCCGGTGTCCGACGTAGGTACCGGGCGGCCCGCCAAGACGGGCAAGCGCCTTCACCTCGAAGGGCAGGATGCATAGGATGTGATCGACATAGGGCTTCATCGCCACCGCCCTGCCCGGCCGCCAGGCCCATACGCTCGGGCAGACATAGTGGACAATCGGAATGGCCGGCGCCGTTGCGCGGACCTTCTTCGCGACGCGCAGCGAAAAGTCCGGACTGTCGATGGTGACCAGGCAATCGGGCCGCTCGGCCGCGATCATCGCCGCCGTCTGGCTGATACGGCGCATCAGCCGCGGCAGGTCGCGCAGCACCGCGCTAAAACCCATCAGCGCGATCTCGCCGCCGTCGAAGAGCGGGTTCAGTCCCAGCTGCTGCAAGTGCCTGCCGCCAATGCCCGCGAGCTGAACCTTGCGTCCGGTCGTGCGTTCGAGTGCCCGCACGATGTCGGCGCCAAGCAGATCGCCGGATTCCTCGCCGGCGACGATCGCGATCTTGAGCGGCTTGTCAGCGACCATTAGCCGGCTCCCCATTGGCCATTTGCGTCGCGGGCAGGCCGACAATGAACAGGCCAAGCGCATTGGCGCGAGCAAGCGTGGTCGGACCTTCAAGGATAAGCGAACGGCCGGCTTCGACGGCTATGCCGGCAAGGCCTGCCGCATGCGCGGCCTCGATGGTCTGCGGGCCGATAGTGGGCAAGTCGGCGCGCAATTCCTGGCCCGGCTTGGCGCATTTGACCAGCACGCCGCGCGCCTTGCCGGCCAGCCTGCCGTGGCCGCGCAATTCCCGCGTTCTGTCGAGCAGGCCGGCGGTGCCTTCAATGCCTTCGAGGGCGACGGCTCGACCTCCAATCGCAATCGCAGCCTGTCCGATATCGAGTGCGCCGATGGCCTTGGCCGCCTTACGGGCGGCTTCGATGTCACGCCAGTCGGACTGGTTTGGCCCGGTCACCGTCAATGGACCTTCGCCAGCCGTCAGTTCCGGAACGACTTCGTGCGCGCCGACGACCTTGACGCCTCGCTTTTCCAGGCCTCGGGTCAACACCTTCAGCAGGCCGTCGTCGCCGCGTCGCAACGCTCTGACCACGGAGGGAATTATCGCCAGCAGGCCAAATGTCGGCTTTATCCTGCTCAGCCGCGGCCTGCGCTTGATCTCGCCGGCCAGGACAAGGTGCGTGATGCCCCGGCGCTTCAGCAACGGAAACAGCAGTCCGATGTCTTCCAGCGCGAGTTTTTCCTGATCGTAGGCCGCGAAGTCCGCCTCGCGGTCGACCTCACCGGCGGCGATGATGATGAAGGGCACGAAACCGTGCTTGACCAGGCCATCGGCGACTTCGACGGGCAGGCTGCCACCGCCGGCAATAATGCCGACCTTCGAGCCCGGCGCGAGTTGGAACGCTGATGCGGCGCGCTCAGGCCTCGTCATCGCCGCTGTCTTCGTCGCCGCCACCTTTGAGCGATGGGACGGCAAAGTGTCGCTTGTCGCGACTGGTGATGAAATCAATGATCTTCATGGCCGTTGGCGATCCGGCGAACTCGGCCTTGGCGAGCTCCACATTCTCACCGACGGTGCGGGAACGATCGAAAATCGTCCTATAAGCCTTGCGCAGCAGGTAGATCTCGGAACGCGGCAGACCGGAGCGTTTGAGACCAATGATGTTCAAGCCGCGCAGGCTGGCGCGGTTGCCGACGGCAATGGCGTAGGGAATGACATCGCCGACAAAAGCCGAGCAGCCGCCGAGAAAGGCGTTGTCGCCGACGCGCACGAATTGGTGAACCGCGCTTAGGCCGCCGATATAGACGTTGTCGCCAATCTCGCAATGTCCGCCGAGCGTCGCGCCATTGGCGAAGGTGGCGTTCTTGCCGACGACGCAATCATGGGCGATGTGGGCGTAGGCGAGGAAGTTGCCGTTGTCGCCGACAGTTGTCTCGCCACGGCTGGTGTCGGTGCCGACATGCATTGTGACGCCTTCACGAATGGTGCAGTTCGCTCCGATGACCAGGGTGGTGCGACCGCCCTTGTGCTTGGTGTTCTGCGGCGGCGCGCCGAGCGTCGCCATTGGATAGACCTTGGTCCCGGCCCCGATGGTCGTGGCGCCCATCACCGACACATGGCTGACCAGTTTCACACGATCGCCAATGATTGCATCGGCGCTGATATGGCAGAAGGGTCCGATGCGGACGCCTTCGCCGAGCCGGGCTCCTTCTTCGACGACCGAGGAAGGATGGATGGATGTCTCGACTTTCATGAGCATTTCGAACCGTCAGCCGGTAACCATCATGGCCGAAACCTCGGCTTCGGCGGCTTTCGCGCCGTCAACCATCGCCTCGCAAGCGAATTTCAGCAGGTTGCCGCGTTTCTTGATCTTTTTGACGTGGATCCTGAGCTGATCGCCCGGAACGACCGGCTTGCGGAATTTCGCGTTGTCGATGGTCATGAAATAAACCAGCGACGGCTTCTCGGTGTTGAGGCTGCGAATGCAGATCGCGCCCGCGGTCTGGGCCATGGCCTCGATGATGAGCACACCGGGCATGACCGGCTGCTGGGGAAAATGGCCCTGGAAATGCGGCTCGTTGATGGTCACGTTCTTGATGCCGACAGCGGACTCGTCGCCGTCTATGTCGACGATGCGATCGATCAGCAGGAATGGATAGCGATGCGGCAGGAGCTTCATAAGCCCCATGATGTCGACCGCGTCGAGTGTCGTTGCCACCATATCAGCCATTTCCGTCGCCTTGCTTGCGCGTCCTGGCCATCCTGCGCAGCATCGCTATCTCGCGCATGGCTTCCGCCATGGGCTGCGCCGGATAACCTCCCCAGACCTCGCCTGCCGGCACGTTGTTCATGAATCCACTTCTCGCAGCAAGCTTGGCCCCTGGTCCGATGGTCAGATGATCGGCAAGGCCGACACCGCCGCCCATGGTGACGTTGTCGCCGACGACGACGGAACCGGAAATACCCGAAAGCCCGGCTATAATGCAATTGCGGCCGATGCGAACATTGTGGGCGATCTGCACCAGATTGTCGATCTTGGTGCCTTGGCCGATGATGGTGTCGGACATGGCGCCGCGGTCGACGGTCGAATTGGAGCCGATCTCGACATCGTCCTGGATGATGACGCGGCCGATCTGCGGCACGCGTTCAGGTCCTTTGGCGCCGCCGACGAAGCCGAAACCATCCTGGCCGATCCTGGCGCCGCCATGGATGATGACGCGATTGCCGACAAGCGCATATTGAATGCTGGCACCGGGGCCGATGAAGCCGTCGCGGCCGATCTGGCAGGAACGGCCGATAACGGCGTGGGGCGCGACGACCGTGCCGCTGCCGATGGATACGCCGGGACCGATCACGGCACCCGCCTCCACGATCGCCCCGTCCTCGACATGCGCGAATGGATCGATAAACGCATGCGCCGAGATGCCGGTTTCTCCGGTCATTGGCCCCGGAGTCGCGGCCTGCGGAAACAACAGGCGCCCGACCATCGCGAAAGCTTGCTGCGGACGCGGATGCATGAGCACCGCGATGCCCGGTGGCGCCTTGCTGGCAAAATCGGCAGGACACAGCACCGCGGCCGCCCTGAGCGACTGCATCAGGGCGAAATTGCGCTTGCCGTCGACAAAGACGAGCGCGCCATTGCCACCCTCGTTGGCCGGAGCCAGCGCCTCGATGGCAATTTCGGCCTGATCGGAATCGAGCAGGCTGGCGCCGGTCAGATTCGCGACCTCGCCAGCCGTATACCGGCGTGAAGGCGCGAAGAACACCGGATCGGTCATTCCAGAAGCTATATCCAGCTGGGTCGGATCGGTCCACTCCGGGCCGTCAGCCGGCCCGGAACCATCGCAACCACGAAATTAGAAGCGGGTGGCGATACCGAAGTTGAATTCCTGCACGTTGTCGGTCGACTCTTTCTTGACCGGGATCGCATAGTCGATGCGGATCGGGCCGAACGGCGAGGCCCACATCAGGCCGACACCGACCGAGGCGCGCAGCTTCATGCCAGCCGAGTCTGTGCTAACGCCGACAAGGTTGTTGCCATAAAGCGTGGCCGCATCCGCAAAGACGGCGCCACGCAGACCGAAGCTCTCCGGAATGACTGGAAGCGGGAACTGGGCTTCTGCGGAGGCATTGAAATACGTCGTGCCGCCAAGGTGATCACCGCTGCCGTCACCGGCAACCGGACCGATGCCGCCATACTCGAAGCCGCGGATCATGCGATCGTTGCTCTGGAAGAGATCGAAGATGCGAAGATCGCCACTGCCGTAGCCCGCGATGTAGCCTGCTCCGCCCGAAACAAGGCCGACGATATCAAGCTGCTCGGACAAGGTCTGGTAGACGCTTGCGCGTCCCGTAAGCTTGACCCACTTGGCGTCGCCGCCCAAACCGGCAAACTCGGTTGTACCGGTGATATAAAGGCCCTCATGCGGGTTCTTCATATCGTCGATTGTGTTGTAGACCAGACCGAGACTGACCGAGGACTTGAGCCAAGGGCTTTCCGCAACACCATCCCGAATCGCCTGAGAGATGGTGCACTTGGTTGAATCGTAGATCCCGTTGGTCGTGCAATCGTCTGCAAGCGAGTACTTCTCTTGCGAGATATTGTACGCGAGCTGCGTCGAAATATTGTCGGTGATCGGCAGGCCGAAGCGAACGGTCGCGCCGGTGGTGTCCGTATTGTAGTGATCGTATTCGCGGGTCGACTTGTAGATGTCGAAACCCGCCGCGATGCGCCGGCCGAGGAAGTAGGGCTCGGTGAAGGAAAGGGCGAAGTCGCGCGAATTCTTGCCGCCGCCGGCCGACAGCTTGATGTACTGGCCACGGCCGAGGAAGTTGCGTTCGGTGATCGAGCCTTCGATGGACGGGCCGGGCGTGTCGCCGCCGGTCGAATAGCCGGCGCCGACCGAGAACTCGCCCGTCGACTTCTCGACCACGGTGACCACGAGCACGACCTGGTCAGGGGCAGAGCCCGGAACCGTCGAAATGTCCACGGACTGGAAGTAATCAAGGTTTTCCAACCGCTTCTTCGCGCGCTGGATGAGAACCTGGTTGAAGGCGTCGCCTTCGCTGACATCGAATTCGCGCCGGATGACATAGTCGCGCGTGCGGTCGTTGCCGCGGATTTCGATGCGCTCGACATAGGCCTTGGTGCCCTGGTCGATGGTGTAGACGACCGAAATGGTGTGGTTTTCGAAATTACGGTCGCCGCGCGGCGTCACCTGGGCGAAGGCATAGCCCGAGCCCGCGACCTTCTCGGTCAAGGCGACGATCGAATCCTCGACGTCCTTGGCGTTGTAGACGTCGCCCTTGTGGGTCTCGACCGCGGATTCCAGCGACTTCGAGTCGACCTCGGGAATGGTGCTTTCCACGCTGACGTCGCCGAACGTATAGCGATCGCCTTCCTGCACGGTGATGGTGACCGTGTATTTGTTGGTGGTATCGTCGAGCTCGCCGACGGCCGAGACGACCTGGAAGTCGGCATAGCCGTGATTGTAGTAGAAGCGGCGCAGCAGCTCCTGGTCGGCGCGCAGCTTGTCCTCGTCATAGACGTCGTCGCGCAGCACGAAGGAGAGCCACGACGAGCGCTTGGTGTTGATGACGTCCGACAGACGGCGGCTGGAATAAGCGTGATTGCCGACGAAATTGATCGCCGCGATCTGGGTGCGGCCGCCTTCGTTGATGTTGAAGACCACGTTCACGCGGTTGTCGCCGAGATCCATGATCTGCGTGGTCACCGCGGCGTCGTCGCGGCCGATGCGCTTGTAGGCGGCTTTGACCGACTCGACATCGGCATCCAGCGCCTGCTGCGAGAAGGTCGCGCGCGGCTTCAGCTGGATGGCGGCCTGGAGCGCGTTGTCCTTCAGCTTCTTGTTGCCCTGGAACAGGACCTGGTTGACGACCTTGTATTCCGAAACCTTGACGACCAGGCTCGAACCGACCTGGTTAATCTGAACGTCCGAGAACAGGCCGGTGCCGAACAGCGCCTTGACGGCGTCGTCGATATCGGAGCTGGAGAAAGGCTTGCCCGGCTTGATCGAAATGTAATTGCGGATGGTTTCCGCATCGACCCGCTGGTTGCCGCTTACCTCGACACGCGAAATGACCGCGGCCTCGGCCACCGACGTGGCGGCGAACTGCACTGCGAGCGCGCCTGGTACGACCAGAGCGGCGGACAAAGCCGCCGCGGAAGCGGCGCTCAGAAACTTGGATGCTGCCTTCATCGGGCTTTTGTACCTTTTTCTCGTAGTCCCCACGGCGAGAAAACCGGACGTGCGGTATTTTCCCTTACCGTATTAACCGGATTTTCCCTACACGCAAGGCTCCCGGTTAATTTGTATTTACTTAACCGTACCGCGTGGCTTTCGCGTCACGCATATCCCCACGCATGGTAAACGGCATCTCAATATGACCGGGGCTGAAGCCAAATTTCTTCATGATTTCAGCACCCAAACAGATCGTTCCAAAACACGAAGCCCATGAAGCCGAGCACCAGGAACAGCCCGGCCCGGTAGGCCATCTCCATCATTCGCTCCGAAACGGGCCGCCGTATGATGGCCTCCACGCCGTAGAACAAGAGGTGGCCGCCGTCGAGAGGGGGAATCGGCAGGAGATTGAGAAATCCTATCCCGACTGACAGAAATGCAACAAGCTGCACCAGCCACTCGAAGCCGAGCTTGGCTGCCTGACCCGACATCTTCGCGATCTTGATCGGACCGCCCAGTTGGCATTTGTCCTCGCGTCCAAGCGCAAAACGTTGCAGGAACTGGCCGGTGCGCTCGATCACATGCCCGGTTTCCTCCACCGCTGCCACAACGGCGCCGGCCGGCGTATAGGAGATCAGGCGCGGCTGGCCGAGCTCGGCGTTGTTGACGACGCCGATAACCGCGACCTTGATCTTGTTGCCCAGCGCATCCTGCTGCTCCATCGGCTCCGGCGTGGCCGTAACGTCGATTTCCTTGCCGTCGCGCAGCATGGTGAAGGCGATGGCGTCGCCCGCCCGGCCCGAAACCAGCCGCTGCACGTCGGCGAAGGTCTCCACCTTGCTGCCGTCGACTTTGACGAATCGGTCGCCTGGCTGGATTCCAGCCTTTTCCGCTGGGCTGCCCTTGGTGACTTCGGCGACTGTCGGCTCCAGGACCGGACGGCCATAAAGCGAAAACAGCACCGCGAACACGACGATCGTCAGCAGAAAATTGAACAGCGGCCCCGCAACGACGGTAGCGGCGCGCTTCCAGATGGGTTGCGTGTGGAAGGCGACCTCGCGCTCGGCTTCCGTCAGCGATTCGAGCTCTTCCGTGCTCGGCTGGCTCGATGTCGCGTTCATGTCGCCGACAAATTTGACGTAGCCGCCAAGCGGAATGGCGCAGAGCTTCCAGCGCGTGCCGCGGCGGTCGTAGAAACCGAAGATCTCAGGGCCGAAGCCGATAGAAAAAGCCTTCACGCCGATGCCGCACCAGCGGCCGATCAGATAGTGGCCCATCTCGTGGACGAACACGACCACGGTCAGCACGAACAGGAACGGCACCAGCGTGCCAAGGACGAAGCCTTGTGTGCTGAAGACCGCGTGAAAGATGTCGTTCAAGTCATGCCCTCAAATTCGCCCGCACGCGACACTCCACCGCGACTGTGGCATCAATCCGGGCGAATCCGTGGAGCGCGCCATTTTTCGCCTTACTGCTGCGTCGTTCAGTTCGGAAACAGCCCCAGTGCCGGATGCTCGGCGCCCGCCGCGATCCAGCCCAAGACGTACAGCGCGAACGCGGCCGCGACAAGCCCGTCCACCCTGTCCATGACGCCGCCATGGCCGGGAATGAGATTGCTGGAATCCTTGGCGCCGTGCCGGCGCTTGACCCATGATTCGGACAGATCGCCGATCTGCGAAACGATCGAAAGCGCCAGGGCGACGAGGCCAAGCTGGACGAGATTGCCGGCCCCGGCCGCAACCGCCAGCAGCAAGCCGGCGACAACGCCGCCGGCCGCGCCGCCCAGCGCGCCGCTCTGCGTCTTGCCGGGCGAGATCGACGGCGCGAGCTTCGGGCCGCCGACCGCACGGCCGACGAAATAGGCCGCAATGTCGGTCGCCCAGACCACGGCGAACAGGAAGAGAATCGCAATCAGTCCAGAATGATTGCCGTCACGGACATAGGCGAGCGAAAAGCCGGAAAGAGCCGCATAGGCCAGTCCAGGGGCTTCCCACGGCGCAGGCCCTCCGACGCGGGCGGCAATGGCCGCGACCGCCACAAGGATCGCGACAAGCAAGAGCAGCCACAAAGCCGGCACGCCGGCGATCAGCGCGCCGATGAAAACCAGAATCAGCGCTTCCGGCAGGAAGCCGAGAGCCGCCCCGCTCGCGGGACGCGCCATGCGCGTCCATTCATAGAAGATCAGCGCCGCTATTCCCGCGCAGAACAGCCGAAACGGCAATCCGCCGAGCCAGGTGAGCGCAAGCGTCAGCACCGCCATCACGATTGCCGAGATGACGCGCTGCTTGAGATTGCTCATGCGTGGCGGCGCCTAAAGCGCGACGTCGCGGGCGGCAAGCCCGCCGAAGCGTCGTTCTCGGCCGGCAAAGTCGCGCAAGGCGTCGGCCAGGTGCTCGCGGCTGAAGTCCGGCCAATAGCAAGGCAGGAAGATGAGCTCGCTATAGGCAGCCTGCCAGAGAAGGAAGTTCGACAGCCTGAGCTCGCCGCTGGTTCGGATCACCAGCTCGGGATCGGGAATGCCCTTTGTGTCGAGCGACGCGGCAAAACTTTCCGCCGTGATCGCGTCGCTCGCCATGTCGCCGCGCGCGACGGCATCCGCCAGCCTGCGCGCCGTGCGGACGATCTCGTCGCGGCCGCCATAGTTGAAGGCGATCACCAGCGTCAGCGACTCGTTGTCGGCGGTCAGCGATTCGGCCTCCTGCAACAGCCCTCTGATATCGGGCTGCAGCCCCTCCTTGTCGCCGATCACCCTCACCCGCACGCCGTTCTGGTGCAGTTCCGCGAGATCGCGGCGGATGAACAGCTTCAAAAGCCCCATGAGGTCGCTGACCTCGGATTTCGGCCGCGACCAGTTCTCCGAGGAAAAGGCGTAGACGGTCAGGTAGGATATGCCGAGCCCTGGCGCTGCGCGAACCGTCTTGCGCAGGGCCTCGACGCCGGCGCGGTGCCCGGCAAGGCGCGGCAGGCCGCGCGCCTTGGCCCAGCGTCCGTTTCCGTCCATGATGATGGCGACATGCGCGGGCGTTGCCATGGTCTCGCTTTCGGGCCGGAAAACCCGACCCTAAACCTGCATGATTTCAGCTTCCTTATCGGAAAGCAGGTGATCGATGGTGCTGATCGTCTCGTCCGTCAGCTTCTGCACCTGGTCGGAGCGCTTGCGCTGATCGTCCTCGCTGATGGTGCCGTCCTTCTCCGCCTTCTTGAGGAAATCCATGCCGTCGCGCCGCACATGGCGCGCCGCGACGCGGGCGTTCTCGGCGTAGCCGTGCGAAATCTTGACCAGTTCCTTGCGGCGCTGCTCGTTCAGCTCCGGCAGCGGAATCCTGAGATTGGTGCCGTCGACGATCGGGTTGAAGCCCAGATTGGCTTCGCGGATGGCGCGGTCGACGGCGCTGACCATCGATTTGTCCCAGACCGAGACCGAAATCATGCGCGGCTCCGGCACCGTCACATTGGCCACCTGGTTGATCGGCATCGTCGTGCCGTAGGCCTGGACCTGGACGGCATCGAGCAGGTTGCTGGACGCGCGGCCGGTGCGCAGCGAGGCCAGATCGTGCTTGAAGGCGGCGATCGCCCCGTCCATGCGTCGCTTCAGGTCTTCGAACTCGCCACTCATGATCATCTCCTCGACCCGTTCGCCGGGTTCAATGCTTGTGCCGTCGTCCCGTCCGCGGTTCCGTCTGACGGATCCCGGCCTCGGTTATTTGTCCGCGACGACCGTGCAATGGCCGCCGCCCCTCAGAATATCGCCGAAACCACCTTTTTCGTGGATCGAATAGACGATTATCGGAATGTTGTTTTCACGCGCAAGTGCAATCGCGGCGGTATCCATGATCGCAAGCCCGCGTTTGATGACCTCCGCGTGGCTGATGCGGTCGAAACGGACCGCGTTCGGGTCCTTCTTGGGATCGGCCGAATAGACCCCGTCGACCTGCGTGCCCTTGAACAGCGCATCGGCGCCGATCTCGGCGGCGCGAAGAGCCGCGGCCGAATCGGTGGTGAAGAACGGATTGCCGGTGCCGCCGGCGAAGATGACGACCTTGCCCTGGTTCATATAGGCGGTTGCCTGGCGCTGCGAAAAGCTCTCGCAAAGTTCCGGCATGGCAATCGCCGAAAGCACGACGGCGTCGACGCCGATCTTGTTGAGCGAGGTGCGCAGCGCCAGCGAATTGATGACGGTGGCGAGCATGCCCATGTGATCGCCGGTGACGCGGTCGCCGCCCTTCGAGGCCACGGCGACGCCGCGGAAGATGTTGCCGCCGCCGATGACGACACCCACTTCCACGCCCAGCGCGCGCGCCTCGGCAATGTCGGCGGCGATACGGTCGACCACGGAGACATCGATGCCGAAATGCTGCTCGCCCATCAACGCTTCGCCGGAAGCTTTCAGCACGACACGTCGATAGAGGGGCTTCACCGTCATCTGGATCCTCGAATATCTCGGCGCGGCAATTTTGGAGGCAAAACCGCCCCCGCTTCATCCGGCGATGCTGTCATGACGGGTTGACCCGATACACGAAGGGCGCGGCGATGTCACGCCGCGCCCTCGTGCAAAATCCCAGGCTGTTTCGGTCAGTTGCCGCCTTTTGATCAGTTGCCGCCTCTTCAGTTGCTTGAGATGCTGACCGCCTCGCCTTCGATCATGACCGCGGGCGAATAACCGGCCGGCTTGTCGCCAGTCACGGCCCCGCCGGTCACCCGAACCTGGATTTCCGAGCCGAAATAGGAATGCGGGAACGGCGCGGACGTGGCGCTGACCTTTTCCAGCCGCGCGCGAAGTTCTGCAGGAATCGAAAAGTCGAGCGCGCCGAGATTATCCTCGAGCTGCGCAAGCTTCGTCGCTCCGAGGATGACGGAAGCGATGCCCGGCTGCGTCGCCGCCCAGTTGAGCGCGACTTGAGCCATGCTGCGGCCGAGCTCGGCGGCCACTTTCTCGAGCTCCGCCACGATCGCCCAGTTGCGGTCGCTGAATTTCTGGAAGCCGGGATGCGTGGTGTTGCGGAAACCGTCGAGCCGGCCGGCATTGCCGTCCTGTGTCGGCTTGTATTTTCCGCTCAAAAGGCCGCTGGCCAGAGGGCTCCATACCATGATGCCGGCGCCGTGACGGGTGGCAAAGGGCACATATTCATGTTCGATCGTGCGTTCTGCCAGCGAATATTCGAGCTGCAGTGCCGAGACCGGTTCGTAGCCGCGCAGTTCCGCGATCGCCTGGGCGCGGCCGGCATACCAAGCCGGCACGTCGGAGAGGCCGATATGGCGCACCTTACCGGCGCGAACGAGGTCGTCAAGCGTGCGCAGCACCTCCTCGGCCGGGGTGATCCTGTCCCAGACATGCAGAAGGTAAAGGTCGATATAGTCGGTGCCGAGCCGTTTCAGCGAGGCTTCGACGGCCCGCATGATGTTCTTGCGGCCATTGCCGCCGGCATTCGGATTGCCCGGTTCCGAGTTGAAGGTGAATTTGGTGGCAATCACTGCCCTGTCGCGCAGGCCGCGCTCGGCGACGAACTCGCCGAGCCAGGTCTCGGCGGTGCCGCCGGTGTAGAGATCAGCCGTGTCGAAGAAGTTGCCGCCCGCTTCGACATAGGCGTCGAACATCGCGCGGGCAGCGTCCCTGTCAGCACCCCAGCCCCATTCGGTGCCGAAGGTCATGGTGCCGAGAGCCAGCCGGCTGACGCGCAACCCGCTGTTGCCAAGCGTGTAATAGGTCATGCTCATGTTCTCCGATCGTGTCTGCTTATTGGCCGGGAGTCGCCTTGACCCAGGGATTGCCGCGCTCATGCGTTATCCGGAACGTGAAGCCGTCGACCTTCCAGCCGGTGCCGGAACGCGTCAGGTGGTGCTCGTAGGTGCCCCAGACTTCCCAGAGCGGGTCGCCATTTCCTTCCATCCGGTTCCAGGCATAGCCGTTGGAGCGGACCGTCGCCGCACCGGCGTCGAAGGACACCTGATGGTTGGTGCGCAGATGCAGGCTGGTCTTGCTGCCCTTGAGGTTGCCCGCCCAGGCGCCGATCAGGTCGTCCGAGGCGATGTTGGCCGCAGGCTGTCCAGACAGAGTGCTGAAGTCCGCGGTCACCCGATCCGCAAAGTAGCTGCGGGCAAGCGTCCAGTCCTGCGCGTCGACGGCACGGTCGATGGCATCGGCAATGCGGATGACGGCGCGCTCATCGGCGAGCGCCCGCCAGTCGGACGGTTCTGCCCCGCCGGCGTCGATCGGGGCCAGCGCCATGCCTGCCGCGAAAGTGATGTGCCTCAATGCGTTCATCTTTTTTCTCCCTTGTGCATCAGCCCGCCGCCGACATCTGGCGACAATGTGGACCGGCGCGCCAGCAACGATAAGATTGCATTGTTCGCATGGACCATGCGATATCGTTCATGAATGGATCGCGACCTGCTTAGCCATCTTCCGGTCATCGTCGCTGTCGCGCGACGCGGCGGCTTTGCGCTTGCCGCGGCCGAGCTCGGCATGAGCGCTTCGGCGGTGAGCCACGCGGTGCGGCTGGTGGAAGAGCGCATCGGCCAACCGCTGTTTGCGCGCACGACACGCAGCGTTTCGCTGACCGAGGCAGGCAAGGCGCTGGTGGAGACGGCGGCCCCCGCCCTGCAGGACATCGCCGAGCGGATGGACCGGATCCGCGGCGTGAAGGGAAGGCCGGCCGGCCTGCTCAGGATCAACGCCTCCAACATAGCGATCCCCCTGGCGGTGACGCCGGTGATCGCGGCCATGGCCGAACGCTATCCCGACGTGACGGTCGAGATCGTTGCCGACCAGGGACTTATCGATATCGTCGGCGAAGGTTTCGACGCCGGCATCCGGTTGGGCGAGATGATCGCGCAGGACATGGTCACCGTCAGGATGACGCCGCCGTTCAAGGCCGTGATCGTCGCCTCTCCCGCCTATGTCGGCAAGCACGGCCGTCCACGCGACGTGGCCGATCTCGCCAATCACAATTGCGTCGGCTACCGGCTGGTCCGATCGGGCGCGCTTTACCGCTGGGATTTGAACGACAGCGGCAAGGATGTCGTCGTCGAAACGCGCGGCACGGCCATCGTCACGGATTCGCTTGGCGCCATCGATCTGGCGCTGGCCGGCCTCGGGCTCGCCTACGTCTTCGAGCCGCTGGTGCGCGCCGATTTGGCGGCCGGCCGTCTCGTCCAGATCCTGCCGCAGACGGCGATCGAGGAGCCCGGTCTTTTCCTTTACTTTCCGCGTCGCGCATCGATGGCGCCGAAGCTCAGGGCCTTTATCGACACCGCACAAGAAATCGGCCGAGCATCCATGCGGACACCCGGCCGAGTTGCCTGAGCTCGTAAGCTCTTCACCTTAAGGGAAACGCCGAGCGCTCCCCTCGGATCGGAGCTATTTCTTGACCGCCGCCGCGACTTCCGCCGCGAAATCGGTCGTTTCCTTCTCGATGCCTTCGCCCAGCGCGTAACGCAGATAGGCGGTGATCTTCGCCGGAGCGCCGATCTCCTTCTCGGCATCCTTCAACGCCTTCTCGACGGTGATGTCGGGATTGAGCACGAAGGCCTGCTTCAAAAGCACGACCTCTTCATAGAACTTGCGCAAGCGGCCCTCGACCATCTTCTCGATGATCGCTTCCGGCTTGCCCGACTGGCGGGCCTGATCGGAGAAGATCGCCTTCTCGCGCTCGACCAGCGCCGGATCGACTTCCTCGGCGCTCAGCGCGACCGGGTTGCTGGCGGCGACATGCATCGCCACCTGGCGGGCGAAGGCGTTGGCCGCATGCTCGTTGCCGGTGGTCTCGATCGCGACCAGCACGCCGAGCTTGCCCAGCCCATCGGCAACCGCGTTGTGCACATAGGTCGCCACCGCGCCATGCGGCACGGTGAGCTTCGCCGAGCGGCGGAAATTGATGTTCTCGCCGATGGTGCCGACCGCGTCCTTGACGGTCTCGGTGACAGTCTTGTCGGAGCCCGGATACTTGGCCGCGGCAACCGCCTCGGTCGCACCATAGGCGAGCGCGACCTTCGCGACATTGCGGACCAGTTCCTGGAACTGCTCGTTGCGGGCGACGAAATCGGTCTCGGAATTGACTTCGACAACCGCGGCCTCACGCACGCCGGCATCGACGCCGATCAGGCCCTCGGCGGCGGTGCGCCCGGCCTTCTTGTCGGCCTTCGAGATACCCTTCTTGCGCAGCCAGTCGACGGCCGCTTCCATGTCGCCGTTGGTTTCGTTCAACGCCGCCTTGCAGTCCATCATGCCCGCGCCGGTCAAGTCGCGGAGTTCTTTGACCTGTGCAGCCGAAATCGTCATTGTCGCCTCTTTGTTTCAAATGCGCCGACGCACCATCGGGACTCGATGATGCGCTCGGCAAAAGCGCTTTAGCGCGCCAATTTATTGGAAAGATGAAGGCCGGGACCCGGCCTTCCTTATCAAGCTTCCGGAGCTTCGGCAGCCGGAGTGTCGAGCGCGGGCTCGACCGGAGTCTCGGCCGAAGCGCCGATGTCGACCCCGAGCGCGCCCTGCTGGCGGGCGATGCCGTCGATGGCGGCCTTGGCGATCAGGTCGCAATAGAACTGGATGGCGCGGGCCGCGTCATCATTGCCGGGGATCGGGAAGTCGATCTTGTCCGGGTCGCAGTTCGAATCGATGATGGCCACGACCGGGATGCCCAGGCGCTTGGCCTCGAGGATCGCGATCGCTTCCTTGTTGGTGTCGATGACGAACATCAGGTCCGGCGTCGAGCCCATGTCCTTGATGCCGCCGAGAGCCTTGTTGAGCTTCTCGCGCTCGCGATCGAGGTTCAGGCGCTCCTTCTTGGTGAGGCCCTGGGCCTCGCCGGCGAGCGTCTCGTCGAGCTTGCGCAGGCGCTGGATCGAATTCGAGATCGTCTTCCAGTTGGTGAGCATGCCGCCCAGCCAACGCGAGTTGACATAGTACTGGGCCGAACGCTGCGCGGCGTCCGCAACGATGTCGGACGCCTGGCGCTTGGTGCCGACGAACAGCACGCGGCCGCCCTTGGCGACAGTGTCGGACACCTGCTTCAGAGCCTGGTGCAGCAGCGGCACCGTCTGCGACAGGTCGATGATGTGAATGTTGTTGCGGGCGCCATAGATGTAAGGCGCCATCTTCGGGTTCCAGCGGTGGGTCTGGTGGCCGAAGTGAACACCAGCTTCCAAAAGCTGGCGCATGCTGAAATCTGGCAGAGCCATTCTTTAGTTCCTTTCCGGTTGGCCTCCACGGACACAGGCATTTCGGACGTATGTCCTGATACCACCGGAGGTTTCAGCCGGATTTCTCCCGGGCAGACACCAAAGTCCGTGTGTGGAATGAGCGCGCATATAGAGGGGAAGTCTCATAAACGCAAGCCGGGAAAACGCCCTTACCTGCGGCGATCCGCCCAAATCTCAGCGTTTTACCTTGCCGTTCGGCACCCTGACGCGGCGAAAGATCGCGACGATTTCCTCGCGGCTGCATTCGATGGCGCCAAGCCGAACCGCGCGATCGCGCTCGAAGCCGGTGATGTCGTAATGCGGCGCCGACGTCTTGGGCGGCCCTTGATAGGAGGAAAGCTTGAGGCCGAGTTCGGTGGCGAAGCGGTGCAGCTCGTCCGTGTCGTCGGCAAGGAGATGGCACCAGCGGTGGCCGGCCCATTTCCAGATCGCCGCGTCGACATAGACCGCCATCAGGCTCGCCGCATTTGGTGAGCCTCACACATGGCGTTCGCAAGCCAGGCCTGCAAGCTAGGGCGGCTACCGTCGAAGCGCTGCTATTTCGACGCCGGGCAAGGCTTGGTCTGGTCGAACAACGACAGGTTCACCAGCTTGCCGGTCATCGAGAAGTCGCCATAGTCCATGACGAGGTCGCGAGTGATGCCGTTCTCGTGCAGCTTGAAGCTGATCCGGTACTCCGGCACCTCCTCGCCGCTTTTGTCGGTATCGTCGAAATAGGCAATGTCGACCGGCCAGTATTTGTCGGAGGCGAGCTTGGCCAGCGCCGGCGCTTCCGGATCCGCCTTTTCTGCGTCCGTCTTCTTGCCGACGATGACGGTGGTGGTCATCACCTTGTTGGCATCCTCTGAGCCGTCGAACAGATTGGTCTGGTAGAAATTCTCGCCTTTCTCGGCCTTGCCGATCAGCTCGACCAGATGCTGGGTCGGAAACTGCGTCGCCGCGAGATCGAGGCTGCTCTTCTCCGGCTTGTCGATATCGACCTTCAGGCCCTTCGCTTCCCTGGTCGCCGTGCCCTTGACTTCCTTGTCGAGGTTCTGGTCGACAAAGGATTTCGTTACGAAGGAAAAGGTCTTGCCTTCGGCGTCCTCGAAAGTCGTCGTCTGCTGGTCGGTCAGCCTGGTGTTGTCGTTGGTGACGATCTGCGTGACGAAGCGGAACTTGACCGTATAACCTTCGCAGGCCGAGCCGTTGAACTCGTAGACCATGCGGCCGGTGATGCCGGTAATGCCTGAACGGTCGGAGGCCTTGCTGAGCGTGAGATCGTAGACGGCGCGATGCGCCTGCAGCGCGGGCACCGCAAAGGCCGGCGCCATCGGAAGCGCCGCCGAAAAACAGGCGGCGGCGAGGGAAAGGCGCGTTGCGCGCATGCGTTACTCCGATCGTCGCGGCCGGGGGGCAGGCCGCAGGGAAAGATGGTCCAGCTTAAAAAAAGTCGTGGCGGAAGCGAGGCAAAAATAGCAATTTCGGCCCCGCCAACGCGGCGTCTTCCAGCAATAGGGAAAACCAATGAGCGAAACAATCGAAAAGCGGCTAAGCGATCTTGGCGTCACCCTTCCGGCCGCCGCCGCGCCCGCCGCCAACTACGTGCCCTATTGCCGCACCGGCAACACGCTGTTCACCGCCGGCCAGCTGCCGCTGAAGGACGGCAAGTTGCAGGCAAGCGGGTTGCTCGGCCGCGACATCGACACGGCGGCCGGCAAGGAAGGCGCGAAATTCTGCGCCATCAACATCCTGGCGCAGGCCAAGGCAGCACTCGGCGACCTCGAAAAAATTAGCCGCCTGGTCAAGATCACCGTCTTCGTCGCCTCCGCGCCGGATTTCGTCGAACAGCATCTTGTCGCCAACGGCGCCTCCGACTTCCTGGTCGCGGTACTCGGCGAGCGCGGCAAGCACGCCCGTTCCGCCGTCGGCACCGCCTCGCTGCCGCTCAACGCCGCGGTCGAGATCGAAGCGATCTTCGAAGTCGAGTGAGGTTCAAGATGACCGATCTTTCCTGGCTGATCGCGCAGCCTGTCGCGCATCGCGGCTTCCACGACATGAACAAGACGCGCTGGGAAAACACGCTGTCGGCCTTCGCCGCGGCGGCCGAGCGCGGCTATGCCATCGAATGCGACGTGCATATCTCGTCGGACGGCGTCCCGGTCATCATCCATGACGGAGATCTGAAACGGCTGACCGGCCAGGACGGCTTCGTCTGGCAGCGCACCGCGGCCGAACTGGCGACGCTCAAGATCGGCGGCACCAAGGACCACGTGCCGACGCTCAAGGAAGCGCTCGACCTGATCGACGGCCGCGTGCCGCTGGTGGTCGAGCTGAAAGGCGTTCCTGGCCACGATGCCGGGCTGGTGGCGAGCGTCGGTCAGCTGCTCAAGCGCTACAAGGGCAAGGTGGCGATCATGTCGTTCGATCACTGGCTGATCCGCGACTTCGCCAAGGACGCGCCGGGTATCCCCGGCGGGCTGACCGCCTATGGCAGGGACAATCAGTTGATCGAGGCGCATTTCGCCATGCTCGCGCACGGCCTCGCCTTCACCTCTTACGCCGCTGGCGACCTGCCCAACCCCTTCGTCAGCTTCGTGCGCGAAAAGCTGAAAATGCCGGTCATCACCTGGACCGTGCACGACCAGCCGGCGGTCGACCTCACCTTCAAATATGCCGATCAGATGACCTTCGAGGGTTTCGAACCCGATCTGGTCAAGGTCGCCTAGAGCCGGATGATTTCAGGTCAAACGACCTGAAATCCGATCCGCCTCTAATCAATCTAAAGAGAGAGCATGATGTCGTCCGAAAACCGCTTGACACTTTTCGGCATCATGCTCTCGGGAATGCCCGAAAACGTGACTTGTAGCAGCCCTGAGGACGCTTAAATAAGCCCCATGGATCAGGGCGACGACGACGATGGACGGGCAGCGAACGCGGATTATGCGATCCGCGTCGCGGCGGGCATCGGCGCCTTCACCTGCGAGGAGTGGGACGGCTTTGCCGGAACCACGCGCGGCGACAAAGAAAACGGCTACAACCCGCTGGTTTCATTCGCTTTTCTAAGCGCATTGGAAGATTCCGGCTGCGCCGTCCGGCGCACCGGCTGGCAGGGCCATCACCTGCGACTGGAAACCGCGCAAGGCAGGCTTCTCGGCGCCGTCCCCTGTTATCTCAAATCACACAGCCAGGGCGAATATGTCTTCGACCATGGCTGGTCGGACGCCTTCGAGCGCGCCGGTGGCCGCTACTATCCCAAACTGCAATGCTCGGTGCCGTTCACGCCGGTCACCGGCCCTCGCCTTCTGGTCGGCAAAGGCGAGAATGTAGGTGCCGTGAGAGCCGGACTGGCGGAAGGCCTGAAACTCGTGACCGACAAGCTCGGCGTCTCTTCCGCGCATGTCACCTTCGCCAACGAGCCTGATGTCGCGACGCTGGAAGCGGCGGGCTTCCTGCATCGCACCGACCAGCAGTTCCATTTCTTCAACGAAGGCTTTTCGAACTATGATGACTTCCTCGCCACGCTTGCCTCGCGCAAGCGCAAGGCGATGAAGAAGGAGCGTCGCGAGGCGCTTGCCGATGGCATCTCGATCGACTGGTTGACCGGCAAGGACCTCACCGAAAGCGCCTGGGACGATTTCTTCGCCTTCTACACGGATACCGGCGGCAGGAAATGGGGCCGGCCCTATCTCAACCGGCAGTTTTTCTCCCTGATCGGCGAGCGCATGGCCGATGACATTCTTCTGGTGATGGCCAAGCGCAACGGCCGCTACATTGCGGGCGCCATCAACTTCATCGGTTCCGACGCGCTTTATGGGCGCAACTGGGGCTGCATCGAGGACCACCCCTTCCTGCATTTCGAGGTCTGCTATCATCAGGCAATCGACTTCGCCATCGAGCGCAAGCTCAAGGTGGTGGAGGCCGGCGCGCAGGGCGAACACAAGCTGGCGCGCGGCTACCGGCCCGTGACCATGCATTCGGCGCACTACATTTCGCATCCCGGTCTGCGCAATGCCGTCGCCGACTATCTTAGGCGGGAGCGGCGCGAAGTCGAGCGCATGGGCGAGTATCTCGAAGAGCACACGCCCTTCCGCAAGGACCTCGCAGAATAAGGTCTAGCGGTCAGTGCGGCTTTCGGGCGGCGATCGGAACCAGGAACGAAAAGCAGGCGACCAGGAACAGCACCGCGCCGGCAAGCGCCAGCAAATCGCCCGCGCGCCATGCCGCGGCGATGAAAAACAGCGCCGACACGATGAACAGCAGCCAACCGGCGACGATCCACTTCATGATTGCTCCGTCCTAGATTGCCGCATCAGACGACAAATGTCGGTTCTCAAGCAATAGCAGAGCCTGCCGTCGACAGCTGCCTATAATATTGGCCAAGCAACGAAGCCGGCTCAACGCCTGCTGTTTACCGGATTGGTGGAATCCGCTAAGTCATCGCCAGGGGCATTGGTGCGCGAGCACCTTGGGTTTGGCATGCTGTTTTGGGCATCTTGGGGCGTCGGGCAATGGCTCGGTGTGGCGGGGCTTGCGGCCGCGCTGCTGTTGACCGTCCGGCTCGAAGGCAAGCCGGGAACCTGGCCTCTCGGCTTTTCCACCTTCTTCCTTCTCTTTGCTTTCCTGCACCTGGTTTTTCCAGGCGCGATCGTCGCGCTCTGGATGACGCTCATGCTGACGGCCATCATCGGCATCGCCTCGAAGCTGAAATACCGCTATCTCGGCTTCAATCTTCTGGCCGGAGATCTCTACCATCTGGCCGCGAGCAGTTGGCGCAGCGTCTTTGTCGACAATGCCCGAATGGCGATCCCGGCTCTCTTCGCCGGAGCGGCGATCGCTGCGGTCGCCATGCTTGTCGACATAACTCTGGTGGAACAGGCGACGTCGCTCTCGCTGCGCCTCGCGATTTTCGCCCTAGCCGTGCTGATCTACGTGGCAGTCTATCGGTTGAGCGGCGGAGCGCCTCGTTTCCGCTTCGACCTGCTCACCAGGGATCGCGCGCATCTCTCCGCCTTCGTGGCGTCGTGGCTCGGCGCGGGACCTTCGCAACGGCCGGGCTTCGTTGACATCGCTCACGATCCGCTGCCGTTTCTGCCGCCTGTGCCGGCTAAGCGGGATAACGGCGAGGCTCGACCGCACATCTTCATGGTCCTGCACGAATCGACATTTGATCCGAGGCACCATGGCGTGCCGATCAACCGTGCTTTCGAGCAATTCTTCTCGCCCGCAAACGGTCTGTCTGGGGCTTTGCATGTCGATGTTTTCGGCGGCAGCACGCTGCAGACCGAATTCTCGGTGCTGACCGGCCTGTCCTCGCTTTCCTTCGGCAACGACAGCCGCTTCGTCTTTCATCTGCTGGCTGGGCGGGTGCGCCACTCATTGCCCTCGGTGCTTTCAGGCATGGGGTACCATGTGTCGCATGTGAGCTGCGATCGTCCCAACTTCGTCAATTGCGATCGCTTCTATAAATCGATCGGGTTCGAGGAGGTCGCCTATGCCGCGACCTTGCCGCCGCCCTTCGATCTGGAGCGCTGGCGTCGCGAGCGCCATGACGAACAGCTTTACAGCCATGCTCTGAACCGGATTGCGGACCGCTTGGGAAGCGAGAGGCCCTGTTTCCTCTCGATAATGACGCTGATGAACCACGGCGATCACCGTCGCCGCATCTTTCCGCCCGAGCTTCAGGCCGATATCCGCCGTGAAGCCGTCGCGCTGAGCGGCAATGAGAATTACGGCGAATATGCCGTGCGGCTGGCAGAAAGCGTCGAGGCCTATGCCGCGTTTCGCGGACAACTCGAAACCGCGCTGAATGGCCGGCCAGCCATCGTCGTGCGTTATGGCGATCACCAGCCGTCATTCACAGCCGCCCTCACCGGCCTGCCGCCTTCCGACAGAGCCTTGCACAAGACCTTCTACGCGATCGAGGCGATCAACAGCGCTTTGCCCGCCGATCTGGCCGCTCCTGCCATGCTCGACGCGGCATTCCTGTCGACATTGACCATGTCCGCCGCGCGTCTGCCGCTCGATCCGGTATTCGCGACCAGGACGGCCCTTCTGGCTGACTGTGCCGCTCGCTATTTCGCAAGCGAGTCCGTGCGCAAGAAGCGCTTCCACCGGGCTCTTGTCGAAGCGGGCATGGTCGATCTCGCCTGAGCGCCTTGCCGCCCATCGGCGGCTTCGCTACACCGGACGGCGAATGCAATTGGGAGTGTCACCCCATGGCCGAAGCCTATGATCCCGGCAACATCTTCGCGAAAATCCTGCGCGGCGAGATTCCCTCGCACCGCGTCTACGAGGACGACGCGGTCGTCGCCTTCATGGATGTGATGCCGCAAGGCATGGGCCACACGCTGGTGGTCCCCAAGGCGCCGTCGCGCAACATGCTCGACGCCGATCCGGCAACGCTCGGCCCATTATTCGGCGTGGCGCAGAAAGTTGCGGTCGCGGTGAAAAAGGCCTTCAACGCCGACGGCGTCACCTTGATGCAGTTCAACGAACCGGCCTCCGGGCAGACCGTCTATCATCTCCATGTCCATGTCGTTCCGCGCTTCGAGGGCGTACCGTTGAAGCCGCATTCGGGCCAGATGGAGAAGCCGGAGGTGCTGGCCGAGAACGCCGGCAAGATCCGGGCAGCGCTGGGAAGCTGAACGGACCGGCGCTCAGGCGGTCGGCAAATTCGCCAATGTGTGGAAAGCCATTGGCGCTGGTCCCGCGATGAGCCTCTCGCGGATCGACCCCGCGCATGCCCGCGGGCTGAGCAACGACGTATCGACTTCCAGGTCGTAGAGGCCGGGCTTGTGCACCTCTTCCTGCCAGCGGCGGACGGGCAGCGGCATGGGATCGTCGTCCGTTCCAATGACATATGGTGTACCGGCCCCACCTGCTGCGCGCCTTCGCAACACCTCGTCGATCGGGCAGCGGACGCCGACGAGCAGCACCGGCAGGCCGGCCAGGCGTCGCGCACAATGGGGAAGGATGTTCAGCGATCTGGAATAGGCGTCGTGATGACCGATATCGACGACGACATTGAGTCCCAGCCGGCTGTGAGCGGCGATCGAAACGTAAAGCGCGGCGTAAAGCAGCGGCACGAAAGCCTCGATGTCGGGGCGTTCGCCACCGGGACGCAGGCCGATACCCGGGCGCAGCCGCGGCGGCGTGGCTTGGGCGCAGGCGTCGACGCCGAGATTGATCCACACACCCTCGAATGTCTCCTGGATCGCCGCGGCGATGCTCGATTTTCCCGAGCGCGGCGCGCCGTTGAGGATGATGATCTGTCCGGCTTCCAAGCGGTGCTCCTTTCAACGAAAAAGGCCCCGTTTCCGGGGCCTTTGTATTTCAAGCGAGGGCTTGTCAGCCCTTGCGCGGCAGTTGCGGCACAAGGCTGCGCTTGTTGCCGTCCTTGCCTTTCGGCTCCTGCTTCTGCGCCACCGCCTTCTTGGGCGCAGGCTTCTTGGCGACCGCCTTTTTCGGCTTCGGCGCGTCTTCCGGCTCTTCCTTCTTCGGCTGCACCGGCGACTCGTCGGCGAGTGATTCGAGCTTCAGGCCGGACTCGCCGGTTTCCTTCTTCTCGACGGTGACGCGCACCGTGCCGCCCTTCTTGAGCTTGCCGAACAGCACCTCGTCGGCCAGGGGCTTCTTGATGTGCTCCTGGATGACGCGGCCGAGCGGACGCGCGCCCATGCGCTCGTCGTAACCCTTGTCGGCCAGCCAGGCGATCGCGTCCGGCGACAGGTCGAAGGTAACGCCACGCTCGGACAGCTGCGCCTCGAGCTGCATGACGAACTTCTGCACCACCTGATGGATGACCGGCACCGGCAACGAGCCGAACGGGATGATAGCGTCCAGACGGTTGCGGAACTCCGGCGTGAACAGCCGGTTGATCGCTTCGACGTCGTCGCCTTCGCGCTTGGTCGAGCCGAAGCCGATCGCCGCGCGCTGCGCATCCGACGCGCCCGCATTGGTGGTCATGATCAGGATCACATTGCGGAAGTCGATCTGCTTGCCGTTGTGGTCGGTCAGCTTGCCGTGGTCCATCACCTGCAGCAGGATGTTGAACAGGTCCGGATGCGCCTTCTCGACCTCGTCAAGCAGCAGCACGCAGTGCGGATGCTGGTCGACGCCGTCGGTCAGCAAGCCGCCCTGGTCGAAGCCGACATAGCCGGGAGGCGCGCCGATCAGCCGCGAGACGGTGTGGCGTTCCATATATTCCGACATGTCGAAGCGGATCAGCTCGACGCCAAGCGAGGCGGCAAGCTGCTTGGCCACTTCCGTCTTGCCGACGCCGGTTGGCCCTGAGAACAGATAGGAGCCGATTGGCTTCTCCGGTTCGCGCAGGCCGGCGCGCGCCAGCTTGATCGCCGAGGTCAGCGCGGTGATGGCCGTATCCTGGCCGTAGACGACGCGCTTCAGCTCGATATCGAGGCCCTGCAGCACCTTCTCGTCATCGGCCGAGACGGTCTTCGGCGGGATGCGCGCCATGGTGGCGATCGTCGCCTCGATCTCCC
Organism: Mesorhizobium sp. B3-1-9; assembly: GCF_006439595.1. Lineage (NCBI taxonomy): Bacteria > Pseudomonadati > Pseudomonadota > Alphaproteobacteria > Hyphomicrobiales > Phyllobacteriaceae > Mesorhizobium > Mesorhizobium sp. B3-1-9. The sequence goes on from NZ_VFTJ01000006.1 coordinate 79,269, forward strand.
TGATGCCGATCGTCTTCTTGCGCTTGGCTTCCGGCACCAGCATCTGCGAGGCGCCGGTCTCGTCGATCACGTCGATCGCCTTGTCCGGCAGCTTGCGGTCGTTGATGTAGCGCGCCGACAGCTCGACCGAGGCCTTGATGGCTTCGCTCGTGTAGCGGACCTTGTGGAACTCCTCGAAATAGGGTTTCAGGCCCTTCATGATCTCGATGGCGTCCTCGATGGTCGGCTCGTTGACGTCGATCTTCTGGAAGCGCCGCACCAGCGCGCGGTCCTTCTCGAAGAACTGGCGGAACTCCTTGTAGGTGGTCGAGCCGATGCAGCGGATGGCGCCGGACGACAGCGCCGGCTTCAGAAGGTTCGATGCATCCATGGCGCCGCCCGAAGTGGCGCCCGCCCCGATCACCGTGTGGATCTCGTCGATGAACAGCACAGCGCCCGGATAATCCTCGAGCTCCTTGACGACCTGCTTCAGCCGCTCCTCGAAGTCGCCGCGATAGCGGGTGCCGGCCAAGAGCGTGCCCATGTCGAGCGCGAAAATGGTGGCGTCCTGCAGCACTTCAGGCACGTCGCCTTCGACGATGCGCTTGGCGAGGCCTTCGGCGATCGCCGTCTTGCCGACGCCGGGGTCGCCGACATAGAGCGGGTTGTTCTTGGAACGGCGGCACAGCACCTGGATGGTGCGGTTGATCTCGCTGTCACGGCCGATCAGCGGGTCGATCTTGCCGGCCCGCGCCTTGTTGTTGAGATTGACGCAGTAGGCCGTCAGCGCGTCCTGCTGCTTCTTCTTGCCGCCCTCTTCCTGCGGCTCGGCGCCATTCTGGCCGCCCTGCTCGTCCTCGGCGCCGCGCGGCGTGCGCGACTCCGAAGCGCCCGGGCGCTTGGCGATGCCATGCGAGATGTAATTGACCGCGTCGTAGCGGGTCATCTGCTGTTCCTGCAGGAAATAGGCGGCGTGGCTCTCGCGCTCGGCGAAGATGGCGACGAGCACGTTGGCGCCGGACACTTCCTCGCGGCCGGACGACTGCACATGGATCACGGCGCGCTGGATGACGCGCTGGAAACCTGCCGTCGGCTTCGAATCCTCGTCGTAACCGGTGACGAGGTTGTCGAGCTCGGTGTCGATATAGGTGAGAACCGTATGCTTGAGCTCGTCGAGATCGACGTTGCAGGCACGCATGACGGCGGCCGCCTCGGTGTCGTCGATCAGGGCGAGCAGCAAATGTTCGAGCGTCGCATATTCATGATGCCGCTCGTTGGCGAATGTCAGCGCCTGATGTAGCGCCTTTTCCAGGCCTTGGGAGAAAGCCGGCATGTTACCTCACTTCTTCTCCATCACGCATTGCAGCGGATGCTGATTCTGTCGGGCGAAATCCATGACCTGGGACACTTTGGTCTCGGCCACCTCGAATGTGTAGACACCGCACTCGCCCACTCCATGATTGTGAACATGAAGCATGATGCGTGTGGCGGCCTCGCGGTCCTTTTGGAAAAACCGCTCCAGGACGTGAACGACGAACTCCATCGGCGTGTAATCGTCGTTCAGAATGAGGACCCGGTAGAGACTGGGCTTCTTGGTCTTGGTTTTGGTGCGCGTGATGACAGCGGTGCCGCGACCGGGATCGTTGCGGTCTCCGTCACCTTGCATTCGCACCACGCCTGCCGTGGCAGTCAAACCGATCGTCACGTAGTCCAGCCTTTTCGAATCCTCATGCGAGTTCAACATGTAGGTTCTCGATGAACGATTTTAAGCCCTTCTGTTTAGCTGACAATATGGCTAGGTGGGCAAACCTCTGCGAATTTCTCAATCGTGAATGCGGTTAATGTGCATCGAGTTGCGATCGCGCATGAAAAAACCCGGCCGCGTTTCCGCGACCGGGCCTTTCCGACTGGCCGGCTGGCCTTGTCAGGTGTGATCGGGCGAAATTACTTCGCCTTGGCGACCACCGATTCGAAGGGCTTGTAAGCTTCCTTGGCGAGTTCGGCATAGAGATTGCCGATCTTGCTGGCCTCGGCCACGAAGCTCTCATAGCTCTGCTTGGCGTAATCGGTCTGGATCTCGACGGCCTTTTCGATCGACTTGGCCGCGAACAGCTTCTCGAAGGCGGCGCTGCCGGCTTCGAAGCTCTTCTTGGTGTATTCGCCGGCTTCGGTGGCGATCGCCTGCGCGCCCTTGCTGAGCGAGGCAAAGCTCTTCAGCCCGGTGTCGGCAAATTCCTTGCCGTATTTCGTGAAGTCCTCATAGGTCTGGGTCATTTCATGCTTCCCTTTGGTTGAAACGCCCTTTTTGGCCCCGGGCGCCCTTGTGCAATGCACCTCAATATATTGTGCGATGCACAAAAGTCAAGAATCCCTTGGGTAAGCAGGGGCCCAGCGCCGGCGGCCGGTAAAATTCGATTAAAGAGAAGCTCGATTTGCCGAAAAATGGTGAACGCTGCGGTTACCATAAACGGATTGGTAACGCTGGGCGCGATAGCTTGGCCGGAAGCGAGGCAGGCCTCCCTTTGCCGCCTCCGGGGCAACGAAAATTCAGGGTAAGTAACGGTGCGTCAGGCGTTGTCGGGCTTCGTCTCCAAATCTTCTCTCTCCTTCAAGGCAATCATGGTTGCCGCGCTCGCGGTGACGATTGTCGCCGCCGATGTCGCTTCGGCTCTTGCGGCAAGGTCCGCGGCCATCGTCGTCGACGCCAAGACCGGCAAGGTGCTTTATTCGGCCGATGCCAATGGCCGGCGCTATCCGGCTTCGCTCACCAAGATGATGACGCTCTATTTGACCTTCGAGGCGTTGGCGAAAGGCAGGATCAGCAAGAACACGCCGGTTCCGTTTTCCGCGCATGCCTCCGCCGAGGCACCGACCAAGCTCGGCGTTCGGCCCGGCGGCTCGGTTCCGGTCGAGACCGCTATTCTGTCGATCGTAACGAAGTCGGCGAATGACTCGGCGACCGCGCTCGGCGAAATGCTCGGCGGCAGCGAAGATAATTTCGCCCGCATGATGACGGCCAAGGCGCGCCAGCTCGGCATGACCGGCACTGTTTTCCGCAACGCCAACGGCTTGCCCGATCCCGGCCAGTTCACCACGGCGCACGACATGGCCATACTTGGCATCGCGCTGCGCGAGCACTACCCGCAATATTACGGCTATTTCTCGCAGCGCTCGTTCCTGTATGGCCGCCAGCGCATCAACGGCCACAACCGCCTGCTTGGCCGCATCAAGGGCGTCGACGGCATCAAGACCGGCTACACCCGCGCCTCGGGTTACAACCTCGTCTCCTCCGTGGCCGACGGCGATCGCCGCCTGGTCGCGGTGGTGATGGGCGGCGCTTCCGGCCGCAGCCGCGACAACCAGATGGCTGCGCTGATCAACACCTATCTGCCGCGCGCTTCGACGCGCGGCGGTGGCGATCTCATCGCCAAGGGCGGCGACAATCCGATCAAGACCTTGGCCAAGGTCTTCTTGCCCAAGCATGACGCGCCCACTCCGGACGCCAAGCCGGTAACGGATGACACTGTCGTTGCCTCAGCCGACGACGACGTCCAGCAGGTCGCCGAGGAGACGAAGCCCGTCATCAAGGTCAAGAAGGTGAAGACGGTTGCCGTCGCCGCCATGGCGCCTGCCCCTGAATCCCAGGAGACCTCGCCCCAGGTCGTCACCGCCTATGCCGAACCCGCGCCGGCCGCGCCCACGATCGATCCGGTCAAGACGTCGTCGGTGCCGTCCGGCTGGGTGGTTCAGGTTGCCTCCTCGCCGACGAAAACGGGAGCCCAGGCACTGCTCGATCAGACCGCCAAGCAGGCGCCGAGGATCCTGGCCGACGCATCGGGCTTCACCGTCGCATTCGACAAGGACGGCACAACCTACTACCGCGCCCGCTTCGGCGGCTTCGGCTCGAAGGGCGCCGCCTGGAAGGCCTGCGATGCCCTGAAGCGCAAGAAAATCTCGTGCTACGCCGTCGAGCAATAGGCGGCTGTTGAATCTCCCGGAAGGTACCGGCGTCGAAGGAGACTAATCGTGATTGGAGAGCAAGACGTCCTTGGCTTCATTGATCCGCGCCGCCAGGACGGACGTGCCGCCGACATCGGCGTTCAGGCGCTGCATCAGGCGGCGGTGCGCCTTGCGGATATCCGCCGCGGCAGCCCCCGCTTCAAGACCAAGGACCTTGTAGGCCTCCTCCTTAGTCATGGCGCCCGCACCTGGCGCAACACCCAGCCCTTCGCCACCGTGAGGCTGCGCGTCCTTGCGCCAGACGGGAAAACGGCCGTCAAGATACGTCTCTAGGAGCTGGCGGCTCTCCGGATCTGGACTGAGCTCGCCATGAAGTTGGCGCAGGTCCGTCAGTCCCATGGCCCCCAGCATCTTGCCTTCATAACGCCCGGCCAAGACAAGCCCCTCGAGCCTGCCGCTGTCATGGTCGAGGTCCATTTCGAGCGCGGCGGTGCGCACTGTCGAATGCTTGGAGGCGGCCGCCCGCGCCGGAGGCCGCCTTGTGCGTATCCATCCGACCCAGGCCAGCGCCGCGAGCAAAAGCAGTCCGCCGATAAGGCTGCGGCCGAAGATCAGCATGGGCGCGCCAACCAACCCCAGGAAGGCCGGCCCAAGCGATCTCAGACCGTCGGCCATCCTTGCCGCATCCGCGCGCACAAAGAGCATCGCGGCGCCGAAAAGCACCACGAGCACCGCTGCCAAAGCAAGGATCACGCCCATCGATTAGCACCGCCATACGGATGACCGAGCATAAGAAATAGGATGGGACCAAGGTCCGGCGCTTGCAAGTCCCACATCGGACGAGCCGAAGGGCCAGCGCCAGGGGCGGTAAACAAAGCCGCGCTAGAGCAGACCGAGTTCGGCGAGTTCGAGCCTCAGCTTGGGCGGCATTTCGGCGAGCGCCTTGCCAAGATCGGCCGGCGCATCGGCGGGCTTCAGATAGCGCCAGCCCTGGAAGGCGCGGCGCGGCTGCCAGTCGGTGCGCACCACATTCGGATCGAGCATAAGATGGCAGCGGCCGATGCCTTCATCGTCGGTGAAGGGCCGGATCTCGGTGATCAGCTGCCGGCACTGCACGCTGCCCTTGATCACCCAATAGAGCGAGCCGCCGTCGGTGATCTCGCCGCCGCGCGTCGGCACCACGCGGGTGGTGTGCCAGTGCTCGGCAGGCTCGCCGGCGCGTCGCCGCTCGTCGAGGCGGAACGCAATCCACTCCTCAAGGTCCTCGACGCTGTCGCAGCCGACGCACAGTTTTAGGAGATTAAGTGACATGCCCCAAGATTTAGCCGCAAGGGTTGACGCGTCAACGCCTTGAGCGACTTCTCCACAGGGCCAGCCTGGAGTCTTGGTAGGACCTCAGCACTCGACGACATTGACCGCCAGACCGCCGAGGCTGGTTTCCTTGTACTTCTCGTTCATGTCGAGGCCGGTCTGGCGCATGGTCTCGATCGCGGCATCGAGCGGCACAAAATGCGTGCCATCGCCCTTGATGGCCAAGGAAGCGGCCGTCACCGCCTTCACCGCGCCCAGCGCGTTGCGTTCGATGCAGGGCACCTGCACCAGGCCGCCGACGGGATCGCACGTCATGCCGAGATGATGCTCGAGCGCGATCTCGGCGGCGTTCTCCACCTGCTCCGGCGTACCGCCCATGACGGCGCACAGGCCGGCGGCGGCCATCGCCGAAGCCGAACCCACCTCGCCCTGGCAGCCGACCTCGGCGCCCGAGATCGAGGCGTTGGACTTGATGATGCCGCCGACGGCGGCGGCCGTCAGCAGGAAGTCGCGGATGCTCGGCTGGTCGGCTTCGGGATGGAAATGCAGCCAGTAGCGCAGCACTGCCGGCAACGTGCCGGCGGCGCCATTGGTCGGCGCCGTCACCACGCGCCCGCCGGCGGCGTTTTCCTCGTTGACCGCCATCGCATAGATCGACAGCCAGTCATTGGCGAGCAAGGGATTAGGCCGGTTCTGCTGCCACTGTTCCTGCAGCTTGTCGTGCAGCTGCCGCGCCCGGCGGCGCACCTTCAGCCCGCCCGGCATGATGCCGTCCTGCGACAAGCCGCGATCGATACAGCCCTTCATTGCGCCCCAGATCGCGTCGAGGCCTTCGTCGAGCTCCTCGCGCGACATATGCTTTTCCTCGTTGGCGCGCTTCATCTCGGCGATCGAAAGCCCGCTCTTGGCCGCCATCGCCAGCATTTCGACGGCGTTCTTGAAGGGGTACGGCACGTTCTTGCCCTCGGTCGTCACCGAGCCCTTTGCCTTCATGCGCTGCAGCTCTTCCTCCGAAACGACGAAACCGCCGCCGATCGAATAATAGATGCGCTTGAGCAGCAGCCGGTCGGATGCGTCATAGGCATAGAAAGCCATGCCGTTGGCATGACCGGTCAGCGGCGTCTTGCGGTCGAGCACGAGGTCCTTGGCGGGATCGAAGCGGTATGCCGGATGCCCGGGCGGCGAAATGCGCTTCTGCGCGCCGATGCGGGCGACGATGCTATCCGCCTCGTCCGGATCGACCGTCTGCGGAGTCTGGCCTGCCAGGCCGAGGACAACGGCCCGATCCGAGCCGTGGCCGATGCCGGTATAGGCAAGCGAGCCGTGCAGGCTGGCGCCGATGCGGTCGACCTTGACGCCGGCGGGGCGCGGCCAGTCATCGGCCAGTATCTCGTCGAGGAACCGGCGCGCGGCCGTCATCGGCCCCATCGTGTGCGAGCTCGACGGGCCGATGCCGATCTTGAACAGGTCGAAAACCGAAAGGAACACGGGGTCGTTGTCTCCTGAGGGTCGCTTGAAACCTACATATAGGAATTCCCGGGATGTTTCCGCTGTTTTGCATGCCGCGGCGCGGCGGCTGCCGACCTTGTTTGCTCCGCCAGCGACATCACTTCAACTCGGGCCTGCGCGCCGTCTTCTTCTCGATCGGCTATCTCGGCTGGTTCGTCGATCCGGTGGTGTTCGTGGTGTCGACGCTGGTGCTGTTTGCCGTGCCGGTGCGCCGTCAGTTCTTCTCCGCGGCGCGGCAGGCGGTGCTCGGTCAGCCGCCCGGCCCGGGGAAGAACTGATCGATCCTGCCGGACAGCCTGTAGGCGAAAAGCCCGATCCACTCGCGCACCGCAATGGTGGTCGCCTGCACCGAGTCGACCGGATTGTCGCTGTAGAAGCCGACGCCTTCCCTGCCCGAGGTGCGATAATCGACCGGCCACGGAATGGTCGCAAAACCCGCCTTGTCGAACAGCGCCTTGGCGCGCGGCATGTGGAAAGCCGAGGTGACCAGCAGCCAGGTCTCGCCCGGTTTCGGCTCGACGAGATTCCGCGAGAAGACGGCATTCTCGTAAGTGTTGCGGGATTTGTCCTCGAGGATCATGCGATCGGCCGAAACGCCGAGCGCCCCGAGCAGCCGCGGTGCCGTATCGGCGTCGCCCTCGCCGTCGAGGAAAAGCGAACCGTTGCCGCCGGACACGACGATCTTCGCTTGGGGAAAGTGCCTCGCCAGGATCGCGGTCTCGACCATGCGGTCGCCGCTGCTGTTCAACTCATAGCCGCCGCGCGCCAGGTTGATGGCGCCCTCGAAGCCGCCGCCAAGCACGACGATGCCATCGACCTTTTCCGGTAGCGGCGGCTTGGGGAAGCGTTCTTCTAGCGGGGTCAACATCATCGCGCCAACCGACGTCCAGGCCGAAAGCATCAGGATCAGAAAAGCCAGCACGCTGCCGGTTGCAGCCAGCCGCCGGCGCCCGAACAGCGCCGCAAGCAGGCCGGCGAGCAGCAGGAAGATGGCCAGATTGATCGGCTGGATGAAGAACCAGAGAATCTTGGAAAGATAGTAGAACACGCTTGGCACCTACCGCGCATAGGAATGGTTGGTGGCGGTAAATCGCCTAACGGCTTCCGCCACCGCTTCAGCTTCGGGCCGGCTCAGTTCCCGGCCAAAGGAGATTGAACCTGTTGCGCCGGTCAAACGGACAACTTCCTTCAGGCCGGCCTCGTCGGTCGGATAGGGATGGTTCAGGATTTCGACCGAGAGCGGCCCACTGAAGGTCAGGGAGGCGCGATCGGGAAGCGGGCTGCCCCTGGTTTCGCGGAGCACGGTGGTTTTGGTGACGCGCAGCTCTTCCCCGGCGCAAGCCAGCCACAGCAATTCCCTGCCGAGGAAATAGGCGAACAACCCGACCACAGCCAGGAATGAAAAAAGACCAACGAGGCCCATCGCGATCGTCGCCGGCGACCTGTCGAAAAACCCCCAATACGCGGTGACGGCGACAATCCCGACAGAGAGCAGGACAAAGCCTGTCCTTATGGCCGAACGCCGCGGCGGGTTGCCGATGATCAATTCGCCTGCCGTCTCGACAATGGATATGCGAGACGGGGCCGACATCCTACCACCATTTCTCCGGTTGGAATCTGCCCGCGGCCTTTTCGATCACATGCGCCGTCTGGAACAGCGTTTCCTCGTCGAACGGGCGACCGATCAGCTGCAGGCCGAGCGGCAGGCCCTTGCCGTCGAGGCCGGCCGGCACCGAAATGCCGGGAAGACCCGCCATGTTCACGGTCACGGTGAAGATGTCGTTGAGGTACATCTTGACCGGATCGGAAGCCATGTCCTCGTCGGCGACGCCGAAGGCGGCCGACGGTGTCGCAGGCGTCAGGATGACGTCGACGCCGGCGGCAAAGACGTTCTCGAAGTCGCGCTTGATCAGCGTGCGCACCTTCTGCGCCTGCAGATAGTAGGCGTCGTAATAGCCGGCCGACAGCACATAGGTGCCGATCATGATGCGACGCTTGACCTCGCGACCGAAGCCGGCGGCACGCGTCTTCTCATACATGTCGATGATGTCCTTGCCGGGCACGCGCAGGCCGTAGCGCACGCCGTCATAGCGGGCGAGGTTCGACGACGCCTCGGCGGGTGCCACGATATAGTAGGCCGGCAAGGCATATTTGGTGTGCGGCAGGGAGATATCGACGATCTCGGCGCCGGCGTCCTTCAGCCAGGCGATGCCCTTTTGCCAGAGCGCCTCGATGTCTTCCGGCATGCCGTCGACGCGGTACTCCTTCGGAATGCCGACCTTCATGCCCCTGACCGGCTTGCCGACCGCCGCTTCATAGTCCGGCACCGGGCGGTCGACCGAGGTCGTGTCCTTCGGATCGACGGAAGCCATCGACTTCAACAGGATGGCGGCGTCGCGCACGTCGCGCGCGATCGGCCCCGCCTGGTCTAGCGAGGAAGCGAAGGCGACGACGCCCCAGCGCGAGCAGCGCCCGTAAGTCGGCTTGATGCCGACCGTGCCCGTGAAGGCGGCTGGCTGGCGGATCGAGCCGCCGGTGTCGGTGGCGGTGGCGCCCGCGCAGAGGAAGGCGGCCACGGACGATGCCGAGCCGCCAGACGAGCCGCCCGGCACCAACTGGGCATTGTCCAAGGTCCGCGCCGTCTTCGTGCCGCCGGCGGAAACAAAGCCACCGTCGCCCTGATGCGTCGTCGGCATGACGACCGTGTCGAGGCGCGAACGCCGCCACGGATTGATCACCGGGCCGTAATAGGAGGTCTCGTTCGACGAGCCCATGGCGAACTCGTCCATGTTGAGCTTGCCGAGCATCACCGCGCCGTCGGCCCACAGGTTTCTGGTCACGGTCGATTCGTAGCGCGGCTTGAAGCCGTCCAGCACATGGCTGCAGGCCTGGGTGTGGATGCCTTGGGTAGCGAACAGGTCCTTGATGCCGAGCGGAATGCCTTCCAGCGCGCCGCCCTCGCCCGTGGCGAGCCTGACATCGGAAGCCTTGGCCATGTCGCGCGCCTTGTCGGCGGTGACAGCCACATAGGCGTTGAGCACGGGATTGGCGCGATCGATCGCCGCGAGATAGGCCTCGGTGATCTCGGCCGCGGTGATCTCCTTGCCGCGCAGCTTGGAGCGGGCCTCGGAAATGGTGAGATGTGTGAGATCGCTCATCAGGCAAGGCTCTTTTCGTAAAACACCGACCATTCGGAGTCGGGATAATCCAGCACCGGTCCGCAACGCGAGAATCCGGCGCGCTCATAAACGGTCCAGGCGGCAGGGTGCCGATCGCCGGTTTCGAGAACCAGGCGCTTCAGCCGTTCCTTCCGGGCAAGCGCCTCGACACGTCCGACGATCTCGGCGCCGATCTTGCGGCCGCGGTGCGAAGGCCGCGTATACATGCGCTTGACCTCGCCGGTGGCATCGTCATGGCGCTTGAGCGCGCCGCAGCCGACGGCAAGGCCGTGGTCGCGGGCGATGAATACCGTCGTATCCATGCCCGCCATCTGCTCGACGGTGAGATGATAGCAGTGCTCGGGCGGCGTCAGCTCGAGCAGCGCGGCGTTGAGTTCGGCGACCAGCGCACGCACGTCGTCCTGCAAAGGCGTCTCGATGGCGATCTCGACAGCCACAGCCTACTCCACCACCTTCGGAACGAGGAAGAAATTCTCTTCCGTCGCCGGCGCGTTGGCGACGATGTCGGCGGCCTTGTTGCCGTCGGTCACGGCATCCTGGCGCTTCTTCATCTCCATCGGCGTGACCGAGGTCATCGGCTCGACGCCCGAGACATCGACCTCGTTCAATTGCTCGACGAAGCCGAGGATGGCGTTCAATTCGCCAGTCATGCGCTCGGCGTCCTGCTCGCTCACCGCGATACGGGCAAGGTGCGCGACGCGCTTCACGGTCTGAAGATCAACGGACATGTTCTTTTCGCCTCGGGAAAACCAGTGCGGGCTATAGCGGCGCCGCGCTCAGCGCGCAACATGGATGATGCCGGAGCGGTCGGCACGCGGCCGCCCGCTCGGTTACTGAGGCAGCGCTACGCCTTCGCAATGATAGTAGCTGCCGCCGTTGCCGGACCGCTCGCCCTCATCGTCGACCGGCCGGACCGAGACAAGGTCGATCTGTTTTGCGCTTACCGGGGTGGCCGAAAGCACGTCCGGAAACACATGGTCGGGTTCCCGGCAGATCGCGGTCACGGCCCAGCTCGGCGCGCTCTGTGCCTTGCGGACTTGGAGGAACTCGCAATTGTACTCGACCCCTTGCAATCCCTCAGCCGTCAGCACGATGTTGCCGGCGTCGATCACGGTCTGCAGCGTCTCGTTCTTGGCCTTGTCGCAGAGTTCCTCGGATTGCAGCCCTCGATGAATCGTCGGTCGCCGGCGCCGGCGTTGCCGCGACCAGCATCGAAACGCAAAGAGTCTGTCTCAAGGCCATGATTTTATTCCAGATTCCTGACGGAGCAACCTAGATCGTGATCGCCTTGCCGATTTCCGGCAACGCCACCTTGACGCCCGAGCCTTCCATGCCGGCGACGAACTTGTCGGCGGTCTGGTCGATCATCGAGAAAGTGCCGAAATGGCAGGGAACGACTGTGTCGAAGCCGAAGAAGCGGCGGCAGGCAAGCGCCGCCACCGCGCCGCCCATGGTGAAGCGGTCGCCGATCGGCACGATGCCGATCTTCGGCTCGTGCAGCTCGTTGATCAGCCCCATGTCGGAGAAGATGTCGGTGTCGCCCATGTGGTAGAGCGTCTTGTCCCCGGGAAAGTGCAGGACGAGCCCGCCCGGATTGCCGAGATAGGTGTTCGTGCCGCCCTCACCGCCGAAGGAGGACGAATGCAACGCCTGCACGAAAGTGGTGGTGAACGGCCCGCAATCGACCGTGCCGCCGAGATTGCCCGGATTGATCTTGTCGCCGCTGACGCCCTGGCCGACGAGATACATGCAGATCTCGAAATTGGCGACCAGCATGGCGCCGCTTTTCTTCAGCACCTCGACCGCGCCGCTGACATGGTCGTTGTGGCCGTGGGTCAGGAGCACATGGGTCACGCCCTCAGCCGGCCCTTCCCAGCCGCCCGTCCAGGACGGGTTGCCGACCAGATAGGGGTCGATGAGAATGGTGGCGTCCTTGGTCTCGACGCGGAATGCCGAATGTCCGTACCAGGTCAGTTTCATGAATGCTTCCTCGATTTTTCCGTTGCCGGAAGATAGAACGCTCCCGGCAAATTGAAAGTAGCGCGGCGCTTCTCACCGTCAAAAGAATGTGTGACGCCCGGATGTCAGGAAAAAGCCGTTGGGCATTATTTCAATCGAGGAACTGCCGGAACGGCTTGCCGGCGGCAGGACGCTCGCCGGGCTCGATCTCGGCGACAAGACGATCGGCGTGGCGGTTTCCGATCGCGGGCTGTCCTTCGCCCATCCGCGCCAGGTCATCCTGCGCAAGAAGTTTTCGCTCGATGCCGCCCAGTTGCTCGCTCAGTTCGAGAAGGACAATGTCGGTGCCGTCGTGCTCGGCCTGCCGGTCAACATGGACGGCTCGGAAGGACCGCGGGCCCAGAAATCGCGCGCCTTCGTCCGCAACATGGCGCCGCTGTCGGACCTGCCCTTCGTGCTGTGGGACGAGCGGCTGTCGACGGTCGCTGCTGAACGCACACTGATCGAGATGGATTTCTCGCGCAAGAAGCGCGCCGGCAAGATCGATTCGGCGGCCGCCGCCTTTATTCTGCAGGGAGCGTTGGACCGGCTTCAGTCGCTCGGCCGAACCGACCGGAGCTGATATCGCCCTGCCGGCGCTGTCTGATCCATTCGGCGATGTTGCGCCGGCGGCGGAAGACCCAAAGCCCCATCAGCAGGAAAAAGTCGAAAATGCAGGTCCGCGCCACCATGCCGGGGATAATGGCCGGATCGATGCCCAGCATCTGGCCATAGAGCTCGAAGACGAAATCATGCAGCTGGCGGCTCAGCATCACATAGCCGAAATTCATGTCGTTGAGCGACAGGAAGAACCATCCCCAGAAGATGGCCATCGGAGCGGCCCACAGTGCGAACAGCGTGCGCATCAGCGGCTGCCTCCTGGCTTGCGTTCCGGGCGGCCGGATATGCGGGAAAGGAGCGAGCTGTGCGCGGCGCCCATCGCCATGCGCGAGGCGGCGCGAACATCGCCCTCCGGCAAATTCATTGCGGCGAAGGTGGAGCGCCGTTCGGCCAGCACGGCGACGTAGGAAGCAAGCAGCGCCGTCATCTGGATGGCGACGATCATGAACAGGCCGTCGACGCCTTGCGCCACGCCGCCGATGAGGATCACCGAGAGCAGGAAGGACGCCGAGATGAAGGCGATCCGCGCCACGCTCTCGCCCGCGTCCGGCCTTGCCGCCGCGTTCAGCAGCGTTTCGACGAAGGTCCAGCAGAACAGCACCGCGACGGTCAAAAGCGCGACCGAAAGCGGCGCGACCACGACGGCATTTTCAAACTGCGGAAACCGGTTCCCCTGGACTGAGAGGCCGAGCACGCCAAGCGCCGCCGCTATGCCGCGGCTGCCGTCTATGCAGATATAGGCAAGCAGGGCGAAAACCACCGCCCAATGCAAGGCCAGAACTGAGCTCAACACGTGCCGCATACGCTTCCCGCTGGCGGAGCTCGGGGGGTCATGGTTAACCGTTCCCTACTCCAGCAAGCGGAGATTGGGCTTTGCAACGGTTCGCCGCAACGGAAACCATTTGTTAAGGTTAACAGCTATCCACAGATCGGCAATCCGCCTTTGGGGCATGATGCCGAAAAGCCGGATCAGGTCACCGGCGGATAGAGCGTGTCGATGATCATGCGCGCGTCGTGGCGCGAATCGAGCATGCCGTAGGTGGTGCGCCACTGGCCGCCGAGCCGGGTTTCGACGAAGGCGTCGGCGATCCGCCCTGCCCCCAGCCTGCGAAGCTCCGCCGCGGCGGCCGAAAGCGCCAGCTGTTCGGTGAGCAGGCGCGCCGAGCCCTGGTCGGTCGCGGCGACCTGCATGGCGGCTTTCAGCACGCCGATGGTGCCGCGCCCGCCGGTGCCGAGATCGCGGTCGATGCCGGTTAGCACCTCCTCGAACAGGCCGGGCGCGCGGCCAAGCACGCGCAGCACGTCGAGCGCCATGACATTGCCCGAGCCCTCCCAGATCGCGTTGACCGGCGCCTCCCGGTAGTAGCGGGCAAGCGGCGCTTCCTCGACATAGCCGTTGCCGCCAAGGCATTCCATCGCTTCGTAAAGCAGCTGCGGCGCGATCTTGCAGACCCAGTATTTGACGACAGGCGTCATGGCGCGGGCAAAGGCCGCCTCGCCGCGATCGCTTGCCGCCTCGTCGAAAGAGCGCGCCAGCCGGAACGACAGCGCCGTGGCCGCGGCGACATCGAGCGCCATGTCGGCCAGAACCCGCTGCATCAGCGGCTGGTCGATCAGGCTGGAGCCGAACACCTGGCGATGACGCGTGTGATGGACGGCCTCGGCGAGGCCCGCCCGCATCAGTGCCGACGAAGCGACAGCGCAGTCGAGCCTGGTCAGCGTCACCATGTCCATGATCGTCTTCACGCCGGCGCCCGGATCGCCGACCATCTCGCCGATCGCGTTGACGAACTCCACCTCAGACGAGGCGTTCGAGCGGTTGCCGAGCTTGTCCTTCAGACGCTGGAAGCGGAAGCCGTTGCCGGAGCCGTCGCCCAGTATGCGCGGCACGAGGAAGCAGGACAGTCCCTCCGGCGCCTGACCGAGCACCAGGAAGGCATCCGACATCGGCGCCGACATGAACCATTTGTGGCCGGTCAACCGGTAGAACCCGCTTCCCGTGCGCTCCGCCCTGGTGGTGTTGGCGCGCACATCGGTGCCGCCCTGCTTCTCGGTCATGCCCATGCCGAGCGTCAGTCCGGTCTTTTGCACGGGAGGCTTCTGTGTCTGGTCATATTTGCGCGTCGTCACGCGCGGCGCCCATTCGCGGAAAAGCTTCGGACTTGCCATCAAGGCCGCCAGCGAGGCGCTGGTCATGGTGATGGGACAAAGATGCCCGGTCTCGAGCTCGGCGGTCAGATAAAAGCGCGCCGCCCTCACCTGATGGCGACGGCCGATCTCGGCATCGCCGTTTTCCCACACGGAAGAATGCAGCCCGCCGGCGACCGAGCGGCGCATCAAGGCGTGATAGGCCGGATGGTATTCGACCAGGTCGAGGCGGCGGCCCTGGCGGTCATGCGTCCGCAATTTCGGCGTGTCGGTGTTGGCGAGGCGGGCGAGCTCCTGCGCCTCCTGCGTCATCACGAACCGGCCAAGCCCGTCGAGATCCTTGCGTACGGGGTCGGAAAAACGCTCGGCAAGCTGGATGAGCAACGGATCGCCCCGCCATGCGTTGCCGCCCGTCAACGGCGGCGGCTGGTTGATCACCTCGTCGGTCAAGCCCAATCCTTCGTTTGGCAGGGAGGTCCTATCATTTTCAAGGCCGCGGTCGCGAATCCGAAGCCACTGGGCCTTATAGCCCATGCCATGCAAGGCGCGCGACGAAAATACCGGGGAGAACGCTCGCAATCCAAAGCTGGCGCTTGCGGCAGGCCGGACCGCACCCTATAGCAGCGCCTTGAGATGACCGACGCTTCGTCCCTGCCGCTCTTTCCCCACCGCCATCTTCTGGGCATCCGCGATCTTTCCCCCGCCGATATCGAGCTGCTGCTCGATCGGGCGGACCAGGCCGTGGCAATCTCGAGGCAATCGGAAAAGAAGACCTCGACGCTGCGCGGCCGAACCCAGATCAACCTGTTCTATGAGGCGTCGACCCGCACGCAATCGTCCTTCGAACTGGCCGGGAAAAGGCTTGGCGCCGACGTCATGAACATGTCGGTGGCAAGCTCTTCGGTGAAGAAGGGCGAGACGCTGATCGATACGGCGATGACCCTCAACGCCATGCGCCCGGACATCCTCATCATCCGCCACCAGTCGGCCGGCGCGGCGGCGCTCCTGGCGCAGAAGGTCGGCTGCTCGGTGGTCAATGCCGGCGACGGCGCGCACGAGCATCCGACGCAGGCGCTGCTCGATGCGCTGACCATCCGCCGCGCCAAAGGGCCGCTGTCGAAGCTGATCGTGGCGATCTGCGGCGACATCCTGCATTCGCGCGTCGCCCGCTCCAACATCATGCTTTTGAACGCGCTTGGCGCGCAGGTGCGCGTCGTCGCGCCCTCGACATTGCTGCCGTCCGGCATCGACAGGATGGGCGTGATCGTCGCGCGCTCGATGGCCGAGGGCCTGAAGGATGCCGACGTCGTCATGATGCTGCGCCTGCAGCGCGAGCGCATGGAAGGCGCGTTCGTGCCGTCGATCCGCGAATATTTCCACTATTTCGGCCTGGATGCCGAAAAGCTGAAAGCCGCCAAGGACGATGCGCTGGTCATGCATCCCGGTCCGATGAACCGTGGCGTGGAAATCGCCTCCGAAATCGCCGATGGGCCGCAAAGCGTCATCCAGGAACAGGTGGAGATGGGGGTCGCCGTACGCATGGCGGTCATGGAAGCTCTGCTCGACCCGCGCCGCAACCATGAGGGGCGCGGCGCATGAGCGTGACCGTCTTCAGCAAGGCGCACATTGTCGACCCGTCGCGCGGCGTCGACGAGATCGGCAGCGTTATCGTTGACGGCCGCAGAATCGTCGCGGCCGGAAAGGCGGCACTGAACCAGGGCGTGCCGGAAGGCGCCGCCGTCGTCGACTGCGCCGGCAAGACGATCATTCCGGGCCTTGTCGACGCGCGCGTCTTTATCGGCGAACCAGGCGGCGAACATCGCGAAACCATCGCCTCGGCAAGCATGGCGGCGGCGGCGGGCGGCGTCACCTCCATCGTCATGATGCCGGACACCGATCCGGTGATCGACAATGTGGCGCTGGTCGAATTCGTGCTGCGCACGGCACGCGACACCGCAAGCGTCAACATCTTTCCGGCGGCCGCGATCACCAAGGGCCTCGAAGGCCGCGAAATGACCGAATTCGGCCTGCTGCGCGCAGCCGGCGCCGTTGTCTACACCGACGGCCGCCACACGATCGCCAATGCGCTGGTGATGCGCCGCGCGCTCACCTACGCCCGCGATTTCGGCGGTGTGATCGCGCATGAAACCCAGGATGCCGACCTCGCCGCGTCCGGTGTGATGAACGAGGGGCTCTACGCAAGCTGGCTTGGCCTCTCTGGCGTCCCGCGCGAAGCCGAGCTCATTCCTCTTGAACGCGACCTGGCACTGGCCCGGCTGACCGGTGGCGCCTACCACGCCGCCAAGATCTCGTCGGCGATGGCGGCCGGCGCGGTGAACAGGGCCAAGACCGACGGCGCCAATGTCACGGCCGGCGTCGCCATCCACAACCTGTCGCTCAACGAGAATGACGTCGGCGAATACCGCACCTTCTTCCGGCTGACCCCGCCCTTGCGCGCCGAGGACGACCGGCTGGCGATGATCGAGGCGATCAAGGACGGCACGATCGACATCATCGTCTCCTCGCACGACCCTCAGGACGTCGACACCAAGCGCCTGCCCTTTGCCGATGCCGCCGCCGGCGCCATCGGGCTGGAGACGCTGCTTGGCGTAGCACTTCGGCTCTACCACAATGCCGACGTGCCGTTGCTGAGGCTGATCGAGACGCTGTCCACGGCGCCGGCAAGACTGTTCGGCCTGCCGGGCGGCACGCTGAAGCCGGGCGCGCCGGCCGATCTCGTACTTGTCGACGTCGACGAGCCGTGGATCGTCAGCGAAAGCGGTCTGCGCTCGCGCTCGAAGAACACCTGTTTCGAAGGCGCGCGCCTGCAGGGCAAGGTCTTGCAGACGATGGTTGCGGGACGCACGGTGTTTTCCGCATAGACCACCCACCGCTTTGAGCCCTGCCTGGCCTGCCCCTGCACAGAGTTGCTTGGCGAACCCTCCCGACTCTACCATTATGACCAACTGATGCCTGAGCAGAGCTAGCTCTTGCAAACAATGGTTGCATAACGCACAGTATCTCAATCCTGGAGCGAGCAGCCGGAGCAACAGGAAATAAGGGGGAAACAATGGGTTACGCAGTCGCGCTCGTCTTCGGCTATCTGCTCGGCTCGATCCCGTTCGGGCTCCTGATCACCCGCGCGGCCGGGCTCGGCGACGTTCGCAAGATCGGCTCCGGCAACATCGGCGCGACCAATGTGCTGAGGACGGGCAATAAAGGGCTCGCTGCCGCCACGCTGCTGCTCGATGCGCTGAAAGGCACGGCCGCGGTGCTGGTCGCCGGGCATTTTTCGCCGGACTTCGGCCTGTTGGCCGGCTTCGGCGCTTTCCTCGGCCATCTCTTCCCGGTCTGGCTCGGCTTCAGGGGCGGCAAGGGCGTCGCCACCTATCTGGGCGTGCTGCTAGGCCTTGCCTGGCAAGGCATGCTGGTCTTCGCCGTCGTCTGGCTCGCAATGGCCTTCCTGTTCCGCTATTCCTCGCTGGCGGCGCTGTCGGCGGCGGTCATTGTGCCGATCGCGCTCTATTTCATAAGCATGCCGCAGATCGCCGGCCTGTTCGCCGTGATGAGCCTGATCGTCATCGTCAAGCATCATGCCAACATCTCGAGGCTGCTGGCCGGCACCGAAGGCAAGATCGGGGCGAAGGGATGAGCGCGCCGGCCGCCGGCCCGCGCCTCAGCGACCGGCAGCGGCTTGCCTGGCTTCGCCTGATCCGCACGCCCAATGTCGGCCCGGCCTCGTTTCGCGAGTTGATCAACCGCTTCGGCTCGGCCGAAGCCGCGCTTGAAATGCTACCCGAGCTGATGATCTCCGGCGGCGCCAATCGTATCGTCCGCATCCCTTCCGTCGCCGAGGCCGAAGCCGAGCTGGACGCCGCCCGGCGCGCCGGCGCCCGCTTCGTCGGTATTGGCGAGGCCGATTATCCGCTCTTGCTGAAGACCCTCGACAATCCGCCGCCGCTGCTGGCGGTGAAAGGCGAAGGCGCCGTCTTCCGCCTGCCGGCGGTGGCGATTGTCGGCGCCCGAAATGCCTCGCTGGCCGGCATCAAGATGGCGCGCATGCTGGCAGCCGACCTCGGCCGCGAAGGCTACGTCATCGTTTCCGGTCTGGCGCGCGGCATCGACACGGCCGCGCACAAGGGCAGCGTTTCGACCGGCACCATCGGCGTGCTGGCCGGCGGGCTCGATGTCCCCTACCCGTCCGAGAATGCCGGCCTGTGCGACGAGATCGCCGATCGTGGCGGCGCCATCGTTTCGGAAATGCCCTTCGCCTGGCAGCCGCGCGCCCAGGATTTCCCGCGCCGCAACCGCCTGGTCGCAGGCATGGCGCTTGGACTTGTGGTGGTCGAGGCCGCACAGCGCTCCGGCTCGCTGATCAGCGCCCGCCTCGCCAATGAAATGGGCCGGCTGGTCTTCGCCGTGCCGGGCTCGCCGCTCGATCCGCGCGCCGCCGGCTGCAACGCGCTGCTCAAGGACGGCGTCACGCTCGTCACCGAGGCCGCCGATGTGCTCGGCGCGCTGGCGCCGCTTGCCGGCACTCGGGCTCCAAGAACCGCGCCAATTGCCGAGGCGCCCGACATATCCGCCATGCCGCCGCCAGGCGAAAACGACCGCGCCGATGTGCTGGAAGCGCTCGGACCCACGCCGACAGGCATAGACGAGATCATCCGCCACACGGGATTAAGCGCCGCGCAGATTGCGATGGTGCTTCTGGAGCTCGACCTCGCCGGAAGGTTGGAACGCCATGCTGGCGGGAATGTTTCGCTGATCGCGTGATCCGCGGACTGCCGCAACTTTACCGGAACAGATATTTAGACACTTCCGGATTGCCGCGGCGCCACATCACATTGTCGAGGAAGTAGTGGTGCACGTTGATGAAGATCAGCACGATGAAGAAGAACAGCGAGGAACCGAGGACCTGGCTGTCGTAGGGGATCAGGGCGGTCAGCACGAAGGGGATCAGCCAGAAGCCGAGATAGCCGAGAGCGCCACCGCCGATGATGAACCCCAGCACCCGCAACCGGTAGCGGGGCCCAAGCACGGATAGTATCTTCGGCTCCGGATCGCGCGCGGCGTCCGAGACGTCACGCTCGACATTGGTCTGATAGCGCCACACCACGGCCAGATATTGGAGTGAGTGAAGCGCCGGCACCACGAGCAGCCAGAGCGGGTTGATCCTGGCGATCAGGATCCAGAGATAGAGTGACGCGACATAGGCCACGATGCCGTTGTAAGGCAGTCCGCCGCCATTCCTTCGCCAGCGGTTGACCAGCATCAAAAGCGTGGCTGCCGTCGACCCAACGGCCGCCAGCACGGCAATGTCGGTGATCCAGGACGGCGCCGCGAAGGTGTAATATTGAAGGCCATAATACTGTCCCTGCGTCACGGCCGTATTCGTCTGCAGCCAGGCCAGGATCCACACCGCGTAGCTGTTGACGAGCAGCACCTTCTTGTCCCGGTGATCGAAGAATTTGCGTTTCAGGACGGCGTCGACCATCAGCATGCCGTAGCCTTGCTTGACGTAGTGCCAGCCGACGAAGAAGAACATCGCGTTGGCCGCGAAGCCGAGCAGCCGCGTGTTCGACGTCGCCGCGCCATAGGCAAAGAACAGCGCCATGATCGCCGGAACGATGACGCCGGCGAAAATATAGCGAAGCTGCAGGCTCCTGTCGTAGCCGTCGCCGCGCGCCTTGCGGCCGAAATTGCGGTAGAAAATCTGGTAGGAGTGGGCGAAGTGCGGATAGTTCACCAGATAGGCCACGACGACCATCGTCGCGGCCAACGGGCCTTCATACGCGCGCGGCACGAAGAACAGCACCGGCAGGATCAGAAACGCGCTGCCGCCCAGCATGAGGAAGTCGGCGACCGGACCAAAAAGATATTTGCCAGGCGGTGTCGTCGCCTTGGGGGCCTCAGCGTCTACCGAAAGGTCGAGTGTCATCCTGGAGCCTCCCTCGGAGGCGCCGAGTTTAACCACGACCTTATCCAGGGACAAGGCAACGCGGCAGGATCACGCTTGTCTTGGGGAAGTCACCCCATCAGGCGGTCGAAGCGATAT
This sequence comes from Mesorhizobium sp. B3-1-9, assembly GCF_006439595.1. Lineage (NCBI taxonomy): Bacteria > Pseudomonadati > Pseudomonadota > Alphaproteobacteria > Hyphomicrobiales > Phyllobacteriaceae > Mesorhizobium > Mesorhizobium sp. B3-1-9. Next base: position 100,032 of record NZ_VFTJ01000006.1, read on the forward strand.
TCATCAGCCGCTTTCTGGCCTCCGCGACCCGCTGCTGTTCCGACCTTATGCGGTCGCATAGGGCAAGATTGATCCCGACGCCGCATTCCTCGTCCAGCAGTTCTTTTGCGTGATTGAGCGAAATCTCTGCGCGCTTGACGCGCTGCCTGGCCCTGGCCAGTTCCAAGTTCAGTACGTCCACCGTATCCGCATCCCGAATTGCAGTCCCTTCGGGTGGGAAACAGCCGCGCATAAGTTTTTGTTCCGATTGCCGGGGACACGGACGGTTTTGGATCATGAATTTTGGTGAGCGCGATGGGATTCGAACCCATGACCTACTGATTAAAAGTCAGTTGCTCTACCGGCTGAGCTACGCGCTCCCGCGGGCTCGAAACGCCGCCCTCGAAATTGCGCGGAACATAGGGAGAGTGCCGCGGCCGGTCAACCGGAAAAAGACGGCCGCCAGTTGGAGTTATCAACGGGTCTGGCGAATTTTGGCGACTGGCGATCAAGCATCCGTAGTGCCGAGTCCGATGCCCGCTTCGATCTGCCCGGGTATCTCAGAAGCTCCTGAAATAACAATGGTTTGAGATTCAAACGGGAACCATTGAGGCCATTTTCCGTTCCTTCGGCACAGGGACGTCAAACCACCCTCTCAAGGAGAAGACCCATGAAAAAGATCGTGTCGGGCTTGCTTGCCGCCACCTTGTCGGTTTCGTTCGCCGCCGCGGCAGCGGTGCCGGCCAACGCCGCGCAGGTGTTCGTCCCGCAGGCTTCGCCGGCTTCGTCCGACGTCCAGACGGTCGCAGAACGCGATTTCCGATGGAGGCATGGCCGCCATTGGCGCGGCGGCCAGCGTTTCTCGCGCAATGACGGCATGTACTGGAACGGCCATCGCGGCTATCGTGAATATCGCCGCGGCTATCGCCGTCATGGCGACTACTGGTTCCCGCTTGCCGCTTTCGCCACCGGCGCGCTGATCACCGGCGCCATCGTCAACAGCGAGAACAACCGCGTCTATCGCGGCAACTCGCACGTGCAGTGGTGCTACGACCGTTATCGTTCGTATCGCGCTTCGGACAACACCTTCCAACCCTACAACGGCCCGCGTCAGCAGTGCGTTTCGCCCTACTGACGGCCTCCAGTCAGTACCCAGGGTCGTTGACTGAGCCCGTGCCTCGAGAGGCACGGGCTCTCTCGTTGTTATTCAGCCGGATTTCAACAGTTGAGCGCGCCCACAGGTCAGCTTGCCCAGCTAATGCTTTTGAGAATCAGATAAAGACCTACGCCGTCATCTGGAGGAGAGCGATAGGCTCCGCAAGCGTTGCAAATCCGAGTCACTGCTGAGGTCAGTTTCCAGCCGAGTGCATCAAGATCTTCGTCCGTCACATAGTCTCGAGTTAAATCGCCGATGCCGTGCTTCTTACCGAAAGATCGGGCTGACTGGGCGTCAGTTATGAATTCCGAGGGCCAATTCGAATTGGCCCAAGCCCAGAGCCAATTGCCAGCTTCAACGCTCGTTGACCCAGCAATTTGGATCTCCGAGACGACCGTGACGACGCCTTGTTCTGAGAAAAGGAGCTTTCCAGCCTTCAGGTCGTAATTATAGCGAGACCAACTGCCAAGGCGGAAGTCATCCTGCAAGCGCCTATTTTTCCCTCGAAGTTGTTCGAAAGCCTCCTCACGCCAGGCAGCATACCAGTCTGGGTCCATTCCCCTCACCCTGCACGCTGACTGACAGCTCCTTATTGCCCACTCAACGTCCTGCGCACCGCATCGCGCCATCCGGCCAGCTTCGCCCCGCGCGCGGCCGCATCCATCTGCGGCATGAAGCGCCGTTCAAGCGCCCAGCTCTTAGCAAATTCCCTTGCCTTCGGCCACACACCAGCCTTCGAACCGGCGAGCCAGGCGGCGCCAAGCGCCGTCGTCTCCGGGATCGTCGGACGGTCGACCGGCGCGTCGAGAATGTCGGCGAGCCGCTGCATGGTCCAGTCGGACGCCACCATGCCGCCGTCGACACGAAGCACCGTCTTGGCCGAGGCGCCTTTCCAGTCCTTGCGCATCGCGTCGAGCAGGTCACGCGTCTGGAAGGCGACCGATTCAAGTGCGGCGCGTGCGAACTCGGCCGGGCCGGAGTTGCGCGTCAGGCCGAAGATAGCGCCGCGCGCGTCCGCGTCCCAATGCGGCGCGCCGAGGCCGACAAAGGCCGGCACCAGATAGACTTGTTGCGCCGGGTCCGCGGCCGCCGCCAAGTCGCCGCTTTGCTCGGCCTTGCCGATCACCTTGATGCCGTCGCGCAGCCACTGCACGGCGGCGCCCGCGATGAAGATCGAACCTTCCAGCGCGTAAGTTGTCTTGCCGTTGAGCCGATAGGCGATAGTGGTCAAAAGCCGGTTCTTCGAACGCACCAGGTCGGCGCCGGTGTTGAGCAGCGCGAAGCAGCCGGTGCCGTAGGTGGATTTCATCATGCCGGGTTCGAAGCAGGCCTGGCCGATCGTCGCCGCATGCTGGTCGCCGGCCACGCCGAGGATCCGCATCTCGGCCCCGAAGAGGCTCTTCTCGGTGACGCCGAAATCGTCGGCGCAATCCTTCACCCGCGGCAGGATCGCGGCCGGTATGTTGAGAATGGAAAGCAGCTCGTCGTCCCAGACATTCTTCTCGATGTTGTAGACCAAAGTGCGCGAGGCGTTGGTCGCGTCGGTGGCGTGCACCTGGCCGCCGGTCAGCCGCCAGATCAGGAAACTGTCGATGGTGCCGGCGAGCAGTTCGCCCTTCTCGGCGCGCTTCCTGGCACCCTTCACCTTGTCCAGCATCCAGGCGATCTTGGTGCCGGAGAAATAGGGATCGAGCAGCAGGCCGGTCTTCTTCGTGAATGTCTTCTCCAATCCCTGCTTCTTCAGCTTCTGACAGAGCGGCGCGGTGCGCCTGTCCTGCCAGACGATCGCGTTATGGATCGGCTTGCCGGTCGCCTTGTCCCAGATGACGACGGTCTCACGCTGGTTGGTGATGCCGATCGCGGCGACATCCGATGCCGTGCGGCCGGCGGCCTTCAACGCCGATTTCACCGTGGCGAGAACACTCGCCCAGATGTCTTCCGGGTCATGTTCGACCCAGCCGGAAGCCGGATAATGCTGCGTGAATTCCTGCTGACCGGCGCCGGCGACCTTCATCTTGTCGTCGAACAGGATGGCCCGGGTCGACGTCGTCCCCTGATCGATGGCCAGCACAAAACCGCTCATTCCGCATCCTCCCACTTCTCATGCAACAGGGGAGACGGCAAAGCCGCCTCCCCCGCACTTCCTACATGGGCAAGCACGCCCGCGTCATGCAGTTACTGCTGCTGCCAGCTCTTCACCAGTTCGTCGTAGTTGATGGTGATTGGCTTTTCCTTCTCGTTCTCGATCTTCAACTGAGGCGCGAGATTGCCTTTCTTGACCGCGTCGGCGTTCCAGTAGGCGAGGTCATGCTCTTCGGCCATCTTCGGGCCGATATCGCCCTGGACGCCCGACTTCTCGATGCGGCTCATGACCTTTTCCTGCTCGGCGCAGAGCGAGTCCATCGCTTCCTGAGCCGACTTGGCGCCGGACGAGGCATCGCCGATCGCCTGCCACCAGAGCTGCGCCAGCTTCGGATAGTCAGGCACGTTGGTACCCGTCGGCGACCACTGGACGCGGGCCGGCGAACGATAGAACTCGATCAGGCCGCCGAGCTTCGGAGCGCGCTCGGTGAAGCTCTTGTCGTGGATCGTGCTCTCGCGGATGAAGGTCAGGCCGACATGGCTCTTCTTCACGTCGACCGTTTTCGAGGTGACGAACTGCGCATAAAGCCAGGCCGCCTTGGCGCGATCGTCCGGCGTCGATTTCATCAGCGTCCAGGAACCCACGTCCTGATAGCCGAGCTTCATGCCGTCCTTCCAGTAGACGCCATGCGGCGACGGCGCCATGCGCCACTTCGGCGTGCCGTCGTCGTTCAGCACCGCCTTGGCGCCGGCGTCGACCATCGAAGCGGTGAAGGCGGTGTACCAGAAGATCTGCTGCGCGACCGCGCCCTGCGCCGGCACCGGGCCGGATTCGGAGAAGGTCATGCCCTGGGCTTCCGCCGGAGCGTAGGCCTTCAGCCAGTCGAGATATTTCTGGATCGAGTAGACCGCCGCCGGGCCGTTGGTGTCGCCGCCACGCGCCGTGCAGGAGCCGACAGGGCGCGAATTCTCGTCGACCTTGATGCCCCATTCGTCGACGGGCAGGCCGTTCGGAATGCCCTTGTCGCCATTGCCGGCCATGGACAGCCAGGCGTCGGTGAACCGCCAGCCGAGCGACGGGTCCTTCTTGCCGTAGTCCATATGGCCGTAGACCTTCTTGCCGTCGATCTCGCGGCCGGTGAAGAATTCGGCGATGTCCTCATAAGCCGACCAGTTGACGGGAACGCCTAGGTCGTAGCCGTATTTGGCCTTGAAGTCGGCCTTGTTCTTCTCGTCGTTGAACCAGTCGTAGCGGAACCAGTAGAGGTTGGCGAACTGCTGGTCGGGGAGCTGATAGAGCTTCTTGTCGGGCGCCGTCGTGAACGAGGTGCCGATGAAGTCCTTCAGGTCGAGGTTCGGATTGGTGACGTCCTTGCCTTCATTCGCCATCCAGTCGGTCAGGTTGCGCACCTGCTGGTAGCGCCAGTGCGTGCCGATCAGGTCGGAATCGTTGACCCAGCCGTCATAGAGGTTCTGTCCCGTCTGCATCTGGGTCTGGATCTTTTCGACGACGTCGCCTTCCTGGATGACGTCATGCGTGACCTTGATGCCGGTGATGGCGGAGAAGGCCGGCGCCAGCACCTGTGACTCGTATTGGTGCGTGGCGATGGTTTCCGAGACGACCTTGATGTCCATGCCGGCGAACGGCTTGGCTGCGTCGATGAACCACTGCATTTCCTTTTCCTGGTCGGCGCGTGAAAGCGTCGACAGGTCGCCTATCTCCTTGTCGAGAAAGGCTTTTGCCTCGTCCATACCGGCATAGGCGTTGCCCACGCCGAGCAATAGGGCTAGGGCGGTCGTCGATGTTAGAAATTGCCGTCGCATGTGTCTCCTCCAGTCTTAGGTTTCGAGTGCATTCCGGGGCGGCCGCCAGCACGCGGCCGCTCCGGCTATTCCCCCTCTATACGTATCGGACCACGCCAACGGCGTAGACCACGGAGAGAGCGAGAGCCCACCACAGGTTGGGTCCTACCAGACCCAGCCAAGCGAGATGGATGAAGGCGCTGCCAAGCAGCGACAGGAACAAACGATCGCCGCGCGTCGTCTCGAAGCGCAGCACGCCGACGCGCGGATTGCCGCCGGGCGAGACATATTCCCAAACGCCCATGCCGCAGAGCATCAGCGCGATGACGATGAAGAAAGCAGCCGTCGGCCATGTCCACGCCATCCAGGAGAAGTCGAGGTTCATGGCTTAGACCCTCCCCAGGGCAAAGCCCTTGGCGATATAATTTCGCACGAACCAGATCACCAAAGCACCGGGGATCAGTGTCAGCACGCCAGCGGCGGCGAGCAGGCCCCAATCCATGCCGGCGGCAGAGACGGTGCGGGTCATGGTGGCGGCGATGGGCTTGGCGTCGGTCGTGGTCAGCGTGCGCGCGATCAGGAGCTCCACCCACGAGAACATGAAGCAGAAGAAGCAGGCGACGCCGATACCGCTCGCGATCAGCGGCATGAAGATCTTCACGAAAAAGCGCGGGAAGGAATAGCCGTCGATATAGGCTGTTTCGTCGATCTCCTTCGGCACGCCGGACATGAAGCCTTCGAGGATCCACACCGCCAGCGGCACGTTGAACAGGCAGTGCGCCAGCGCCACGGCGATATGGGTGTCGATCAGGCCGAACGCCGAATAGAGCTGGAAGAACGGCAGCGCGAACACCGCCGGCGGCGCCATGCGGTTGGTCAAAAGCCAGAAGAACAAATGCTTGTCGCCAAGGAAGCGGTAGCGCGAGAAGGCGTAGGCCGCCGGCAGCGCCACCGCCACCGATATCACCATGTTCATCACCACATAGGTGATCGAGTTGATATAGCCCGAATACCAGGACGGGTCGGTGAAGATGGTGCGATAGTTCGCCAGTGTCGGATTATGCGGGAACAGCGTCAGCGACGACACGATCTCCGCGTTGGTCTTGAAGCTCATGTTGATGAGCCAGTAGATCGGCAGCAGGATAACGATGATGTAGACCGTCGGCACGATCCACCACCAGCGCGATTCCTCGCCGCGGCGGCGCATCAGCCTCGCCACCTCGTCCTGCGACAGCGCGCTGCCCACTTCGGTGACCGCCGTCTCGCTCACGCGCGTCGTCTCGTTGGCGCCCGCCATCTCAGCGCTCCGCGTCGTAATTGGTCATCACGGTGTAGAACACCCACGACAACAACAGGATGATCAGGAAGTAGACCAGCGACATTGCCGCCGCCGGACCGAGGTCGAACTGGCCGAGGGCAGTCTTGACGAGGTCGATCGACAGGAAGGTGGTCGAATTGCCGGGGCCGCCGCCGGTGACGACGAAGGGCTCGGTATAGATCATGAAGCTGTCCATGAAACGCAACAGCACGGCGATCAGCAGCACACGCTGCATCTTGGGCAGCTGGATGTAGCGGAACACCGCCCAGCGCGAGGCGCCGTCGATCTTGGCCGCCTGGTAGAAGGCATCGGGAATCGAGACCAGGCCGGCGTAGCAAAGCAGCACGACCAGGCTGGTCCAGTGCCAGACATCCATGATGATGACGGTGACCCAGGCGTCGATCGGATCCTGGACGTAGTTGTAGTCGATGCCAAGCGCATTGACGTAATAGCCGAGCAGGCCGATGTCGTTGCGGCCGAAGACCTGCCAGATCGTGCCGACGACGTTCCACGGGATCAACAGCGGCAGCGCCATCAGCACCAGGCAGACCGGCACGCCCCAGCCCTTCTTCGGCATGTTGAGCGCGATGAAGATGCCGAGCGGCACCTCGATCGCCAGGATGATGAAGGAGAAGATCAGGTTGCGCACCATCGCTTCCCAGAAGCGGTCGGAGTGCAGCAATTCCTCGAACCATTCGGTCCCGGCCCAGAAGAAGACGTTGTTGCCGAACGTGTCTTGCACCGAATAGTTGACGACGGTCATAAGCGGGATGACGGCCGAGAACGCCACCAGCACCAGCACCGGCAGAACAAGGAACCAGGCCTTGTTGTTCCAGGTCTTGTCCATCTACGCCCCCATCTCGACGCGCCAGGAATCGGCATAGATGTTGATGCCGGCCGGATCGAAGCGGACTTTCGGTTCGGCAGGCACCTCGTCGTCCTCGCCGATCACCGCGGCAATCTCCCTGCCTTCCAGGTTGGCGCGCACGACCTTGTGGCGGCCGACGTCCTCGACCTTGGAGACCTGCACCGCCATGCCCTCGCGGCCGAGCCGCACATATTCGGGCCGGATGCCGAGCTCGACGGCGCCGGCTTCGGCCTTGGGCACGCCGGGCAATTCGATGCGCTGCGCGCCGAGCGTCGCCGTTCTGCCTTCCAGCGCAACCGGCAGCACGTTCATGCCCGGCGAGCCGATGAAATAGCCGACAAAAGTGTGTCGCGGGCGCTCGAAGAGCTCGGCCGGCGAGCCGATCTGGACGATCTCGCCGTCATACATGACCACGACGCGGTCGGCGAAAGTCAGCGCTTCGGTCTGATCGTGCGTGACATAGACCATGGTGTAGCCGAAGCGCCGATGCAGCTGCTTCAACTGCGAGCGCAGCACCCACTTCATATGCGGGTCGATCACCGTCAGCGGCTCATCGAACAGGATGGCGTTGACGTCCGAGCGCACCAGGCCGCGCCCAAGCGAGATCTTCTGCTTCTGGTCGGCGGTGAGCCCGCGCGCCTTCTTCTTTGCCAGCGAAGCGAGATCGATCATGTCGAGCGTCTCGCGCACCTTGCGGTCGACGTCCGTCTCCGGCACGCGGCGGTTGCGCAGCGGGAAAGCCAGATTGTCGTAGACGGTCATGGTGTCGTAGATGACCGGAAACTGGAACACCTGCGCGATGTTGCGTTCCTGCGTCGACAGATTGGTGACGTCACGGCCGTTGAACAAAAGCTTGCCGTGCGAGGGATGCAGCAAGCCGGAAATGATGTTGAGCAGAGTGGTCTTGCCGCAGCCCGATGGCCCAAGCAGTGCGTAGGCGCCGCCATCCTCGAAGGTGTGGTGCACTTCCTTCAGCGCGAAATCGGAATCCTTCTGCGGGTTGGGCAGGTAGGAATGACGAATATGGTTGACCTCGATGCGCGCCATCGTTTGCTCCTCACGCCGCCAGCTTCGACGCCGTCACGGCGCGGCCGTTCTGGTCGAACACCATGATGTGGCGCGGATCGATGAACACCTCGACCTCGTCGTCCGTCTCGAAATCGAGAATGCCATGCGCAAGCATGACCCAGCGCGCATCGGCGAAATCGAGATGGACGAAGCTTTCCGAGCCGGTGATCTCGGTGATGGTGACCTTCGCCCGCACCGGCACAGCGGAAGCGTTCGGCCGCTCCAGCGACAAATGATGCGGCTGGAAGCCGATCGTGTAGCTGGCGTCCGCAATGCCGTTGAGTTCCGTCGGCACCGGCAACTTGACGCCGCCTTCGAGCAGGAAATCCGCCCCCTTCTTGGAGAGCACGATGGTGTTGAGCGGCGGATCGGCGAAGGTCCGCGCCGTCACCAGGTCGAGCGGCTTGCGGAACACTTCGACCGTCGGGCCGAATTGTGTGACGCGGCCTTCCGAAAGCGTCGCCGTGTTGCCGCCGAGCAAAAGCGCCTCGTGCGGCTCTGTCGTCGCATAAACGAAGATGGTGCCGGCGGCGGCAAAAATTTTCGGCAGCTCCGCGCGCAATTCCTCGCGAAGCTTGTAGTCGAGATTGGCCAAAGGCTCGTCGAGCAGCACCAGGCTGGCATTCTTGACGATGGCGCGGGCAAGCGCGGTGCGTTGTTGCTGGCCGCCGGACAGGTTGAGCGGCGTGCGGTCGAGATAGGGCGTGAGCTTCAAAAGCGCCGCCGCGTTGCGCACCTCCTTGTCGATCTTCGCCTGATCGAGGCCGGCCACCCGCAGCGGCGAGGCGATGTTCTCGTAGACGGTCATCGCCGGGTAATTGATGAACTGCTGGTAGACCATGGCGACATTGCGCTTCTGCACCTTCTGTCCGGTGACGTCCTTGCCATCGAACCAGACCGAGCCGGAAGTCGGCGCGTCGAGGCCTGCCATCAGTCGCATCAGGCTGGTCTTGCCGGAAAGCGTCGGCCCGAGGAGCACGTTCAGCGAGCCGTGCTGAAGCGTCAGCGACACGTCGCGGATATGCTCCTGCGCGCCGACGGTCTTCGTCACGTTCCTCAGTTCCAGCATCACGCCTCCTCCCAGGCCTTGCGCATCAGCGGTCGATCCTCATTCCGCCGCAGCCACATGGCGGCTGCTCAGTCCGCGCATGAATTCTTCCAATGCGGCCGTCTGCTCGCGGCTGAAATGCAGGCCGCGCTTGGTGCGGCGCCACAGCACGTCCTCGGCGGTGACCGCCCATTCGTTTTCGGCCAGATAGCGAACTTCCACCTCGAAAAGGTCGGCGCCGAAATTGCGGCCGAGATCGGCATTCGACTTGGCGAGCCCGAGCAATTTCTCCGCCCGCGTGCCATAAAGCCGGGTGAAGCGGCGCGCCAGCCGCTGGTCGAGGAACGGATAGGCGTTCTTCAGCCTGGCGACCTGGGCATCGAAGCCGGTCGCGGCGAAATCGCCGCCGGGCAGCGGCGCGTCATGCGTCCACGGCCTGCCGCGCTTGCCGAGAAAACCTTCGATCTTCTCAAGCATCGATTCCGCCAGTCGGCGGAAGGTCGTGATCTTGCCGCCGAAAGCGTTGAGCAAGGGGGCTGCGCCCTCCCCGCCATCGGCCTTCAGCACATAATCGCGCGTCGCCTCCTGCGCCTTGGAGGCGCCGTCGTCATAGAGCGGGCGCACCGCCGAATAGGTCCAGACGATGTCGGAGCGCTTCACCGGCTGCGCGAAATATTCGCTTGCCGCGGCGCACAGATAGTCGATCTCGGTGTCGGAGATCTTCACGTCGTGCGGATCGCCCGGATAATCGCGGTCGGTGGTGCCGATCAGCGTGAATTCTTCCTCGTAAGGAATGGCGAAGATGATGCGGCCATCCTTGTTCTGGAAGAAATAGGCGCGCGGATCGTCGAACTTCCTATGGATGACGATGTGGCTGCCTTGCACGAGGCGGACATTGTGGACGTCGTTCTGGCCGACGGCGGTCGAGAGCACGTGATCGACCCAAGGGCCGGCGGCGTTGACGAGAAGCCGCGCGCGAACCTCCTCGATTTCACCGGTAAGCACATTCTGCACTTTTATGGTCCAAAGCGCACCGTCGCGCCGCGCACCGACGACCTTGGTGCGGGTGCGGATAACGGCGCCCCGATCTGCCGCGTCGCGGGCGTTCAGCGCCACCAGGCGCGCGTCGTTGACCCAACCGTCCGAATATTCGAAAGCCTTGCGGAACAATGGCTTGAGCGGCTTGCCTGCCGGATCGCGGGCCATATCCAGCGTCTTCGTCGCCGGCAGCAGCTTGCGCCCGCCGATATGATCGTAAAGGAACAATCCCAGCCGGATCAGCCAGGCGGGCCTGAGGCCTTTGGCATAAGGCAGAACGAAGCGCATCGGCCAAATGATATGCGGCGCGTTCTTCCACAGAACCTCGCGCTCCATCAGCGCCTCACGCACCAGCCGGAACTCGTAGAATTCGAGGTAGCGAAGGCCGCCATGGATGAGCTTGGTCGAGCCCGACGAGGTTCCGCTGGCGAGATCGTTCATCTCGGCGAGGTATACCGAAAACCCACGACCAACGGCGTCTCGGGCTATGCCGCAGCCATTGATGCCGCCGCCGATGACGAAAATGTCATGGATCGGAGATGCGTCCAAGGAATCCTCCAACGATTTCGCATTGCACCATTTTTGTGTTTTACGAAACCGTGGCGGAATTATTTCGAACTCAAACCGAATGTCAAACGAAATATCACAGCTGCGTGAGCAAGCCGCGATGCGCGCCTATTCGAGCGCTGTCTCAAGCAGCCGGACCTCGGTTTCCTCGCAAATCTTGCGGATCGACGGGATCTCGCAACGATCGGTGATGAAGGTATTCACCTGCGAAAGATGGCCAATCCGAACCGGCGCCGTGCGCTCGAATTTCGTCCGGTCGGAGACCAGGATGACGTGGCGCGCATTCGCGATGATGGCCTGCGCCACCTTCACCTCGCGGAAATCGAAGTCGAGCAGCGCGCCGTCATGATCGATCGCCGAGGCGCCGATGACGGCGTAATCGACCTTGAACTGGCGGATGAAATCGACGGCCGCCTCGCCTACGATGCCGCCGTCGGAACCGCGCACCACGCCGCCGGCGATCACCACCTCGATCGTCGGGTAGATGCGCATCCTATTGGCAACGTTGATGTTATTGGTGATGACCATAAGCCCGTTATGGTCGAGCAGCGCCTTGCTGACGGCCTCGGTGGTGGTGCCGATATTGATGAACAGCGAGGCATTGTCAGGGATCAGCCGCGCCGCCGCGCTGCCGATCGCCTCCTTCTCGTCGGCGGCAATCTTGCGCCTTGCCTCGTACTCCATGTTTTCGATGCCGGACGGGAACAGCGCACCGCCATGGATGCGGGTCAGCAGCCGCTGATCGCACAGATCGTTGAGGTCCTTGCGGATGGTCTGCGGCGTCACATTGAAATGCGTCGCCAGGTCGTCGACCAGCACCCGGCCATGGTCTTTCGCCATCTGGATGATCTCGGCATGGCGTGGCGAAAGAAACATCGCGCGTCCTCCATTTTCGTTTTTTCCGTCTATATCGGAAAACGAAAGCGAAGAAAAGGCATAAGCCGGCTAACGAAAATCACCTGATTGCAAAAGGCAATCCAGTGCGGAACACGCCTGCTGCTTCAGGATAGACGCCGCGCAATCTCGGTTATGACGTCGAACGCCGCGTCGACATCGGCTGCCGTCGCCTCGAACTGCCCCGCCTGAAAGCGGATCGCCACGCGCCCGTCGACCCGCGTCTGCGTGAGATAGATGCGGCCATCGGTGTTGATGGCGTCGACCAGACGTAGATTGTGCTCGTCAGCATCGATGCCGGGTGCCGCGCGATGCCGGAACGAGAAAAGCGACAGCATCGGCTCGCTGCTGAGCTCGAAATCCGCCTCCCTGGCCAGCCGCGCGGCAAGCCCTTCGCTCCAGGCGACATGGTTGCGGATCATGTTGCGCAACCCTTCGAGACCGTGGGCACGCAGCAGGAACCAGAGCTTGAGCGCCCGGAAGCGGCGCCCGAGCGGCACCGACCATTCCGAATAGTTGATGATGCCGTCATGGCCTCGGGTTTTCAGATAGTCCGGCTTGATCGCCAGCGTGCGCACCAGGTCTTCCGGCTGACGCACGAACTGGATCGAGCAGTCGAACTGCGCACCCAGCCACTTATGCGGATTGAAGACGATGGAATCGGCGCCTTCGACGCCGGTCCAGAATTGCCGGTATTCCGGGCAGATCATCGCCGATCCGGCCCAGGCGGCGTCGACGTGCAGGTAGAGCCCATGCCGATTCGCGACGGCGGCTACCGCCGCGATGTCGTCTGTGCCGCCGGTGCTGGTGCCGCCGACGCAGGCGATGATGCCGGCCGGCAGAAGGCCGGCCTTGCGATCGGCAACGATCGCAGCCTCGAGCGCCGCCGTGTCCATGGCGCGAAAACGTCCGCCGACCGGGATGCGGATGAGGTTTTCCTCGCCGATGCCGGAAACCCAGATGGCGCGGTCGATCGAGGTATGGACCTGGTCGGAGGAGTAGACGCGAAGCTTTGCCTGCCCGGCCAACCCTTTTTTGTTTCCCTGCCAGTCAAGCGCCCGCTCGCGCATGGTGAGCACCGCGGCAAGCGTCGCCGACGAGGCCGAATCCTGGATCACGCCGGCAAAGCCCTCGGGCAGGCCGAGCGCCTGGCGCATCCAGTCGACGACGCGCGTCTCGAGCTCGGTCGCCGCCGGCGAGGTCTGCCACAGCATGCATTGCGCGGCCATCGCCGAGACCAGATATTCCGCCACGACCGACACCGGCGCCGCATTGGCCGGGAAATAGGCGAAGAAACGCGGGTGCTGCCAATGCGTCATGCCCGGCACGATCTTTTCTTCGAAGTCGGCGAAGATCTTGTCCATCGGCTCGGGCATTTCGGGCGGCGAAACCTCGATGCTCCTGAAAATCTCGCCCGGCGCGATCGCCGGCCGCACCGGACGCTCGCGCAGGCCGGCGCGGTAATCGGCGCCCCAATCGGCTGCCCGCCTCGACCAGTCGCGGAATTCCTCATTGTCCATAATTTCCTCCCAGCAGCCGCCCATGTCGGCTAACCGAACCGCTCTCAATTTTGCTTAACATGTTAAATATATTAAGGCAACGGCTGGATCGAAAGGCCCTACCCCGGAAAATCCGGCAGGTTTGAAAAGGCCAGTTTCAGCGCGCTGGACCAGCCATCCGAAATGGTGCGGTAGTAAGGATCGTCATGGCCGATCCGCTGGTTCAGCCCCACCTTGAACGCATCCTGTTCCATGAACAGAAGATCGAGCGGCAGCCCGACCGAAAGGTTGGATTTCAGCGTCGAGTCGAAGGATACCAGCAACAGCTTCACCGTCTCCGCCAGGCTCATTGTCCGGTCATAGGCACGGATGATGATCGGCTTGCCGTATTTCGTCTCGCCGATCTGGAAGAAGGGCGTGTCGTCGGTCGATTCGATGAAATTGCCTTCCGGATAGATCATGAATAGCCTGGGCGGGCTGCCCTTGATCTGACCGCCGAGGATGAAGGAAGCATTGAAATAGGCGTCCGCCTTCTCGCCGTCGGGCGACGCATGCGCGATCGCTTCCTTGACCGTATCGCCGACCAGCCGCACCGTCTGGTACATGGACGGGGTCTCGAGCAGCTTCCCATGGCGGTCGCCGACCGCCTTGTTGCGCTCGTCGAGCAGGCTGACGACGGCCTGCGTCGTGGCAAGGTTGCCCGCCGACATCAGCACGATGACGCGCTCGCCGGGCTGTTCCCACACATGCATCTTCTTGAAGGTCGATATCGAATCCATGCCGGCATTGGTGCGCGTGTCCGACATGAACACGAGCCCGCGATCGATCTTGAGGCCGACGCAATAGGTCATGGTCGCTCTTCTGCGAAAGCAGTTCCAGGAAAAACGTGTAGCGGTTTTCCGTCTGGAATTGCGTGAAAACAAAGAGATAGAGCGGTTCAGCGATTCTATCAAACGCTGAACCGGTCTGGCGATTGCGGCGCAGATTACTGCTCTACCGTGACGGTCACGGCAAGCTTCTCTTGCGCCTGCCCCAGCAATACCCCCGACACCGGCGAGGCATCGCGATAGTCGCGCCCCGTCGCCACCCGCACATAGCGTTCGTCGGGAGAGATACCGTTCGCCGGGTCGAAGGACACCCATCCGAGCCCGACGACATAGGCCTCGGCCCAGGCATGGCTTGCCGCCTGCTCGACGGCAGCATCCATCATCAGGTAGCCGCTGATATAGCGGGCGGGAAAACCAAGCGCGCCCGCCGCGGCGATGAAGATATGGCTATGGTCCTGGCAGACGCCGGATTTCAACGCGAGCGCCTCCTCCGCCGGCGTCACGACGCTGGTGGTGCCTGGCCTGTAGGCGACGCGTTCGCCGATAGCGCCCATCAGCCGGTGCAGTCGCTCGATCTCGGTGCCCTGTCCGACCGCGCCGGCCAATTCGCGGATGCGCTCGCCGGCAGTGGTGAGCTGCGTCTGCTGTGCGAACAGCCAGAGCGGCGCAAAGCCCTGATGCGGGCCCGTCACGCCCGCCGTATCATGCGTGGTCACGTCTCCGGTGGCCTCGACGGTGATCGAGTTCTGGCCGCTCTCGGCGCTCACCAGCCGCGTGTCGTTGCCGAAATGGTCGGTGAAGCGCACCTCCTCGCGCGCGCCTTCTACCTTGATCGCCCAGGAGTCGACGGTCTGCGTACGCCCGCTGGAAGGCAGCAGACGCAGCCGCTGCAGCAGATACTGCACCGGCTGATCGTAGCGGTACTCGGTGCGATGGGTGATCTTGAGCCGCATAGCGCTCGCCCTCGGCTTTGCTCAATAGAACCGGTAGTCCTGGGCGATCTCGTCGCCCAGCCTGGTGTTGTCGCGAATGAACTCGGCTAGGAACTCGTGCAAGCCGTGGTCGAATATGTCCTTGATCGACCCTCTCTTGAGCAATGCCTGGATCTTCTCGGCCGTGGCATGGCAGGCATGGCGCTCACCATAATCGTCGGCGAGGAATTTCAGATGCTCGCCAAGGAAGCGATAGCAGAAGGTCAACGAGCGCGGCATGCGCACGTTGAGGATCAGATAGTCGGCGATGTTCGTCGGCTTGTAGTCGGCTTCGTAAACCCAGCGATAGGAGCGGTGTGCCGACACCGAGCGCAGGATCGACTCCCACTGATAATTGTCCAGCGTCGAGCCGACCCAGGACAGCGAAGGCAAGAGCACGTAATATTTCACGTCGAGGATGCGAGCCGTGTTGTCGGCGCGCTCGACATAGGTGCCGAGTTGCGAGAAATCGAAAATCTCGTTGCGCAGCATCGTGCCGTAGAACGAACCGCGGATCAGCGCCGTCTCGCGCTTGATGGCATCGAGCACCGTCGGCAGGTCGCGTTCGTCGATCGGCCTCGCCAGCATGCGCTTCAGCGACATCCAGGCTTCGTTGATGCTTTCCCAGGTCTCGCGCGTCAGCGCCGTGCGCACCATGCGGGCATTGTTGCGCGCCGTCTCGATCGACGACATCGTGCTCGACGGGTTCGAAGTGTCGCGCAGCAGGAAGTCGGAGACGTTGGCGGCGGTGTAGTCTTGGGATTTCCGGCTGAAGGCGATGTCCGAGCCGGCGCTGAGCAGCACCGAGTTCCATTCCTCCGAAGCGCTCTGCGTGCGCGTCAGTGCCATGCGCAATCCCGCGTCGACCAGGCGCGCCATGTTTTCGGCCCGCTCGATATAGCGGTTCATCCAGTAGAGACCGTTTGCGGTGCGGCCGAGAAGCATGTCAGGCCCTTCGGGTTAGCGAATAGGGAATAGGGAGTAGTGAGTAGTGAATTTTCGAACTTCGACCGAATGTGGCATTGCTCTTCCCCTACTGACTACTGACTATTCCCTACTCACTCATCTCAATCATCCAGCACCCAAGTGTCTTTCGTGCCGCCGCCTTGCGAAGAGTTCACCACCAACGAGCCTTGCTTCAGCGCGACACGCGTCAAGCCGCCCGGCACGATCTGGATACGATCCGAAACCAGCACATAAGGCCTGAGGTCGACATGGCGCGGCGACAGGCCCTTCTCGGTCAGGATCGGGCAGGTCGACAGCGCCAGGGTCGGCTGGGCGATGTAGTTCGAGGGCTTCGCCTGCAGCTTCTTGGCAAACTCCTGGCATTCCTTCTTGGTCGCCGCCGGGCCGACCAGCATGCCGTAGCCGCCGGAGCCGTGCACTTCCTTGATGACGAGCTCGCCGATGTGCTCGAGCACATATTTGAGGCTGTCCGGTTCCGAACAGCGCCAGGTCGGGATGTTGCCGAGGATCGCCTTGCGGCCGGTGTAGAACTCGACGATCTCCGGCATGTAGGAATAGATCGCCTTGTCGTCGGCGATGCCGGTTCCCGGCGCGTTGGCGATGGTGATGTTGCCGGCGCGGTAGACATCCATGATGCCGGGCACGCCGAGCGCGGAATCCGGCCGGAAGGTCAGCGGATCGAGGAAGTTGTCGTCGACGCGCCGGTAGAGCACATCGATCTGCTTGTAGCCCTCGGTCGTGCGCATCGCCACATGGCCGTCGACGACGCGCAGATCCTGCCCTTCGACGAGTTGCACGCCCATCTGGTCGGCGAGGAAGGCGTGCTCGAAATAGGCCGAGTTGTAGGAGCCCGGCGTCAGCACCGCGATGGTCGGCGCGCCCTTGCTGCTTTGCGGCCGCACCGCGGCGAGCGACTGGCGCAAAAGCTGCGGGTAGTTCTCGACCGGCCGGACCTTGATCTTCTGGAACAGCTCCGGAAAAAGCTGCATCATCGTCTCGCGGTTCTCCAGCATGTAGGAGACGCCGGACGGCGTGCGGGCGTTGTCCTCCAGCACATAGAACTCGTTCTCCGAGATACGGACGATATCGACACCGATGATGTGGGTGTAGACGCCGGCCGGCGGCCTCACCCCGATCATCTCAGGCAGGAAGGCCTCGTTCTTCGCGACAAGCTCCCTCGGCACGCGCCCGGCGCGCAGAATCTCCTGGCGGTGGTAGATGTCGTCGAGAAAGGCGTTCAGCGCCTGCACGCGCTGTTCGATGCCTTGCGTCACCCGGCGCCATTCCTGGCCGGAGAGGATGCGCGGGACGATGTCGAAGGGGATCAGCCGCTCGGACGCCTCCTGCTCGCCATAGACGGCAAAGGTGATGCCGGTCTTGCGGAAGACGCGCTCGGCGTCCTGCATTTTCTGGGTAAGCCTGGCCGGGTCCTGCTCCTTCAGCCAGCGATCGTAAGCCTCATAAGGTCTTCTCAATCCGGAGACTTCCGGAAGCATTTCGTCGAACGCTGCCAATCGCGTACTCCCCTCTGGACCATTTCACTGGCCTCGCCGGAGAAAATCAAGCGCAATCGGTGATTTAAGACGCGATGACGGCCGCTCTATGCGAATTGCCTAAATTTAAGGCATGAGCGGCAAGGCCGGGTCAGTTGCTGCTGCCCGGCGGGGCATCGCCAGGTCCGTCAAAACGCCCGGAAGGTCACGATCGTGAAGGTGTCCTTGATTCCAGGCAGAATCTGCACCCGCTCGTTGACGAAGTGGCCAACGTCTTCCTCGTCGTCGATATAGAATTTGGCGAGCAGGTCGTAGTTGCCGGCGGTCGAGTAGATCTCGGAAGCGATCTCGGCATCGGCAAGCGCGCTGGCGACCTCATAGGACTTGCCCAGGTCGCACTTGATCTGCACGAAAAATGCCTTCATTGCCCGGTCCTGCCAGCCTGCTTCACGATTAAGCGGCCCTTGTGGCAGACTGCCGCCCGGCTTTCAAGCATCAGCCGGCGCGCGCCGTTCTTGACGACTGCCTAAGCAGGGCGCTCCGGCGTCGAAACGGCGAAATCTTACGAAGGGATGAAACCGCCGGGCATCGAAGCGCGTATGTTAGATTGCATTCGCCAAGCGAGTTCCGGGAGGCAGGCCATGCGCCGCGTATTGTTCGCACTAGCTCTTGTTCCGATGTGGATAGCCTCGCTTGCCTTTGCCGGCGATGCCGAGATCAAGACCGCGCAGGCAGTCATCGACAGCCAGTTGAAAGCCTTCATCGCCGATGACGGCGCCACCGCCTACAGCTTCGCCGCGCCGAACGTGAAGCAGATCTTTCCGACCGTGGATACCTTCATGAACATGGTGACGAAGGGCTACGCGCCGGTGCGCAAGCCCCAGTCCTATTCCTTCGGCAAGGTCGAGCAGACCGGGCCGGGCTCGATCGTCCAGCAGGTGCTGATCGTCGGACCCGACGGCAAGGACTATGAGGCGGTCTACACGCTGCAGCAGCAGGCGGACGGCAGTTTCAAGATCACCGGCTGCAGCCTGCGCGCCTCGACTTCGGTCAGCACCTGAGCAATTCCAGGAAAAGTGTGAGCGGTTGGGCTCGGCGTCTTCGCCGTGGCCTTCCGTCCGGAATTGCGCCAGAACAATGCGGCGTCATAGCGCCCGGATATCGCCCCTCGCCCAGCCCTCAGTGATCTCCGCCGCCCGCGTCTCAAAAGCCTGCGCCTCGATGGCCGCCCGGATGTCCTGCATCAGCCTCTGATAATAGGACAGGTTGTTCCAGGTCAGCAGCATGGCGCCGAGCGCTTCCTGCGAGCGCACCAGGTGATGCAGGTAGGCGCGCGAATAATCGCGCGCGGCCGGGCAGTCGCTTTCTTCGTCGAGCGGCCGCGGATCGTCGGCATGCCGGGCGTTCCTGAGATTGACCTTGCCGCGCCGCGTGTAGGCAAGACCATGGCGGCCGGCGCGGGTCGGCATCACGCAGTCGAACATGTCGATGCCGCGCGCTACCGATTTCAGGATATCGTCCGGCGTGCCGACGCCCATCAGGTAGCGCGGCTTGGCGGCCGGCAGTTCCGGGCAGGTGATGTCGAGCATCTCCAGCATCACCGACTGCGGCTCGCCGACCGCCAGCCCGCCGACGGCATAGCCTTTGAGGTCCATCTCCTTCAGCGCTTGAGCGGAGTGCACACGCAAGGCCGCGCTGTCGCCGCCCTGGACGATGCCGAACATCGCCTTGCCCGGCTGGTCGCCGAACGCGGTCTTGCAGCGTTCGGCCCAGCGCAGCGACAATTCCATGGCGCGCTCGATCTCCTTGGGCTTGGCCGGAAGTGCGGTGCATTCGTCGAGCTGCATCTGGATGTCCGAATCGAGCAGACCCTGGATCTCGATCGACCGTTCCGGTGACATTTCGTAGGGCGCGCCGTCGATATGCGAGCGGAAGGTGACGCCCTGTTCGGTCAGCTTTCTCAGCTTCGACAGCGACATGACCTGGAAGCCGCCGCTGTCAGTCAGGATCGGATATGGCCAGCGGGCGAACTCGTGCAGGCCGCCGAGCCGGGCCACGCGCTCGGCGCCGGGGCGCAGCATCAGATGGTAGGTGTTGCCGAGGATGATGTCGGCGCCGACGCCGCGCACCTGGTCCATATACATGGCCTTGACTGTGCCGCCGGTGCCGACCGGCATGAAGGCCGGCGTGCGGATTTCGCCGCGCGGCATCGAGGCAAGGCCACGCCTGGCCTTGCCGTCGCTGGCAAGCACCTTGAAGGAAAAAGTCTCAGCCATTGAATTCCTTGTCGTGCAGCGGCGCGCCGGGCGCCTGCTCGTCGAGCGACTGCCGGTAGCGGATGCAGCCGCGCATGAATTTCGGCCATGGCGGCACGGCGATCGCAGGTTCGGTCTTTTCCGGCAAAAGGTCCCAGAGGTCGGGGTGATGCCAGCACAGATCATGCCCGGTCGTGTCGCGATGTGCGCGGATGCCGGCGCGCAGCTTCTTCACCTCGGCGATCAGCCTATCGCGGTCCATGCCGTCGAGATCATCGTCCATCGCTCGTCTCCGCCCGGTAAAGCAGGCTGGCATCGCCATAGGAATAGAACCTGTAACGGTTCTCGATGGCATGCGCATAGGCCGAACGCATCGTCTCCAGCCCGCTGAAGGCCGAGACCAGCATGAACAGCGTCGAGCGCGGCAGATGGAAATTGGTCATCAGCATGTCGGCCGTGCGGAAGCGATAGCCGGGCGTGATGAAGATGTCGGTGGGACCGGACCAGGGCTCGATCCTGCCGTCGCTGCGCGCTGCGCTCTCAAGCAAGCGCAGCGACGTCGTGCCGACGCAGATGATCCGCCCTCCCCGTGCCTTGGCCGCGTTGAGCGCTGCCGCCGTTTCCGGACTTACCGAGCCCGTCTCGGCATGCATCTTGTGGTCGGCCGTGTCGTCGGCCTTCACCGGTAAAAAAGTGCCGGCGCCGACATGCAGCGTGACGAAGCGGCGCTCGATGCCCTTGGCGTCCAGCGCGGTAAACAGCTCCGGCGTGAAATGCAGGCCGGCGGTGGGGGCAGCGACCGCGCCCTCTTCCCGGGCATAGATGGTCTGGTAGTCGGCGCGGTCGCGCTCGTCGTCGTCGCGCTTCGAGGCGATATAGGGCGGCAGCGGAATATGGCCGACGGCATGCAGCGCCTCGTCGAGGAACTGTCCGGAAAGGTCGAAACCGAGCAGCGCCTCGCCCGCCTCGCCCTTTTCGAGCACCGTGGCGTCGAGCTGGCCGAGGAAGCAGGAATTGCCGTCATGGCCGAAATGGATGCGGTCGCCGGCGGCGATGCGCTTGCCCGGCCGCATGAAGGCCTGCCAGCGATCCGGCGCCACCCGCATGTGCAGCGTCGCCTCGACCTGCGCCACCGCCTCGCCGCGCCTGCGCATGCCCTTCAGCTGCGCTGGGATGACCTTGGTGTCGTTGAACACCAGCACGTCGCCTTCGCGAAGCAGCGGCGGCAATTCGCCGACAAGGCGGTCTTGCGGCGTCTCGCCCGGTTTGACGACCAGGAGCCTGGCGCTGTCGCGCGGCTCAGCCGGGCGAAGCGCGATGCGCTCTTCCGGCAGATCGAAGTCGAACAGGTCGACGCGCATCAGTAGAGCCGAATGAGCAGCGCCCCGGCAAGCAAGAGCACAGCGCCGGCGACACGGCCAAGCGAGATTTCGCGCACCGCCACGCCAAGGAAGCCGGCGCGGTCGATCAGCATGCCGGCGATCAGCTGGCCGGCGACCAGGAAGGCCATCAGCGCCGCGGCGCCGATACGTGGCGTGAGGATCGTCGACAGCGTCACATAGAAGCCGCCGAGCATACCGCCGGCGACGAACAGCCATGGCGCCGGCGCCTTCCAGTCGAGCTCGATGCCCTGCAGCCTCACCACCGAGATGGAGATGATGCCAAGCACGATGGCGCCGGACAGGAAGGAGAACGCCGCGGCGGCCACGGGAAGGCCGAGGCCGCGCGCCAATTGCGAATTGATCGGCGCTTGGATGGCGATGAAGGCGCCGGACAGGATGCCAAGCAGGGACCAGACAGCGCCCATCATCGTTCCGCCCTTACTTGACGTCTGCCGCGACTTTCAGCGAGACGATCTTGTCGGGATCCTGCACAGGCTCGCCGCGCTTGATCTTGTCGACATTCTCCATGCCTTCGATGACCTGGCCCCACACCGTGTACTGGCGGTTGAGGAAGGCGGCATCGTCGAAGCAGATGAAGAACTGCGAATTCGCCGAATTCGGGTTCTGGGCTCTAGCCATCGAGCAGGCGCCGCGTCCGTGATTGGCGTTGGAGAATTCGGCCTTCAGGTCCGGCTTGTCGGAGCCGCCCATGCCCGCGCGCGACGGCGCATAGGTAGGCTTGCTCGAATTGCCGAACTTGACGTCGCCGGTCTGCGCCATGAAGCCGTCGATGACGCGGTGGAACACCACGCCGTCATAGGCGCCTTCGCGCGCCAGCTCCTTGATGCGGGCGACGTGGCCGGGCGCCAATTCAGGATACATTTCGATGACGACCTGTCCCTTGGTCGTTTCCAGGATGAGCGCGTTCTCGCGGTCCTTGATCTCAGCCATGTCACAAAATCCTTTTGAAAATGAGGAGGTTATTTGCCGTCGGCGGCGATGCGAACCTTGATCATCCGGTCGGGGTCGGTGACCGTGCCGTTGTCGGCCTCGTCGCCCTTCTTGATCTTGTCGACGAGGTCCATGCCGCCGACCACCTTGCCGACGATGGTGTACTGGCCGTCGAGGTTCGGCGCCGGCGCGAACATGATGAAGAATTGCGAGTTCGCCGAATTCGGATCCTGCGAGCGGGCCATGCCGATCACGCCGCGCGTGAACTGCTCGCTCTGCGAGAACTCGGCCGGCAGGTCGGGAAGATCGGAACCGCCGGTGCCGACGGCTTCGGGGTTGAAGCCCTTCTTCATATTGCCGAATTTGACATCGCCGGTCTGCGCCATGAAGCCGTCGATGACGCGATGGAAGGCGACGTTGTCATAGGCGCCGTCGCGCACCAGCTTCTTGATCTGCGCGACGTGCTTGGGCGCCAGGTCGGGACGCAACGCGATGGTCACGTCGCCGTCCTTCAGCGTGATGATCATGGTGTTTTCCTTGTCGGCGGCGACGGCCGGCATGGATGCCGCGAAAAGGCCGGCAAGCACGACGAGGAACGAAGCGAGCTTCTTCAGCTGCATAGGAATCTCCGGAAAGCCTATTTGGTGAACTTGGCGGTGAGAGCGCCGGCGACGGCCGCTGGCACGAAAGGACGGATGTCGCCGCCCATCGACGCAATCTGGCGCACAAGTGTGGCGGTAATGGTGCGCACGGACGGGCTGGCGGGCAGAAAAACCGTCTGCAACTCCGGCGCCATCGTCTCGTTCATGCCCGCCATCTGCATTTCGTAATCGAGGTCGGTGCCGTCGCGCAGCCCCCGGATCATGATCGAGGCGCCGTGCTTGCGGGCCGCGTCGATGACAAGGCCGTCAAAGGAAACGACCTTGATGCGACCGCCGTCACGGCCGAACTCGGCCTTGGTTGCCGCCTCGATCAGTTCCACGCGTTCCTCGAAGGAAAACAACGGCTTCTTGCCCGGATGGGTGCCGATCGCCGCATAGACGGTGTCGGCCACCGCCAGTGAGGCCTTGAGCACGTCGAGATGGCCGTTGGTCAGCGGGTCGAAGGAGCCGGCATAAAGGGCGGTGCGTTCGGTCATGGCAGGCTTCTAGCGAGCCTCTCGAACAAAGGCAAATCCCATCGATTGCCCGGCCGTGAACCTTTCCGCGGCGATGAACGACAGATGAATGCGACGATCACGAACGTTTCACGCAGCGTTCACTAAGTTGCCGCTTCAAGGGATGAAACCAAATCCCCATGTCATCGTTGTAAGTCCAGGAGAACACGCAGATGCTGATCTACATGCTTGCCACTGCAATGACCATCGTGATGCTGATCGCGACCGCATTCGGGTTGCATCAGGAAGCAGCGCGGGTGCGCGTCAAGGCCAACACCAAGCGGCTCGATGGTTTCGCCCATCGCAACGTCTACCGCCGCCACTGATCCCCACCATGACCGAGCCGGCCCAAAGGGCCGGTTAAGCCGGGCGAAAGCTTATTCGCTCCCGCCCATATCGTCGTCCGCTCCAGTCTCGCTCGAAGACACCTCCTCGACCTCATCGTCGGCCTGCGGCTCCGAAATCCGCTCCACCGACACGACCTTCTCGCCTTCGGCCGTATTGAAGATCGTCACGCCCTTGGTGGCCCGGCTGGCAAAGCGTATGCCGTTGACCGGCACGCGGATGACCGTGCCGCCATCCGAAACCAGCATGATCTGATCGTCATTGCCGACCGGGAAGGTCGCAACCAGCCGGCCGATCTCAGCTACCTTCGACACATCGGTGGCTCGGATGCCTTTGCCGCCGCGGCCCGTCAGCCGGAAATCGTAGGAAGACGAGCGCTTGCCGTAGCCATACTCGGTCACCGTCAGCACAAGTTTTTCATGCGCCCTGAGGAACTCGTAGCGCTCCTCGGAAAGCTCGGCTTCCTCGCCGATTTCCTCATTGGTGAGCACAATCTCCTCCTCCTCGGCCGCGCCGCCGGCGGCAAGCCGGCGCTCGGCCGCGGCGCGCTTCAGATAGGCGGCGCGCTCGGCGGGCGACGCATCGACATTCTCGATAATGGACATCGAGATGATGCGGTCGGTCTCGGCCATGGTTATGCCGCGCACGCCGACGGAATTGCGGCTCTGGAAGACACGCACATCGGAGACCGGGAAACGAATGCACTGGCCGGAATTCGCCGTCAGAAGCACATCGTCATTGTCGGTGCAGGTCTCGACGCCGAGGATCTCGTCGCCCTCTTCCTCCAGCTTCATGGCGATCTTGCCGTTGCGGTTGACCTGGACGAAGTCGGACAGCTTGTTGCGGCGCACGGTGCCGCGTGTGGTCGCGAACATCACGTCGAGCTCGCCCCAGCTGGTTTCGTCCTCCGGCAGCGGCATGATCGTCGTGATGCGCTCGCCCTGCTCGAGCGGCAGCATGTTGATCAGCGCCTTGCCGCGCGATTGCGGGTTGCCGATCGGCAGCCGCCAGACCTTTTCCTTGTAGACGATGCCGCGCGAGGAGAAGAACAGCACCGGCGTGTGCGTGTTGGCGACGAACAGGCGGGTGACGAAATCCTCTTCCTTGGTCGACATGCCGGAGCGGCCCTTGCCGCCGCGGCGCTGCGCCCGGTAGAGCGAGAGCGGCACACGCTTGATGTAGCCGGAATGGCTGACGGTGACGACCATGTCCTCGCGCTGGATCAGGTCCTCGTCTTCCATATCCGAACCGCCGTCGGTCAGCTCGGTACGGCGCGGTGTGCCGAACTCGTCACGGACCGCGACCAACTCATCCTTGACGATCTGCTGTATGCGCGCGCGCGACGACAAAATATCAAGGAAATCAACGATTTCAGCGCCGATCTGGTTCAATTCATCGGCGATCTCGTCGCGGCCGAGCGCGGTCAGGCGCTGCAGGCGCAGGTCAAGGATGGCGCGCGCCTGTTCCTCGGACAGATTATAGGTTCCATCCTCGTTGATGCGGTGGCGCGGATCGTCGATCAGCTGGATCAGCGGAGCGACGTCGTGTGACGGCCAGCGCCGCTCCATCAACTGCTCACGCGCCGTCTGCGGATCCGGCGCGGTGCGGATCAGCTTGATCACCTCGTCGATATTGGCCACGGCAATCGCCAGGCCGACCAACACATGCGCCCGCTCGCGCGCTTTCCGCAACAGATACTTCGTGCGGCGGCTGACGACTTCCTCGCGGAAGCCGACAAAGGCCTTCAGCATGTCGATCAGCGTCAGCACTTCCGGCTTGCCGCCGTTGAGCGCCACCACATTGGCGCCGAACGAGGTCTGCAGCGGCGTGAAGCGGTAGAGCTGGTTGAGGACGACGTCGGCCACGGCGTCGCGCTTCAACTCTACGACGACGCGGTAGCCCTGGCGGTCACTCTCGTCGCGGATGTCGGAAATGCCCTCGATGCGCTTGTCGCGCACCAGCTCGGCCATCTTCTCGATCATCGAGGCCTTGTTCACCTGATAAGGAATCTCGGTGACGACGATGGATTCGCGGTCATTGCCGCGTTGCTCGATCTCGACGCGACCGCGCATGACGATCGAGCCGCGGCCCGTCGAATAGGCGTTGTAGATGCCCGAACGGCCAAGCACGATGCCGCCGGTCGGGAAATCAGGACCGGGCACGATCTCCATCAGCGCCGTCAGGTCGATCGCCGGATTGTCGATGAGAGCGATGGCGCCGTTGCAGACCTCGACGAGATTGTGCGGTGGAATGTTGGTGGCCATGCCGACGGCGATGCCGCCGGAACCGTTGACCAGAAGGTTCGGGAAACGCGCCGGCAACACCTTGGGCTCGCTGCCGGAGGCGTCGTAAGTGTCCTGGAAATCGACGGTTTCCTTGTCGATGTCCTCCAAGAGCTCATGCGCGACCTTGGTGAGCCTGGACTCGGTGTAGCGCATCGCCGCCGGCGGATCGCCGTCGATCGAGCCGAAATTGCCCTGACCGTCGATCAGCGGCACGCGCAGCGACCAGTCCTGCGCCATGCGCACCAAAGCATCATAGATCGAAGCGTCGCCATGCGGATGGTATTTGCCCATCACGTCGGCGACCGGGCGGGCCGACTTCACATATTTGCGGTTCCAGTGGTAGCCGCTCTCATGCGAGGCGTAGAGGATGCGGCGATGCACGGGCTTGAGGCCGTCGCGCACGTCGGGCAGCGCGCGGCTGACGATCACGCTCATGGCGTAGTCGAGATAGGAGCGCTGCATCTCCTCGATGATCGAAATCGGCTCGATGCCGGTGGGGCCGCCGTCCGGCCCGCGCGGTGTCTTCTGGTCGGTCAAATCAGGTCACAATCCAGTCGGGAATCACTGCATGCTTATATAGGAAGCCTTGTCGAAACTCCAATGTCGGCCGGACTTTTCCAGAGACAATTTTGATGGTAATTTCAAATGGATACCGCTGATTGCGACGATATGGCCACAGTCGTTTTCGCCGTCGTGCGGCAAGGTCGGCGATGGATCGGGCAAAAACCGCAAGCGCAATGAACCTGGCCTCATGGTTGCCTTTGCGGGCGCTGAGCGGCCGGAGTGTCAGAGACCGTGAAGAACTTCGACAAGGCGATGAAGCAAGCGCTCGTTCTGGCCAAAGGTAAGGACGCGGATTACCTGCCGGGCTGGTGCGGCCCGACATCGGACTGACGATAAATCCGGCTGACAGCGACAGACCTCATCGGCCCGCGCGGCGGGCGCGATAGGCGCCGGGAGCTTTCCCCATCTCGCGCCGGAACCGGCGGTTGAAGGTCGACAGATCGTTGAAACCGGCGTCGAAAGCGATCGTCGAGATCGCGGCATTTGACGTGCGCAGTTGCACCGCGGCACGGTGCAACCTCGTCCTCAGCAGGAACTGGTAGGGCGTCATGCCGGCAACGTGCCGGAAAATGCGCAAGAAATGATACGGGCTGGTCGCCGTGCCGTCGGCAAGCTCGGTCAGCGACAGCGGCCGTTCGGCATTGAGCTCGATCAGCCGCACCGCCTCGGCAACGCGTTTCTGGTCGCGACGGCTGGGTATCCGGGTAGGTCCGGAGGAGCCTGTCGCAGCCGCGGCAACCGCGCCGGCCATGCGCAGGCCGAGTTCCTCGAACGCTCCGTCGTCACCGGTTTCTCGCGCCGCCTCCGCCTCGGCCAGTAGCGGCGCCAGCGCCGGCAAGGGCGGCAGGCGTGGATCGGCGAAGCCCAGTCGCTTCGCGCCCGGCAGTTCGGCCACGACGCGCTCCAGATAGGCCGGCGAGAAATGGAAGGAGAGGCAGCGGTCGCCGGCGCCGTGCTCATGCCCGCATTCGTAGCAGGCGCCCGGATTGCCGAGCAGGATGGCGCCCGGCGCCAGCATCGCCGTGCCTTGGCTCGTGCGATAGCGGAACGTGCCCCTGGTCACCGCGGCGACGCAGAAGCTCCGATGCTCTTCCTCGAACGGCCTGTCGCCGGCGACTGCCGTGCAGATCACGTCGGACACCTGCCAGCCATGTCCGCAAGCCAGAGTTTTCTGCGCGGCGGTCATGGCTGAAGGATAGCAATTTTTCCCAAGCGAAGAACCCAGGCATGCCGCTATTGCTCGCCCTCTCCTGACAAACAAGGCAGCAACAATGACCGATCCCTTTGCCGAGGCCCTGCACAGCGACGGCCCCAATCCGGATCTTGCCGAAAAACTGAAGCTCTATGGCCGCTTCATCGGCGCCTGGACCTTCGACGCCACACGCATCCTCGAGGATGGCACCACGCTCACCGGGCGCGGCGAGGTGCATTTCGGCTGGGTTCTCGAAGGCAGGGCCGTGCAGGACGTCTGGATCCTGCCCGCGCGCGACGCCGGCCCCTCGCCGTCGCTCGGGCCATGGACCTTCTACGGCACGACGTTGCGCGTCTACGATCCCGGTGCCGACGCCTGGCACATCTTCTGGAGCGATCCGCGCAGCCAGTATTACAGCCGGCAGCTCGGCCGCGCCGAGGACGACACCATCGTCCAGGTCGGCGCCGACGGCACCGGCGCGTCGGTGCGCTGGAGCTTTTCGCGTATCACCGGGAACTCGTTTCGCTGGCTCGGCGAACGCTCGCATGACCGCGGCGCGACCTGGCGCATGGAGGTGGAATTCCTAGCCCGCCGCACGACTCCAGCCTGAGCGATCAACCAATTGCAATCATGGAGGAAACAATGCTTGATCATGTCTCGATCGGTGTCCGCAACGCCGGCGCTTCGAAACGCTTCTACGATGCCGCGCTCGAGCCGCTCGGTTATTCCTGTCTCAGCCAGTCGCCCGGTTCCCTCGGTTACGGCGCCCAAGCGGTCCAGCTTTGGGTGAATGACGCCGGGCGGCCGGTTCCGGCCGAAGCGGAGTCTGGCCTGCATTTCTGTTTCTCAGCGCCGACGCGCGCCAGCGTCGACGCCTTTCACGCCGCGGCATTGCATGAAGGCGGCAAGGACAACGGCGCGCCCGGGCTCCGGGCGGCCTATGGGGACAACTACTACGCCGCCTTCGTTATCGACCCGGACGGCTACCGGCTGGAAGCCTTTTGCGGCAGGCCCGAATAGCCGGCTGTTTCCCCTTCCGCGCTGTTTCCAGCGCCCGGGCTTGCTCTACCAATTGCAGAGTCTGGGCTTCGCCCGGCGGGAGGGGACCAGCGATGCCGAGTTTCGACAGCCTGTTCAACGCCTTCGTCACCATCCTGGTGACCATCGACCCGCCGGGGCTGGCGCCGCTCTTCCTCGCCGTGACGCGGGGCATGAACCGCGAGGAGCGTCAGCAGGTCTCGGTGCGCGCTTCGGTCATCGGCTTCCTGGTCATGGCGCTGTTCGCGATCGCCGGCGCCTCGATCCTGTCGGTGTTCGGCATCACGCTGCCGGCCTTCCGCGTCGCCGGCGGTTTTCTCTTGTTCTTCATCGCCTTCGAGATGGTTTTCGAGCGCCGCCAGGACCGCAAGGAGAAAATCGGCGACGTCGCCATCACCAAGGACATGATCCACAACATCGCCGCCTTCCCACTGGCGATCCCGCTGATCGCCGGCCCCGGCGCCATTTCGGCAACCGTGCTCTTGTCGGGACATTTCGAGGGCTTTGCCGCCCAGGCAGCGCTGGTCAGCATCATCTTCCTCTGCCTCGTCATCACTTATCTGGTGTTCGTGCTGTCGGAACGCATCGACCGCATCCTCGGCCAGACCGGCCGCTCGATCCTGACCAGGCTCCTGGGCGTGATCCTCGCGGCGCTCGCCGTACAGTTCGTGGCCGACGGCGTCAGGGCGCTGATGGCCGCTTGAGCAGTACCCTACTGCCTACTGCTCCGTCGTCTCAACCACCTCGAAATCATGCGTGATGGTCGCCGTCTTGGCCATCATGGCGCTGGCCGAGCAGTATTTCTCGATCGACAGGTCGATCGCGCGTTTCACCTTGTCGTGCGACAGGGCACGGCCCTTGACGATGAAATGCATGTGGATGCGCGTGAACACTTTTGGATCGGCCTCGGCCCGGTCGGCGTCGAGCTCGACCACGCAATCCTCGACCGCCTCGCGTCCTTTCTCGAGGATGTGCACGACGTCATAGGCCGAGCAGCCGCCGGTACCGATCAGCACCAGTTCCATCGGGCTCGGTCCGGGTGTCCGGCCTTCCGGCCGGTTCGCCGTGCCCAGCACGACCTTGTGGCCGCTGCCGGATTCGCCGACGAAGGTGCGTTCCTCGACCCATTTGATGCGTGCTTTCACGTTGATCTTCCTTACGAGTTTCCTGTCGCCCTACTGGCCGAACGCGACGGCGTGCATGATCCGGCCGGGCAGCAGCGTGAAGATGCCGGCGCCGACCAGCGCGAACAGATAGAGCTTGATCATGGCGCCGCGATGCGCGGTTACCTTATGCGTGTGCGCATACCAAGCCGCCAGCGGCACGGTGACCAGCACCAGGATCGACAACAGATGGATCGGACTGAACGGGCCGATGAGCCGGATTTGCTGGATCCAGAAACTGGATATGGCGATGACCAGCATCAGCGTCACCCAGGCATAACCCATCACCCGGTGCCGCGTATTGCCCTTGGGCAGCGCCAACTGGGCGCCACCCACGGCGAGCGCGGCGAAGGCCGCGAATGCATGCCATGGAATGGGAGGAGGCGCCGACAGAAGCGGTCCGAGCGACATCGCGCCTTCCCTTCAGACGACCGTTTCGAGACGCTTAGAACGGGATCTCGTCGTCCAGCTCGCGCGACGAGCCGCCGCCACCGCCGCCCCTGGAACCGCCGCCGCCGCCACGGCCTTCATTCGGACCGGACTGGCCGAAATCCGAGCCACGGCTGCTGCCGCCGCCGGAATAGTTGCCGACCTGGCCGCCGCCGCCCTCGCCGCGCGCGTCGAGCATTTGCAACTCGCCCCGGAATTTCTGCAGCACGACCTCGGTCGTGTATTTGTCGGCACCGGTCTGGTCTTGCCATTTGCGGGTTTGCAGCTGGCCCTCGACATAGACCTTCATGCCCTTCTTCAGATACTGCTCGGCCACCTTGGCGAGCTGGTCGTTGAAAATGACGACGTTATGCCACTCGGTCTTTTCCTTACGCTCGCCCGAGTTCTTGTCGCGCCAGCTTTCCGACGTGGCGATGCGAATGTTGACGACCGGATCACCGGAATTCAGGCGGCGGATTTCAGGATCCGCTCCGAGATTGCCGACCAGAATGACCTTGTTGACGCTACCCGCCATCTTACTTCTCCGCGCTCATCCGAAACAAATTTTAAGTCGCTCACCTTACAGCCTGCGGGTCGCCGCCGCCCGCACAGGCTGGCTTTTCCCACAAGGTTTTTGTTCTCTTTTCGTTCTAGTCCTGGCCGCAGCCTCTGTCAAGGAATGTCAGCAACAGGTAGTATTCCTGCGCAGGAAACAAGGGGGACATCGGAATGGACATTGTTTCGCATGAGGATCAGCCGCGCGAAACGTGGCGAGCCGGAGTCGAAACCCGCATGCATGTTGCCGCCGTCAATGGCGCGACGGCCTTTGTATATTCGAGCAGTGGGTCGGATCAGGTACCGGCGCGCCGACGCACGCGCACACGGTCGAGGAAGTGCTGACGGTGATTGCCGGCGAAGCCGAAATGTGGATCGACGACCGACGCGCCATGCTCACGGCCGGGCACTCGCTGATCATTCCCGCGCACTGCAAACATGGCTTTCGAAACGTCGGTTCCGGCACGCTTCACATCCAAGCCGTGCTCGCATCGCCGGTGTTCGAGGCAAACTTCGACGGAGCCGCGGCGCCGGTGAGACGCTGGACATCTTAAAACAACACTTGCCAAATCAATAAGTACCGACTTATGCTTTCGCCATGATCGAAGCAGAGATTTTCCGCGCCCTGGCCGACCCGACGCGACGCGCCGTCTACGAGCGGCTGGCGGCCGGCGAGATGAGCGTGAGCGAACTGCGCACCGGGATGAGCGTGTCGCAGCCGGCGGTCTCGCAGCACCTTGCCGTGCTGCGCGGCGCCGGCCTAGTGGTCGAGCGGCGCGCCGGCCGCAACGCCTATTACCGCGCCGATCCGCAAGGGCTCGACCCGCTGCTCGGCTGGATCGAACGCTACCGCGCCTTCTGGCCGGAACGCATCGAGAAGTTGAAGACCGCTCTGAAGGGAATGGACCAATGACCAAAGCAGGGAACCCGACAGCGGCCGAGGCGCCGCTCAGCTTCGAATGCGACCTCCCCGAGCCGCCGGAAAAAGTCTGGCGGGCACTGACCGAGCCGGAGCTGCTCGCCGCCTGGATGATGCCGAACGACATGAAGGCGGAAGCAGGCAGCCGCTTCGCTTTTGCCGGCCCGGATGCGCCGATCGAATGCGAGGTGCTCGAGGCCGAGCCCGGCAGGCTGCTGCGCTATTCCTGGCGCGAGCGGCCTGGCGCGGACGATGGCGAACTCCCGGCCTTCGACAGCATCGTCACCTTCACGCTGGCGCGCACCGCTTCCGGCGGCACGCATCTCAGCATCGTCCATGACGGCTTCGCGCAGGCAGCGCAGCCTCTCGTCGCCATCTCGGGCGCCGGCTGCGGTCTTTCGCTCGATGCGCGCAAAAATCCAATCGCCGCCAATACGCCCCGCATGATGCTGCGCGCGGCCTGATCAGATCGAGGAGAAAAGCGATGAGCATTGCCAATCTGGTGCCGATGGTGATCGAGCAGTCGAGCCGCGGCGAACGCGCCTTCGACATATTTTCGCGGCTGCTGCGCGAGCGCATCGTCTTCATCAACGGGGAAATCAACGACAGCGTCTCGGCGCTGGTCTGCGCGCAGCTCCTGTCGCTGGAATCCGATCATCCCGACAAGGAGATCTCCATCTACATCAACTCGCCCGGCGGCATGGTGACCAGCGGCTTCGCCATCTACGACACCATGCAATACATCTCCTGCCCGGTGTCGACGGTGTGCATGGGTTTTGCCGCCTCGATGGGCTCCTTCCTTTTGATGGCCGGCAACCCGGGACGGCGCATCGCGCTGCCCAACACCCGCATCGTGCTGCATCAGCCGCTTGGCGGCTTCCAGGGCCAGGCTTCCGACATCCAGCGCCATGCCGAGGACATCGTGCGCACCAAGCAGCATATGACCGAGCTCTACGCCAAGCATTGCGGCCGGACCTATGAGGAGGTCGAGCGCACCCTCGACCGCGACTATTTCATGAGCGCCGCGGAAGCGAAGGACTGGGGTCTCGTCGACCACGTCTACGACACGCGCAAGAAAGCTGCCTGATATCGCGGGCCGGACGCGCGGCAAATTGATCGCCCTGCGTCTGGCTTCGCTCCAGCCGCGCCTCTATAGTTCGGGCATGCCCAAGCTGTTGCAAACCAGACATTTGTGCGTTGCCGCCGCCGCGCTTGCCGGCGCGCTGACGGCCGGTGCCGCGGTTGCCGACGACAGCTCATCGCAGAAGCTGCCCGGCGTCAGCGGCGACTACCGTATCGCCAAGCCGGCGCCGCGACCGGAACCCGACGACGCCCTGCCGGCCGGCAACGACGGCTCGTTCAGGATCGGCAACACCGATGTCAGGATCGGCGGCGGCATAACTATCGATATGGCCACGGGCGGCATGAAGCTGCCGAACCACTGAGCGTCCTGCCCCGGAAATTTGTCGGATTGGGTGGTGCCCTCAGCACAGTCGGCGCCTGTGGCGGTGCAGGCCAAAGAACGTAAGAGCAAAAAATGTAAGCCCCATCCCTGCTGTGCAGATGGATGGGGCTTCATGGATCTGAAATCCAACTTTAGCCGGGAGTGGACTGCCGGCGTTCTGTTTCGGATGCAACGCGGCGTTCAACCGACGATCCGACTATCGTCTCTAATTGTAGGGAATCGGCAAGTCACGGTTTGTCGGGCTGGCGTTTCAAGTCTGCCCTGGCACTTATGCCCGCCGCGGCTCCATCTCCGTGTGGAGCCTCAAGGGACTGTCCGGTGGCGTCATGCTCCGCTCCTGGGTCCGTTGCGACAATGTCGTTCGAAGCGCTAATCGCTATCGCCTGCGGCGTCTCGCAGGCCGCCAGTTGGGCGGCGAGGCCATCGAAAGACGGCCGGCTTCGTTGACGCTTTCGAGACTGCTCCCCCCAGTCCGACACGTCAACCGTTGAATAGCCGGTTACCGAAAAATGTGATCGGGGAGGTTACGTCCAGGTAAGTCGAGCGCCTTCGTGAACCGGTTCGGACGCGGCGCAGGCGCTCTCTGTTTCCACAGTTTTGTCAGGAGCGTGTTCGGCCTTTGTTCTTTCCGCTTGCCCGCTCGCGCGAAAGGCGGTTAAACGCTTGTTGTCGAGATGTGTGGCGTCACTCGACTTGGCGGCGAAACCACCTACATAAGGGATGGCCGGGGAAAACCCGCCAATCCACCACATTCCAGACTTGAGGCGGCGACCGGCGATGGCCGACCATAAATACCTTTCCATTCGCGGGGCGCGCGAACACAATCTCAAGAACGTCGATCTCGACCTGCCGCGCGACAGCCTGATCGTGATGACCGGACTGTCGGGCTCCGGCAAGTCGTCGCTCGCCTTCGACACCATCTATGCCGAGGGCCAGCGCCGCTATGTCGAAAGCCTTTCGGCCTATGCCCGCCAGTTCCTGGAGATGATGCAGAAGCCGGACGTCGACCAGATCGACGGCCTGTCACCCGCCATCTCGATCGAGCAGAAGACCACCTCGAAGAATCCTCGCTCGACGGTCGGCACGGTCACCGAAATCTACGACTACATGCGCCTGCTGTTCGCGCGTGTCGGCATTCCCTATTCGCCGGCCACCGGCCTGCCGATCGAGAGCCAGACGGTCAGCCAGATGGTCGACCGGGTGCTCGCGCTCGACGAAGGCACGCGCCTGTTCCTGCTGGCGCCCATCGTGCGTGGCCGCAAGGGCGAGTACCGCAAGGAACTGCTTGAGCTGCAGAAGAAGGGCTTCCAGCGCGTCAAGGTGGACGGCGTCTTCTACGAGATCGCCGACGTGCCGGCGTTGGACAAGAAGTACAAGCACGACATCGACGTCGTCGTCGACCGCATCGTCGTGCGCGGCGATCTGGCAACCCGGCTTGCGGATTCGATGGAGACCGCGCTGAAGCTTGCCGAGGGCCTTGCCGTGGCCGAGTTCGCCGACCGGCCGCTCGACGCCAGCCTGACCGGCGAGGATTCCGTCAACAAGTCGAAGAACGAGACGCATGAGCGCATCCTGTTCTCGGAGAAGTTTGCCTGTCCGGTGTCCGGCTTCACCATTCCGGAGATCGAGCCGAGGCTGTTCTCGTTCAACAACCCGTTCGGCGCCTGCCCGACCTGCGATGGCCTCGGCAGCCAGCGCGCCATCGATCCCAACCTCGTGGTCCCGGACGAGAACGTTTCATTGCGCAACGGCGCCATCAGCCCGTGGGCGAAGTCGACCTCGCCTTACTATGCGCAGACGCTGGAAGCGCTGGGCAAGGCTTATGGCTTCAAGCTCGGCGACAAGTTCAAGGACCTCAGCGCGGAGGCGCAGGACGCGGTGCTGCGCGGCACGGGCGAGCGTGAGATCACCTTCCAGTATGACGACGGGCTGCGCTCCTATAAGACGACCAAGACTTTCGAGGGCGTCATCCCCAATCTCGACCGGCGCTGGAAGGAAACGGAATCGGCCTGGATGCGCGAGGAGATCGAGCGCTTCATGTCGG
This sequence comes from Mesorhizobium sp. B3-1-9, assembly GCF_006439595.1. NCBI lineage: Bacteria > Pseudomonadati > Pseudomonadota > Alphaproteobacteria > Hyphomicrobiales > Phyllobacteriaceae > Mesorhizobium > Mesorhizobium sp. B3-1-9. The sequence continues at coordinate 135,352 of NZ_VFTJ01000006.1, forward strand.
CCACCCCCTGCCCGGCCTGCAACGGCTACCGGCTGAAGCCGGAAGCGCTGGCGGTGAAGATCGGCGGCAAACATATCGGCGAGGTCACGGAGCAGTCGATCCGCAAGGCCGATCAATGGTTCACCGACCTGCCGGCGCAGCTCAACGACAAGCAGAACGAGATCGCGGTGCGCGTGCTCAAGGAGATCCGCGAGCGGCTGCGCTTCCTCAACGATGTCGGCCTCGACTATCTGACGCTGTCGCGCAACTCCGGCACGCTGTCGGGCGGCGAGAGCCAGCGCATCCGGCTGGCCTCGCAGATCGGCTCCGGCCTGACAGGCGTGCTCTATGTGCTGGACGAGCCGTCGATCGGCCTGCACCAGCGCGACAATTCACGCTTGCTCGAAACGCTCAAGCATCTGCGCGATATCGGCAATACGGTGATCGTGGTCGAGCATGACGAGGACGCCATCCTGCATGCCGACTACGTCGTGGACATGGGCCCCGCCGCCGGCATCCATGGCGGCGAGATCATCGCTCAGGGAACGCCGCAGCAGGTGATGGCCAATCCCAATTCGATCACCGGCAAATATCTGTCGGGTGCGCTCGAAGTGGCGACGCCTGGCGTGCGGCGCGAGGCGAAGAAAAACCGGCGCATCAAGGTTGTCGGCGCGCGCGGCAACAATCTGAAGAATGTGACGGCGGAAATCCCGCTCGGCACCTTCACCGCGGTCACCGGCGTGTCGGGCGGCGGCAAGTCGACCTTCCTGATCGAGACCCTGTTCAAGGCGGCCTCGCGCCGCATCATGGGCTCGCGCGAGCATCCGGCCGAGCATGACCGCATCGAGGGGCTGGAATTCCTCGACAAGGTCATCGACATCGACCAGTCGCCGATTGGCCGTACGCCGCGCAGCAATCCCGCCACCTATACCGGCGCCTTCACGCCAATCCGCGACTGGTTCGCAGGCCTTCCGGAAGCCAAGGCGCGCGGCTACCAGCCGGGCCGCTTCTCCTTCAACGTCAAGGGCGGCCGCTGCGAGGCCTGCCAGGGCGACGGCGTCATCAAGATCGAGATGCACTTCCTGCCCGACGTCTACGTCACTTGCGACGTCTGCCACGGCAAGCGCTACAACCGCGAGACGCTGGACGTCCTATTCAAGGGCAAGTCGATCGCCGACGTGCTCGACATGACGGTCGAGGAAGGCGTCGACTTCTTCTCGGCGGTGCCGGGCGTGCGCGACAAGCTGGAGACACTGAAGCAGGTCGGCCTCGGCTACATCCACATCGGCCAGCAGGCGACGACGCTGTCGGGCGGCGAGGCGCAACGCATCAAGCTCGCCAAGGAATTGTCGCGCAAGGCGACCGGCAAGACGCTCTACATCCTCGACGAGCCGACCACCGGCCTGCACTTCCACGACGTCGCCAAGCTGCTCGAAGTGCTGCACGAATTGGTCGACCAGGGCAACACGGTGGTGGTGATCGAGCACAATCTTGAGGTGATCAAGACCGCCGACTGGGTGCTCGACCTCGGCCCCGAAGGCGGCGACGGCGGCGGCGAGCTTGTGGCGTCGGGCACCCCGGAAGCGATCGTGCGCGAAAAGCGCAGCTACACCGGCCAGTTCCTGAAGGAGCTTCTGGAGCGCCGCCCCGGAGGCAAGCGCGAAGCGGCCGAGTGATGACGAACAACGGTCTCGTCTCCGTCGAAAGCCGCTTCGGCGTCACAGAGACGATCGATAGGCTCGTTGAAACCATCACGCTCGCCGGATTGCGCGTCTTCGCACGGATCGACCATGCCGCCGGCGCGCATGAGATCGGTGCGCCGCTGCGTCCAACCGAATTGCTGATTTTCGGCCATTCCAAAGGCGGCACGCCGTTGATGCAGGACAAGCAAATAGCCGGCATCGACCTGCCGATCAAGGCGCTGGCCTGGGAGGACGAGCAGGGCACTGTCTGGCTGTCCTACAACGACGCGCAGTGGCTGGCGGAGCGCCATGGCCTCGGCGACGCCAGCCGCGACGCCGTTGCGACGATTGCGGCAAGCATGAAAAAGGTTGTCGCGGCCGCTGCCGGAGTGGACCAATCATGAGACTGGCTCGCCCCGACGATCTCGCCGCCGTCGTCGCGCTAACCGCCGAAGCCTATGCGCCTTACACGCTCATCTTCGGCGGACCGCCGGTCCCGGTCACCGAGGATTATGCGCCGCGCATCGAGCGCGGCGAGGTCTGGCTGCTGGAAGAAGGCTCACAGCTCGCCGGATTGATCGTCATCGAGCGTCATCCCGACCACGCCATGATCTTCAGCGTCGCCGTCGCGCCGGCTTTCCAGGGCCGGAAGCTCGGCATTGCACTATTGGCCTTCGCCGACGAGCAAGCGCGGTCATGGGGCGTGCCGGAGGTGCGGCTCTATACCAATTCGCGCATGGAGCGGAACATCGCGCTCTATGCGGCCTACGGCTATCGCGAAACGGGTCGCCGGCCCAACCCGTACCGATCAGGATGGATCCTGGTCGATATGGCTAAGCCGGTCGACCGAGCGGCCTGATCGCATTTCAACGGAGGAGGAAGACGATGAGCCAAGGAAAGATCCGCTCCGGCATGGGCGGTTGGACTTTTGAGCCCTGGGATACCTCCTTCTATCCGGAGAAGCTCGCCAAGGCCAAGCAGTTGCACTATGCCAGCCGCCAAGTGCCGAGCATCGAGGTCAATGGCACCTACTATTCCAGCTTCAAGGAACCGACTTTCGTCAAGTGGGCCAACGACGCGCCGAACGGCTTCGTCTTCTCGCTCAAGGGCAACCGCTTCATCACCAACCGCCGCGTGCTTAGCGAGGCGGGAGAGTCGATGATGCGCTTCCTCGGCTCCGGCGTCGCCGCGCTCGGCGAGAAGCTCGGCCCGATTCTCTGGCAGTTCGCGCCGACCAAGAAATTCGACGCCGACGATTTCGAAGCTTTTCTCAAACTTCTGCCCGAGAAGCAGGACGGCGTGCCTCTGCGCCACGCGCTGGAGGTGCGCCACGACAGCTTCATCGTGCCGGAGTTTCCAGCGCTGGCGCGCAAATACAAGGCCGCGATCGTCTATGCCGACCACGCCAAATATCCGGCGATCGCCGACGTCACCAGCGACTTCGTCTATGCGCGGCTGCAGACCGGCAGCGACGACAACCCCGACTGCTACACGCCGAAAGGCCTGGACGAATGGGCGGGACGGGTGAAGACATGGGCACAAGGCAAGCAACCCGCCGACTTGCCGCGCGCCGATCCCAAGACCGATGCTCCAGTCAAGCCGCGCGACGTGTTCGCCTACTTCATCACCGAGGGCAAGGTGCGCGCGCCGTTCGGCGCCATGGCGCTGATGAAGCGGGTAACCGATTGAGGCGAGCCTTCACTGCGGCCATATCCTTTTGTTTGAGCATCGGATCCTGCCTGCCTGGCGTCGGCTGCGCCTTGCCTCCGGCAGCTTCGTCGGAACTTACGGGGCGTCTTGACCGTTTTGCCTTTCTCGCCGGGAGCAGGTTTCCATAGCGGTTGAGCGTCGCGGAACAATGGCCCGGGCTCCGGCATCGGGAGAGCCCGAAGAAAGCGAGGTGATATGGCTGTCATCCTCATCGGGGCATTGCTCATTGTCGCCGGCATTGTGTACATGGCGGGTGCGGTCCTGAGGCGCGGGAAACTTAGCGATCCGGCACCTGCAGCATCCGATCGCCCGATGCCAAACCTCACAACGCCTGGCCCGACGCTTGAGCCACGTCGGCGCGGCCTCGGTTTCCTCGGCCTCTCACAGAACTGGCCGGGTCTGCTGATGATGGGGGTCGGTATCATCCTGCTATTGTTGGTGGCGGTCTTCTGAATTAATGGCATCTTCACCGCTATCGTAACGTAATCGATACTTCCTTGCCGCACTAATGCACGCACGACAGGTTGCAGAGACCCGGCGGCGGCAAGGGCGAGTGCATGCTTCTCGACTACAATTCATTGCTGCTGGCCGTCGGCTTCTCCGCAGCCTGCCTCAGCCTCACACTGTTCGGAACATGGCTGACCGCCCGTTCCGACAAATTCCTGCTGACTTGGGCGATCAGCGTGCTGGTCGTCGTGGCCGAGGTCTTTGCCTACGAGGCTTATATCGAGAGACCCGGAACGGCCCTTGGCGTGCTGACGCTGGCGCTGCTGCTGCTCTGCTTCTCCGTGATGCTTGGCGCTGCCCATCAATTCAGGACAAGATGCTCGCCCTTGCCGCTTATCGCGCTTGGCGTCGGCATTTCCTATGCTCTCGCCTTGCCGCCCATGGCGATCGGCTATGACGGGCTGGGCTTCATGCTGGAAAACGCCCTGGCCGCGCTGCTGCTGTTCGGCACCGCGTATCAATATTGGCGGAGTCGCGCGGAGGCCCCCGTCCACCTCATCGGCGTGGCGCTGCTCTATTCGCTGACGGCCGCATCCTTCGTGCTGTGCGCGGCCGTGCTGGCATGGGACGGCAAGCTCGTCCTCGGCCATGCGCCGAGCAATTGGGCGGAGGATCTGAGCCTTGTCATCGTCATCGCCTCCATGACCGGCATCGGCGCATTGTCGCTGGCGCTCAACCAGGGGCGGCTAGCCCGCCATCATCAGCGCGAGGCGCAGACCGATGCCTTGACCGGGCTGCTCAACCGCCGCGCGTTGTTCGACCTTCACGGCAAGACACCTGTCGGCGCTTTCACGGCTGTGGTGGTGTTTGACCTCGACGGCTTCAAGGCGGTCAACGACCAGTTCGGTCACGCTGCGGGAGACGAGGTGCTGAAGGTCTTTGCCGAAGTGCTCTCCGCCGATCTGCGCCCGAGCGACTCGGTTGCCCGCATGGGCGGCGAGGAATTCGCCATGGTGTTGAGGCGCACCTTGCCCGAGACAGCCGAGGCGACGGCCGAACGTGTCAGGGCCGCCTTCGCCGCGCGCACGGTGGAGACAGAGACCGGGCCATTGCGCTGCACGGTCAGCGCCGGCTTCGCCTTCGGCAGCACGGACGGCATGAGCTTCGACAAAGTGCTCAGGGCCGCCGACAAGGCGCTCTATGCCGCCAAGCGAGACGGCCGCAACCGCGTGCTCGCAGCAGCACTGCGCCGCGCGGGCTAGCTGTCGCTCGCAACCGTTACCTATTCGTCGGCATCGATCTCGCAGGCTTGCACGATCCTCGGGAGGTAGCTCTGGCAGAAGTCGAGATATGCCCTGACGATAGTCGATCGGTGGCGCTGTGGCGGATACAGCAGATTGATTGACCATTCGGGCAAGGGATACTGCTGTAGCAGCCTCACCAGGCGCTTCTCGCGAATGGGCGTGGCCGCCAGGAACGGCGGCAACTCTGTCACAACATCGCCGCCGAGCGCACGACTAAACAGGTGGTGATAGTCATTGGTGGACAGAATCGCGTTCGGTTCAATGACATGGTCGCCCAATTGCCAGCGGACAGGAGTATCGACGCGCGAGGCCCACACCGCGCACGGCAAGCGATGAAGCGCATCGGGATCGACCGGCATACCGAAACGCTCGACCAACTTTGGGCTGGCGACGAGAATATTGCGGACTGACATCATCTGTCGCGCCACCATGCCCTCGTGAACGATCGCGCCGACCCTTAGGGAAATATCGATACCGTCCTCGATCAGGTCCAGCCGACGTTCGGTTGAGTAGACATAGATCTGTATGTCCGGATAGCGATGCTGGAAGGCGGCGAGCAAATCCCACCATGGCTGGACCGTCGGCGGAAAAGACAGCCGCAAACGTCCTCTCAACTGGGCCTGGTCGCTCACCACAGCCTGCTCTGCCTCCAGCAATGCCTCGACACCGCGAGCGGCGTGCTCGTACAGCCTCATGCCAGCGTCAGTCAGTCTGGTGCCGCGTGCCGAGCGGGCCAACAACTGCACGTTGAGCTGCCGCTCCAGTTCCCGGACACGGCGGCTCAGTGTTGGAAGGGGTATTCCGAGACGAGTCGCTGCCGCCGACAGGCTGCCCGCCTGGACGACCGCAACAAACATCCGCGTAGCGTTCAAATCCATGCGGCATGGCCTACCATATTTGATAGGATGACTGTCAAGGCTGACTGTTCACTTCCACATCTGGCCGGCGTAGCAAACCCGGGATCGTAAGATCTCCGACCCGGAGGGCACTATGAAGAAGGCCGGCATCAGGATTTTGATAGGCATGTCATTGTTGCTAGCGAGTTCCGTCACGTCGGCACAGGCAAGTCCTTCGACAGCCCAAGCCGTCACATTCGAAAACTACAACCGCGCGCAGACCGATGTTTATTTCGCCGGGGTGGTCAAGAGCGGCGGCTTCGGGAAATTCCGGCATGGCCGCGAGCTCGCCCCTCCCGTGCAGCAAGGCATCGTTCGCCCCAACCGCGACACGCTGTACTCGTTTGTGATTGTCGATCTCGACGCCGGGCCGGCGACCATTACGCTCCCGGACGCGGGCAGGCGCTTCATGGGGCTACAGGTCGTCAATGAAGATCAATACAGCCGGGCCACCTTCTACGATGCCGGCAGTTACACGCTAACCCGGGATACGATCGGCACTCGCTATGCGATTGCCGTCGTGCGTTTCCTTGTCAACTACACGAATAAGACAGATATCGAACAGGTTCACGCGCTGCAGGATACGGTGCAATTCTCTCAGGAGGGGACAGGCACGTTCGACGTCCCCAACTGGGACGAGGCAAGCCTCAAGAAAGTGCAGGCGGCGCTCTTGCAGTTGGGAACGACAGTTTCCGACACGCGCCGCATGTTTGGCGCCACTGAAGATCAGGTCGACCCCGTCAAGCATCTGATCGGAAGCGCCATGCTTTGGGGCGGAGCTCCCGAGAAGGACTCTCTCTATCTTCCGACGACGCCTGCGCGGAATGACGGCGCCACGATCCACGAATTGACGGTTGGGGAAGTGCCTGTCGACGGCTTCTGGTCACTCACCGTCTACAACAAGGAAGGCTATCTCCAGCCCAACAAGGATAACGCCTATTCGGTGAACAGCCTCACCGCGAAAAAAGGGGCTGACGGTGCCGTCAGCATCCAGTTCGGCGGGTGCGACGGCCAGGTCCTGAATTGTCTGCCGATCACACCCGGTTGGAACTACACGGTGCGCCTCTTTCGACCGCGGGCAGAAATCATCGACGGCAGGTGGTTATTTCCGTTGGCGCGACCTGAGAGTTGAGGTTGGCACTCGTTTCATCTGCAGTCGAGATTGAACGCAAGCCGTCAATGGTGTGAGATCACTTCGTTGAAGGCGTCGAGATCGACATAGAAAACCTTGGTGATCTCATCCAGGAGATGATCCTCGTCATAGCCTTGCGACATCAGGATGTTGATCGCGGTCATGATATCGACGCGCTCGGTGAGACGCCGCTTTTGGTAGTCCTCGACAAAACGTTCCATCGCCGTCCCCTGGCAAGATTCTTTTTGGACGCGTTGACCGACAATCACTGCGGGGAAAGCTAAGCAGGCTTGCTTGCGTGGAACTTGCGGGCGGTGTCCGCGCGCCTTCCCCCTCATTCGCGACTGATACGGAAAGCGGCCGACTCACCAAGGCCAAGAAAAGATTAGCATGCGGTATTTGACGCACCAGAGCCGTCGAACACTTCGTCATCCTTGGGCGTAGTGACGCGAAGCGGAGCGAAGACCTGAGGATCCATTCCGTTACTTCGAAGCGTCACTAACGGTGCAAAAACGTAGGGCGGTAGGAGCGAGGTTGAACGGCTGTTATTTCTGCACCGCCGCATCATCCGGCATCGGTGCGCGGCATCGCTGCTTCGCTCAAGGATGACGACCGGCGCTACACTGTCAGGAACTTCCGCACATCCGCCCGGTCGAGGTCCTCGGCCGGACCGGTATGCACGATCTGGCCGCGATCCATGATGTTGACCTCGTCGGCAAGCTCCCGGCAGAAGTCGAGATATTGCTCGACCAGAAGCACCGCGATCCCCGCCTGGTCGCGCAGATAGCGGATGGCGCGGCCGATATCCTTTATGATCGAAGGCTGGATGCCTTCGGTGGGCTCGTCGAGCACCAGAAGCTTGGGCCGCATCACCAGCGCCCGGCCTATGGCGAGTTGCTGCTGCTGCCCGCCGGAAAGGTCGCCGCCGCGGCGCGACAGCATCTGCTTCAGGACCGGGAACAGCTCGAAGACATGTGCCGGAACACTACGGTCTGCACGCCTGAGTGGCGCGAAACCGGATTCCAGGTTCTCGCGCACCGTGAGCAGCGGAAAAACCTCCCTGCCCTGCGGCACGAATGCGATGCCCGACCGGGCGCGATCATACGCCGCGCTCCGGTCGAGCGCCTTCCCCTCGAAGGCAACGCTTCCGCTCGTCAGCCGGTGATGGCCGACGATCGATCTCATCAAACTGGTCTTGCCGACGCCGTTGCGGCCGAGCACGCAAGTGATCTTGCCGGCACCTGCCTTCAGCGAAACGCCGCGCAGCGCCTGGGCGGCGCCGTAATGCAGCGTGGCATTGGAGACTTCGAGCATGGTTCAGCCCCTTGTCCAGCACTTCAAAAAAGCGAAATCGAAACGATGGAACGGAACCCGCCAGATCATCCTTCACCGCCCCAGATAGACTTCGACGACGCGCTCGTCCGCCGAGACGAAATCGAGCGTGCCTTCCGACAGCACCGAGCCCTCGTGCAGGCAGGTGACCTTGACGCCGAGCTCTCGCACGAAATGCATGTCGTGCTCGACGACCACCACCGAATGGTCGCGGGCGATATCCTTGAGCAGGCGAGCGGTCTCCTCGGTCTCGGCATCGGTCATGCCGGCGACCGGTTCATCGACGAGGAGAAGCTTCGGGTCCTGCGCCAAGAGCATGCCGATCTCCAGCCATTGCTTCTGGCCGTGGCTCAGATTGGCGGCGAACTCGTCGCGCTTGTCGCCGAGACGGATGATGCCGAGTATGTCGTCGACGCGCCGTGTCTCGGCGGCCGAGCGGCGATGGAACAGCGCCGGGAAGATCGAGCGCGGCCCCTTCAGCGCCAGCATGAGATTGTCCTCGACGCTGTGGCTTTCGAAGACGGTCGGCTTCTGGAACTTGCGGCCGATGCCCATCATGGCGATCTCGGCCTCGTCATGCCGGGTGAGATCGACCTGGCCGTCGAAGAACACTTCGCCTTCGTCGGGCCGTGTCTTGCCGGTGACGATGTCCATCATCGTCGTCTTGCCGGCGCCATTGGGCCCGATGATCGCTCGCATTTCGCCCTTGTCGAGCACCAGCGACAGATTGTTGATGGCGCGAAAACCGTCGAAGGAGACCGACACGCCGTCGAGATAAAGGATGGTGTTGGACTTGCTCATGGATCGCTCACTCCGCCGGCTGCGGCTCGGGGCCGGTGGCCGACCAGGCGCCCGGTGTCGTCGCCGCCGAGCGCACGATCTTCGGTTCGGGCGCCTGCGGATCGGCGCCGGCTTCCGCCGCAAGCGAAGCCGCGCGCAGCGCCTTCGCTCGGCCGCGCCAGCCGTCCCACATGCCGACGATGCCCTTGGGCAAAAGCAGCGTGACGGCGACGAACAGCCCGCCCAGGGCGAACAGCCAGAATTCCGGCATCACGCCGGTGAACCAGGATTTGCCGGCGTTGACCAACAGCGCGCCGATGATCGGGCCGACGATGGTGCCGCGCCCGCCGACGGCGGTCCAGATCACCACCTCGATCGAGTTGGACGGCTCGAACTCGCCGGGATTGATGATGCCGACCTGCGGCACGTAGAGCGCGCCGGCTATGCCGGCCATGATGGCCGAGACGGTGAAGGCGAAGAGCTTGACGTTCTCGGCCCGCCAGCCGAGGAAGCGGGTGCGGCTTTCGGCGTCACGCACGGCCATCAGCAGCTTGCCGTATTTGGAGCGAACGATCGTCGCCGTCACGAAGACGGCAAGCGCAAGCGTGACGGCGCTCGCCGCAAACAGCGCCGAGCGCGTCGCGTCGGCCTGCACGCTGAAGCCGAGTATGTCCTTGAAATCGGTCAGTCCGTTGTTGCCGCCGAAGCCCATGTCGTTGCGGAAGAAGGCGAGCAGCAGCGCATAAGTCATCGCCTGGGTGATGATCGACAGATAGACGCCGGTGACGCGGCTGCGGAAGGCGAACCAGCCGAAGACGAAGGCAAGCAGGCCCGGTACCGCCAGCACCATGAGCGCCGCAAACCAGAAATGATCGAAGCCGTGCCAGAACCAGGGCAGCTCCTTGTAGTTCAGGAACACCATGAAATCCGGCAGGATCGGATTGCCGTAAACGCCGCGCGAACCGATCTGTCGCATCAGATACATGCCCATCGCATAGCCGCCGAGCGCGAAGAAGGCGCCGTGGCCGAGCGAAAGAATGCCGCAATAGCCCCAGACCAGGTCGAGCGCGAGCGCAAGCAGCGCGTAGCAGAGGTATTTGCCGACCAGCGCCACGATGTAGGGCGGGATGTAGAAGGCGCTTTGCGGCGAGACTGCCAGGTTGAGCAGCGGCACGACGATGGCTGCGGCGAGCAGCGCGAGGATCGTGACGGCGATGCGGCGGTCGGCCGAAAAGAAGCGCTTCACGATCATGCTTCCACCGCCCTGCCCTTCAGCGCGAACAGGCCGCGCGGGCGTTTCTGGATGAACAGGATGATCAGCACCAGGACGACGATCTTGCCGAGCACCGCGCCGGCATAGGGCTCGAGGAACTTGTTGACGATGCCGAGCGAGAAGGCGCCGACCAGCGTGCCCCACAGATTGCCGACGCCGCCGAAGACCACGACCATGAAACTGTCGATGATGTAGCCGCGGCCGAGATTGGGCGAGACATTGTCGATCTGGCTGAGCGCCACGCCGGCAATGCCTGCGATGCCGGACCCCAGCGCGAAGGTCAGCGCGTCGACCCATGGCGTCTTGATGCCCATCGAGGCGGCCATGCGCCGGTTGGCGGTGACGGCGCGCATCTGCAGCCCCCAGGACGTGCGCTTCATGACATAGAGCAGCACGCCGAACACCAGCAGCGCGAACACCAGGATCCACAGCCGGTTCCAGGTGATCGCCAGTTGGCCGATATCGAACGAGCCCGACATCCAGGACGGATTGCCGACCTCCTGGTTGGTCGGGCCGAAGATGGTGCGCACCGCCTGCTGCAGGATCAGCGAGACGCCCCAGGTGGCCAAAAGCGTTTCCAGCGGCCGGCCGTAGAGGAAGCGGATGATGCCGCGCTCGATGGCGAGGCCGACCAGCGCGGCGACGAGAAAGGCGAGCGGCAGCGCGATCACCAGCGACCAGTCGAACAGGCCGGGGAACGAGGTGCGGATCACCTGCTGGACGACGAAGGTGGTGTAGGCGCCGAGCATCACCATCTCGCCATGCGCCATGTTGATGACGCCCATGACGCCGAAGGTGATGGCGAGCCCGATCGCGGCGAGCAGCAGCACCGACCCGAGCGAGATGCCGTACCAGATGTTCTGCCCGGCATCCCACAGCGCCAGCGTCGAATTGATCTTGCCGATCGCGGCAGTCGCCGCATCCTTGACCGCACCTTGCGCATTGGCCTCGATGGAGGTGAGCAGCGAGAGCGCGTCGCGGTCGCCGCGGGTCGCGATCACCGAGATCGCCGCGAGCTTGTCCGCCTCCGGCTTATCCGAGACCAGGATGGACGCGGCGTGCGCCTCATCGAACATCGTCTTGACGGCGGGATCGGTTTCGGCGGCGATCGCGGCATCGAGCGGCTCGATGTTCGCCGCGTCTGGCGTCTTGAACATCGTCATCGCCGCGGCGAGGCGCACGCTCGCGTCCTTGGCGCGCAAGGTCAACGTGCCCAAGGCATCGCGGATCGTGCGGCGGAGCCCGTTGTTGACCTTGATCTTGGTGAGATCGGCCTTGGCGGCGTCGGCCGTCTTTTCGCCGCTTAGGGGATCGAGCAATTCGATGCTGTCTCCCGCTTCCTTGCCGACAAAGACCTGTGAGTCGCCCTTGCGAATGTAGAGATTGCCGTCGGCCAGCGCCGAAAGGGGTCGCTCGACGGCCGGATCGCCGCTCGCGGCAAGCTCGTGCACGACGGCCTCGGTAGCCGAGAAGCCGGTTGCCGTCGCGAATTTGGCGATCGATGCGCGAAGGTCGGCCTCGGCCGCCTTCGACGGCGTCAGTCCAGCCATCGTCAGCAGCAACATCAGACCAATTGCGCGCAGCAGCAGCATTGTCGTCTTCAAGCAGCTTTCCTGGTTTCGGTGATCTTGCCCGGGCGGGTTGAGGAACCTGCCCGGGCAGCGGTCTCGGATCGTGGGGCCACTCCTCGACCCGAAGGACCTGGGAGGATCAGTTGGTGCCCTTGCCGCCGCACTTGCCGGTCTTGACGTTGAAGTTGCCGCAGCTGAGCGGGGCGCGCCAGTCGGAGATCAGGTCCTTGGAGTCCGGCAGGTAGTCGGACCACTCGTCGCCCATCACCAGGCCAGGCGTCTGCGAGACGGTCTCGAACTGGCCGTCGGCCTGGATTTCGCCGATCAGCACCGGTTTGGTGATGTGGTGGTTGGGCATCATCGTCGAATAGCCGCCGGTCAGGTTCGGCACCGACACGCCGACCATGGCGTCGATGACCTTGTCCGGATCGGTGGTGCCGGCCTTCTCGACCGCCTTCACCCACATGTTGAAGCCGATGTAGTGGGCTTCCATCGGGTCGTTGGTGGTGCGCTTGTCGTTCTTGATGAACTTGTGCCAGTCGTCGATGAACTTCTTGTTCTCGGGCGTATCGACGCTTTCAAAGTAGTTCCAGGCGGCGAGATGGCCGACGAGCGGCCCGGTATCGAGACCGGCCAGTTCTTCCTCGCCGACGGAGAAGGCCATGACCGGAATGTCTTCGGCCTTGATGCCCTGGTTGCCGAGCTCCTTGTAGAACGGCACGTTGGCGTCGCCGTTGACGGTCGAGACCACGGCCGTCTTCTTGCCGGCCGAACCGAATTTCTTGATCGCCGAAACCTCGGTCTGCCAGTCGGAGAAGCCGAACGGCGTGTAGTTGACCATGATGTCCTCGGCCGGCACGCCCTTCGCTTTCAGATAGGCTTCGAGGATTTTGTTGGTGGTGCGCGGATAGACGTAGTCGGTGCCTTCGAGCACCCAGCGCTTCACCGAACCGCCATCGGCGCTCATCAGGTAATCGACAGCAGGGATGGCCTGCTGGTTCGGCGCCGCACCCGTGTAGAAGACGTTGCGCTCGCTCTCCTCGCCCTCATACTGGACCGGGTAGAACAGGATGTTGTCGAGTTCCGAGAACACCGGCAGCACCGATTTGCGCGACACCGAGGTCCAGCAGCCGAACACGGCCGCGACCTTGTCCTTGGAAATCAGCTCGCGCGCCTTTTCGGCGAAGAGCGGCCAGTTGGACGCCGGATCGACGACCACCGCTTCCAGTTTCTTGCCGAGCAGGCCGCCCTTGGCGTTTTGCTCGTCGATGAGCATCAGCATGACGTCCTTCAGCGTCGTCTCGGAGATCGCCATGGTCCCCGACAGCGAGTGGAGAATGCCGACCTTGATCGTGTCTTCAGCCGCCTTGGCGGAAGCCGAGGCCAGCAGGCCGGCAGCGACGACGCCCGCCGACAGGATTTTTGTAATTTTCGCGAAGTTACCCCTCATATGACACACTCCCAAGCGTGATTGTTTGCATCGCAACATACACTGTGCAAGCGACGTGCCAGACGGGAATGCGCTCGACGGAATTTCAGGATAACGAAGAGATTACAATCGGTTATCCGGTAGCCGGGAAACTTTTCGCATCCGCTGCAATGCAGCGGGTTGAGAAAAGTTTACGCAATGCTGCCTAGATTTTGCCCAAATGTAAAAAATGCCTAAACTTTCACCATGAGGGCAAAGCCGGGCTGATCAGCCCTGTTGCGGGCCTATGGCAAAATGGGGCAAGGTCGCCGCGCAAACGAGCGACGTCATGGCCCGAACGATCCTGAGTTTCCTGCTTCTTGTCTCCGCCGCCGGCGGCGCTCGCGCCGATTTCACCGATGGCAAATTGCCGGACGGCGCCTATCACTGCGAGGTCTACCTGCTCGGCCTGTTCCTCAATCTCGGCGACATCACCATCAAGGGCAATGTCTATAGTGGCCCAGTGACCTTTGGCGCTTCGGGAACCTATAACTACCAGATGAATCCCAATGGCGAGATCACCTGGCTTGGTCCGCTCGGCGGCTACACCAGCGGCGGCAATTCGATTTCCATGACCCAGGCGACGCTGGACGACCCAAGCGGTCCCTCCTTCGACATCATCATGAAGCAGCAGGACGGTGCCTTCACGGCCTCGACCTGCACCAGAAGATAGTCCGCATAAAAAAGGCGCGGAACCCTCACGGGTCCCGCGCCAGCAGGCAGTCGGGAGGTCAGATAGTCTTTGCCGACATCTGGGCTGCGATGTAGTCGGCCTGGCGGATCGCCAGCGTCACGATGGTCAGCGTCGGGTTCTCCGCGGCACCGCTGGTGAACTGGCTGCCATCGGAAACGAACAGGTTCTTGATGTCGTGCGACTGGCCGTGCTTGTTGACGACGCCGTCCTCCGGCTTCTCGCTCATCCGGTTGGTGCCGAGATTGTGGGTCGACGGATAAGGCGGTGTCGGGAAGGTCCGCGTTGCGCCGACCGCGGCGTAGAGCGCCTGGCCTTGCTTGTAGGCATGGTCACGCATTGCCTCGTCGTTCGGATGGTCGTCGAAATGGACGTCGGCGATCGGCATGCCGTGCTCGTCCTTCTCGTCCTTGTGCAGCGTGATGCGGTTGTCCTCGCGCGGCATGTCTTCGCCGACGATCCACAGGCCCGCCATGTGGTCGTAATGGTCGAGCGCGGTGGTGAAGGATCGGCCCCAGCCGCCGGGGTTCAGGAAGGCCGCCATGAATGGCAGGCCAAGCGACAAGGTCTCCATCTCATAGCCGCCGACGAAGCCGCGCGAGGGATCGTGGCGCGCCTCGTCGCGGATGATGCCGGCCATGGTTGTACCGCGATACATGTGCACCGGCTTGTCGAAGATCGCATAGACCGAGCCGGTGGTGTGGCGCATGTAGTTCTTGCCCACCTGCCCGGATGAGTTGGCAAGCCCATGCGGGAATTTGGACGATTCCGAATTGAGCAGCAGGCGCGGGCTCTCGATCGAATTGCCGGCGACCGCGACGATTCGGGCCTTCTGCTCCTGCAGCTTGCCGTCCTTGTCGGCATAGACGACGCCGGTCACCTTGCCTGAAGCGTCGTGGTTGATCTTGATCGCCATCGAGTTCGGCCGGACCTCCAGATGCCCGGTCGCCTCGCCCTTCGGGATTTCGGTGTAGAGCGTCGACCATTTGGCGCCCCATTTGCAGCCCTGGAAGCAGAAGCCGGTCTGCTGGCAGGAGTTGCGGTCGTCGCGCTCCACCGAATTGATGGCCATGTTGCCGGTGTGGCACTCCTTGTAGCCGAGCTTGTCGGCGCCGGCCTTGAGCACCTTGAAGTTGTTGTTGCCAGGCAGCCGCGGCCAGTTGTTGGTGCCTGTCACACCCATCTTGGCTTCGGCCTTGGCGTAATAAGGCTCCATCTCGGCCAGCGTCACCGGCCAGTCCAGCAGGTTCGCGCCCTTGACCTTGCCGTAGGTCGAGGCCGTTTTGAACTCATGTTCCTGGAAGCGCAGCGAGGCGCCCGCCCAGTGCGTCGTCGAGCCGCCGACCGACTTGACGATCCAGGCCGGCAGGTTCGGGAAATCCTTGGCCACGCGCCAGTCGCCCGAGGTGGTGCGCTTGTCCTTCCAGGCAAGCTGGGCAAAGGAATCCCACTCGTCATTGATGAAGTCCTCATATTCGTGGCGGGCGCCCGCCTCGAGGATGACGACGTCGATGCCTTTCTGCGCAAGTTCGTTGCCGAGCGTGCCGCCGCCGGCGCCGGAGCCGATGATGACGACCACGCCGTCGTTCTTGAGATCAAATGATGCTGCCATGGTTTCCTCCCATGAAATCTGTCGAAATGCGGTTCGGGACAGAGCGGCTCAGAGCCACTCGATGTCGTTGAAGCCGCGCGCGATGTAGCCGCCCTTGGAGTAGGACTCGCCCTCGTAACCGAAGATCGGCCACACCTCCTTCTGGTTGTAGAGACTGACGACGAGGCCGCCGCGCACCGCCTGGAAGAAGGGCGTCTTCTCGATGCCGGTGAGCAGCGCGACCCGCTCCTCTTCCCAGCCAAGCCCGCGATAGCCGCCCTTGCCGGCCTTCTTGTCGAGCTCGGCGATGCCCTTCTCGATCAGTTCCTTGTGGGCCGGGTCCTTGGCAGCAGTCTCGTCGTGGCCCTTGACGGCAATGGCGTAGTATTTGTCCGGCACCTGGTCGTGCGGATAGATGTCGCGCGCCACCTGGATCAGCGTCGCCATCGTCTCGGGCTTCAGCGCCGAGGTTTCGAGACCCCAGGCGTGTTCGGGGCTGATGACGGCGCTGCCGGAGATGATGAGCAGCGCACCAGCGCCGCCGCGCTTGAGAAGCTCGCGCCGCGAAAGCCCGGCTTTCTTCTCGTAGCCCGGCTTCTTCTCGTAGACTGTAACCATGATTTCCTCCCTGCTTGCTGTTCGCACCCCTGAGGGAGTGCCGTTGCTGGCGCCGCGCCCCTCCGCGGCGAATATTCCCTATTGGAAGCGCCCTCCCCGCTGCAGGACCTCGATCTTGTAACCGTCGGGATCCTCGATGAAGAAGAAGCGGGCGATCAGCGCTCCGTCGCGGTTGAACTCGACGATCTTCTTCGGATTGAGGCCGAGCGCGCCGATCCGGTCGTGCTCGCTGTCGAGATCGGCGACCGAGACAGCGAGATGGCCGTAGCCGTCGCCGAGCGCATAGGGTTCGGTGCGCCCCTTGTTCACCGTCAGCTCCACCTCGAACAGCGAACTGCCATTGCTGAGATAGATGAGCGTGAAGGTCTCGAAATCGAGCCGCTGCGCGATCTCGAGGCCGAAGGCCTTGTTGTAGAAATCGACGGACCGCGCCTCGTCGAGAACCCGGATCATGGAATGGATCGCCTTCGCCAAATCGGTCTCCGCAGCTTCTGGTGCTTACGCAAACGATTATGCGCGCCGGCGAAAAAAGGTGGTGGCAGCCGATTACCACGCACGGAACTGGAAAACGGCTAGTGTCGCTCCAGTTTTAGCTGCATGCTGTCCAAAGGCTGCCGCGGTTTTGGGGACCGGCATGCAGCAAACAAAGGCTTGAAGCGGGGCGCGCCGAAACGGTTTCAAGCGGCGCGCTTCAAGGACGAAAGTCCGATTGCCGTTGCCGGCCATCGGATCGAAAATGACAAACGCAGGCAGTGTTCAAAAAGGCGCCAGCAACTCAATCGGCGCCCAAGACAAACAAGAACGGGAGGTACCGATGTGCAGAGTCTTTGCCGGACAGGATCCGGAAGGCTACCGGCAGATCAACAGGTCGATCCGCATCGACGGCCATTCGACCAGCATCCAGCTCGAGGCGACATTCTGGGGTCTTCTTGACGAGATCGCCGACAGCCAGGGACTGACGACGCCGAAATTCATCTCGAAGCTCTATGACGAGGCGATCGAGATCAACGGCCAGATTCCGAACTTCGCTTCCATGCTGCGCACCACCTGCGCGCTCTATCTGCGGGGCCATCGCCCCAACGCCGAGGAGCAGGCTGCGTTGAAGCAGGAAGCCGCCTAGCTCCCGGCCGCGACTTCGAGCGCCAGCCGGGTCATGTCGGTGAAGAGAGCCTGGCGCTCCGAATAATCGGTCAGCTCGCCGGTGGCGATATGATCGACAACGGTGAGCAGCGACAGCGCTCGCGCGCCGAACTGCGCCGCAATCCTGTAGAGGGCGCTGGTCTCCATGTCGACGGCCAACGCCCCCAGCGCGATCGGCTCGTCGAACCGGGCGCGGCCATCGGGATGGTGGAACACGTCGCTGCAAACGGTCAGTCCCGAGCTGCAGGCGATGCCGAGATCGGCCGCGCGTCGAAGCGCCAGCGCATGCAGCGCCGGATCCGGCCCGGCCGGCTGATAAAGCCCGAAGACTTGCCCACTGATTGCTCCCTCGGCCCGCACCTCGCTGGAGATGACGACGCCGCGCAGGGGCACATCTTCCGACAAACCGCCGCAGGTGCCGGTGCGTATCAGTGTCTTGGCACCGTAACAATCCAGCAGCTCGAAGGCATAGATCAGGAAAGACGACACCCCGATGCCGGTTGCCTGGATGCTGACCGGCTTGCCGCGGAACCGGCCGGTGAAGCCTAGCGCGCCTCTTCGACGGTTCACGCAGCGCGGCGCGTCCAGAAAAGTTTCCGCCATCCATTGGGCGCGCTCGGGATCGCCCGGCAACAGCACCGTTTCGGCATAGTCCCCCCGGCCCGCCTCGACATGCGGCGTCACGCGCTACCATCCCCATGATAGACCCATCCGACGACCATCATGGGCAGGGCTGCCGCAATGTGCAAGCGCTAGCTTCTTTAGGACTCCAGCACGTCCTTGACGATCGTCGCCAGTTGCTTGAGCGAGAACGGTTTCGGCAGGAAGCCGAAATGCGCGTCGGCCGGCAGGTTCTTCGCAAACGCGTCCTCGGCATAGCCCGAAACGAACACGAACTTGATGTCCGGTTGGCGCTTGCGCAGTTCGCCGAGCAATGTCGGCCCGTCCATCTCCGGCATCACCACGTCGGAGACGACGATGTCGACCTTGCCGCCGAGCGCCTCGAACACTTCCAGCGCCTCGACACCGGAAGACGCCTCATGCACGGTGTAGCCGCGCGAGATCAGCGCCCTGACGCCGCCCATGCGCACAGCGTCCTCGTCCTCGACCAGAAGCACGGTGGCCGAGCCGGAAAGATCCTTGGCCGTATCGGCCGGCTTGGTCGGGGCCGCCGCCGCGGCCGGCGCCTCGCCGGGCTCTGCCTGCTTCTTCACCTCGGCGATGTGGCGCGGCAGGAAGATACGGAACACCGTGCCCTTGCCGACCTCGGAATCACAGAAGATGAAGCCGCCGGTCTGCTTGATGATGCCGTAGACCATCGACAGGCCGAGGCCGGTGCCCTTGCCCACTTCCTTGGTCGTGAAGAACGGCTCGAAGATTTTCTTCAGCACGTCGGGCGCGATGCCGCTGCCGGTGTCCTCGACGTCGACGAGCACATAGTCGGCCGGCGCCAGTTCGCGATAGGCGAAGGACTTGCACTCGTCGGCGGTGACGTTTCGGGTGCGCACGGTGAGATCGCCGCCGCTCGGCATGGCGTCGCGCGCATTGACGGCGAGATTGACCACCACCTGCTCGAACTGGCCGATATCGACCTTGACCGGCCACAGGTCGCGGCCGTGGTCGATCTTCAGCTTGATGTCGTTGCCGACCAGCCGGGCGAGCAGCATCCTGAGATCGGCCAGAACATCGGTCAGGTTGAGCACTTCCGGCCGCAACGTCTGCTTGCGCGAGAAGGCCAGCAATTGCCGCACGAGCGAGGCCGCCCGGTTGGCGTTCTGCTTGATGTTCATGATGTCGGGGAAGGACGGGTCCGACGGCCGGTGGTTGGTCAAGAGAAGATCGGACGCCATGATGATGGCGGTCAGCACGTTGTTGAAGTCGTGCGCGATGCCGCCGGCAAGCTGACCGACCGCCTGCATCTTCTGGCTCTGCGCCATCTGCCCCTCGAGCGCCTTCTGCTCGGTGGTCTCGACCGCGTAGACGATCGCCGATTCCTCGGCGCCTTCGCTGCCCGCGCTGTCGGCGACGGCGTTGACGTAGAAGCGGATGTGGCGCTCCTCGTTGCCGGGCAGCACGGAGTCGATCGGCTCGATATTGGCCTGCCGCTGCCGGGCCTTCTCGAAGGCTGTGGCGAAAGCCGGCCGGTCGCGCTCGTGAACGATGGTCTCGAACCGCACCCGCCGGTCGACCGCGTCGCGGTCGACCACGGACGAAAACAGCTGCAGGAAGGGTGCGTTGGTGCGCAGGATGCGTCCGTTCGCATCGACGCCGGCAATGGCCATCGGCGTCGAGTTGAAGAAACGGGTGAAGCGAACCTCGGAGGCTCTGAGTTCCGCGGAAGCGTCCTCGCCCTGGGTGCGGTTGAGCACGATCGTGCGGGTCGGGCCGTTCACGCCTTCGCGGCTCGCCGAAACGCGGTGCATGAAGCGTACCGGCAGCGCCTGGCCGCTCATGGTGGTGAGGTCGAGGTCGATGACGGCGTTGCGGGTGGTACCGGGGTCGGCTTTGACCGAGCGGACCAGCGCCATGCCGTCGCCGGCGATGATTTCCGGCAGCGTGATGGCGCCCGGCGTGAAGGAGGCAAGGTCGATGCCCAGCCACTCGGCGAGCGTGGCGTTGATATAGGTGACGCGGCCCTCCTGGTCGGCCGAGAAGAACCCGGCCGGCGCATGGTCGAGATGGTCGATGGCTTTCTGCAGGTCGAGGAAGAAACGCTCCTGCTCCGCCCGTTCCTGCGAGATGTCGGCGAGCTGCCAGGCCAGCATCGGCAGCCTTTGCCCGGGCATGCTGAAGGCGCGGGCGCGGGCGCGGTACCAGCGCGCGCCGGGCTCGGCACCCGGCTTGATCGACTGCGCCAGCCGGAACTCGCCGTCGCCGGCCTGGCCGTCGCGCAGGCCCGACGCCAGCCGGTAGATCGTCATCGAGGCCTCGGGAACATCCGAAAGCAGCCCTTCGACGGTCTTGAGATCGGCGGCCGAGGCGGCACCCGTCATATCGGCATAGGCGCGGTTGGCGTAGACGACGCGGCCCTTGGTGTCGGTGACCACAAGGCCCTGCGACATCGAGTCGACGAAGGCTTTCGACAATTCGTCGCCGGTCGAGCGCGGCGCGATCTGCACGAAGCCGATCGCGGTCGCGAACAGGAAGCCGACGCCGATCATGGCGAGCACGCCGAGCATGCCGAGCAGGAAAGGATCGCCGAGACGCTCGCGGAACAGTCCGAAGACGATCGCGGCGCCGGTCAAGACGACGATGAAGACGATAAGCCTGGTGACGGCGCCCGGACGCGTGTTCTGGTCGACGATCGGTACCGGATAGAAATCGCCGCGCGCTTCCTTGGCCATGTTCCCCCTGCTCGTGATTCCGGTGTCCGATGGGCGCGGACGGCCGGTTGAATCACATTCTCCTGTAACGGAAAAGGCCCCGGCGGCAAATGTCCGATAAAATCAACGATTCATGTTTCAAACTGTTCACGATAGGTGATGTGAACTTGCGGTCGCTGGTCCCAACGGTCTAGTGTCCCCTCACTTCAAAGATGGCGATTGGGGTGCACTGATGCAGTGGCTGGATAATGTAGCGGGCCCGGGTTACGTCGCTGCAATCCTGTGGACGGTAGCGGCCCTCATCCTGCTGGTTGTCGTCCTGCTCGCCATCAAGGTGGTCCGCAACCTGACCTTCGGCACCTTCGTCGCCGGCGGCAGGAACCGCAAGACGCGGCTTGCCGTGATGGATGCCACCGCTGTCGACAGCCATCGCCGGCTTGTCCTGGTGCGCCGCGACGACATCGAGCACCTGATCCTGATCGGCGGGCCGACGGATGTCGTGGTCGAGCGCGACATCAGGCTGGCGGCGCCGCGCCGCCCGGCATTGACGGGCGACGGCGGTCAGCAGCAGACAGGAGCTGCGCAACGCCCGCGCGCGCCGCAACCGGCGCCCGCCCCCGCCAGGCCGCCCACTCCGCCTGCCGCCCAGCCAGTTGCCGCCACACATCCGCGCGCGCCGGCGCCCGCGCCCATCAAGCCGGCGGCGCCGAGCCAGCCGACGGCCAAGGTCATGCCGCTGCCGGGCTACGGGACGACGAACGGCAGCACCAGATATGCGCCACCGCCCTCAAACGACTCCATCGACGACACGCTGATGCACGAACTCGAGACCTCTCTCGACGACCAGCATTCCCAGCCGGCAATCGCCAAGCCCGCGGCCAAACCTTCGCTCGATGACGAAATGACCAAGCTCCTTGGCGAGTTGGGCAGCCACAAGCGCTGACCGGCCACCGGCGCAAGCGAGCCTCTTCACGCCCCTGTCGGCAAAGACAAATGGGGCGCTGAAAAACAAAATGGCCGGAAATCCCGGCCATTTTCGATGTTCTTGCCCAGCTAGATCGCGTCAGTCGTCGCGATAGACCTTCTCGCGGCGCTCGTGGCGCTCCTGCGCCTCGATCGACAGTGTCGCGATCGGACGCGCGTCGAGCCGCTTCAGCGCGATCGGTTCCCCGGTCTCCTCGCAATAGCCGTAGGTGCCTTCGTCGATGCGCTGGAGCGCGGAGTCGATTTTCGAGATGAGCTTGCGTTGGCGATCGCGGGCGCGCAATTCGATGGCGCGGTCGGTTTCGGAGGAGGCGCGATCGGCTAGGTCGGGGTGGTTGGCGTTTTCCTGCTGCAGGATTTCGAGGGTTTCGCGAGCTTCGCGGAGAATGTCGTTCTTCCAGGTGATAAGCTTTTGACGGAAGTACGATTTTTGCCGTTCGTTCATGAACGGCTCGTCTTCGGAGGGTACGTAATTGGCGGTAGCGATATCGTTCATTCGACTCACCCAACAACCCCAAATTTGGCGCCTATATATTCGGGGACAAGAGCCTGCACAAGCGCTATCGGCGACAGTTTCACGCAATTGTTAGTCACGCATCGGCGGCCCGCGCGATGACTTTGTTTCAACGGCACAAAACGAATTCGCACATGATTCGTTGCAGTTGCTGGCGCCGGCCATTGTGCATGACTTGGTTCTGGTGACTAATCGCGCTTTGCCAAGAAGGCGGCGCCACGGGGGTTCCGGTTGAGCAGACTTTATCTGTTGCGGCATGCCAAAGCCGGCTGGGCGCTGCCCGGCGTGCGCGATTTCGACCGCCCGCTCGACGAATCGGGCATGGCCGATGCCGAAGCGATCGGAGAGGCCATGCGGGCCCGCACCTACGTGCCGGACGTCACCCTTTGCTCCAACGCCAAGCGGGCGAGGCAGACGCTGGAAGGCCTGGCGGGGCGCACCGACACCGGCCGGGTCCTGTTCTTCGACACGCTCTACAGCGAGGATGCGGCCGGCTACCTCGACATCATCCGCAAGAATGGCGGCGCCAACTCGCTGCTGGTGATCGGTCATAACCCCATGACCGAAGATCTGGCCATGGCGGTGTCCGGAGATGGCGAGCAGGCGGCGCGCGGCATGATGAATCACGGTTTTCCGACCTCTGGCCTTGCCGTGGTGCGCTTTCCCGGCAACCTTGCCGAAGCGGCGCAGGGCAACGGCTATCTCGAAGCCTTTCTCACGCCGGCCGACCTCTGAGGCCATTTCAAACGCGCGGTCCAGGGCCTATATCGGGCGCTGACGCGCAACCAGAGGCCCGATTTGGCATCACCGCTGACCAATTTCACCGACGAGGCAAGGATTGCGCTCGACACGTTGTCGGGCCGCGCCGCCGGGCTCTTCTCTCCGTCATTGCGTCTTGGCGTCACCGGCCTTTCCCGCTCCGGCAAGACGGTGTTCATTTCGGCCCTCGTCCACAATCTCATCCATGGCGGACGCCTGCCGCTCTTCGAAGCGCAGAAATCCGGCCGCATCGCCCGCGCCTTCCTCGAGGAGCAGCCGGACGATGCCGTTCCGCGCTTCCAGTATGAGGATCATGTCGCGGCTTTGGTGAACGATCGCATCTGGCCGGACTCCACGCGCGCCATCTCAGAACTGCGGCTCACCATCGAATATGAGTCGGCTTCGGGCTGGAACCGGTTGTTTTCAGCCGGAAAACTATCCATCGATATCGTCGACTATCCTGGCGAATGGCTGCTCGATCTGCCGCTGCTTGGCAAATCCTTTGCCGACTTTTCGCGCGAGGCGGTCGAACTGGCCGCCCTGCCCGTCCGCTCGGACCTGTCGCAGGCCTGGCGCGACCTGGCCTGCGCCATCGATGCCGATGCCGACGCCGACGAGATGGCGGCGCGGCGATTGGCAGAAAGCTTCGCCGCCTATCTCAAGGCCTGCAAACTCGACGAACGCGCGCTGTCGACGCTGCCGCCCGGCCGGTTCCTGATGCCGGGCGATCTCGAAGGCTCGCCGGCGCTGACCTTCGCGCCGCTGATGACGCTGTCGCAAGGCCGGCCGCGCTCCGGATCGCTGCAGGCCATGATGGAACGCCGCTACGAGGCCTATAAGACGCATGTCGTCAAACCGTTCTTTCGCGAGCACATCGCCCGCCTCGACCGGCAGATCGTGCTGATCGACGCCATGCAGGCGCTCAATGCCGGACCGGCCGCCATGGCCGATCTGGAGCGCGCCGTCACCGAGATCCTGTCTTGCTTCCGGCCCGGGCGGGGCAATTTCCTCACCGACTTCTTCTCGCGCCGTATCGACCGCATCCTGGTCGCCGCGACCAAGGCGGACCATCTGCACCACGAAAGCCATGACCGGCTGCAGGCGATCGTGCGCCGGCTGACCGACCGCGCCGTGGCGCGCGCGAATTTTAGCGGCGCCGCCGTCGACGTCGTCGCCATGGCCGCCGTTCGCTCGACCCGCGAGGGCACGGTGAAGCAGGGGCGAGAGACGCTCCCTGTCATCATCGGCACGCCGCTGAAAAGCGAGAAGATCAACGGCGAGACATTCGACGGAAAGGCCGAAACCGCCATATTCCCGGGCGATTTGCCGGAAAAGGTCGACGCGGTGTTCGACGTTTCCGGATCGCAGGCGGACAGCGCCGAACCGGCGATCCGCTTCGTGCGTTTCCGCCCGCCGAAGCTTGAACGCACCGCCGAAGGCGTCACGCTGTCCTTGCCGCATATCCGGCTCGACCGCGCGCTGCAGTTCCTGATCGGAGATCATCTGGCATGACCGCGCCCCGCAAACCGGCGGCCTTCCGCATCGCGCCCGAGACCGAGGCGCCGCCGCAACCACAGCGAAACCGCGTCGCCGAGGAGCAGCCGGCGCGCACCGAGGAGCATCCGGCGCGCAGGCCACGTGCCGCGCGGGCTGATGTGGCGGTGGTGATCCCCTCGGAGGTCGACGTCTTCGACGAGCCGGACATCGAGGCTGCCGTCCCGCCGCCGGCGACGGCGCCGAGAAAGCGCTCGCTGCTTGCCCGGCTGTTCCTCGGTGCTCTGAGCGTGCTCGTCTCGCTGGCGGTCGGTCTTTGGGCCGACCAGCTGATCCGCGACCTGTTCGCGCGCGCCGAATGGCTTGGCTGGCTGGCGGCCGGCATGGCGGCGATTGCGCTGCTCTCGCTGCTCGTCATCCTGATCCGCGAATTCCTCGCCATCGCCCGCCTGGCCGAAGTCGAAAAGATGCAGAAGCGGGCCCTGGATGCCGTGGCGCGCGACGATCCCAAGGCGGCGCGTGCCTTGGTCGACGAACTCTCGGCCTTCGTCGCGGCAAAACCCGAGACCGCCGCCGGGCGCCGCTCGCTCGCCGAATTGCGCGGCGAGATCATCGACGGCGCCAATCTGGTGCGGCTTGCCGAGACCGAGATCCTGTCGCCTCTCGATGCCCGCGCGAAAATCATGATCCTCGAAGCCGCGAAGCGTGTATCCCTGATCACGGCGGTCAGCCCGCGCGCTCTGGTCGACATCGCCTATGTCGTGTTCGAGGCCGGCCGCCTGATCCGGCGGCTCTCCGAACTCTACGGCGGCCGCCCAGGCACGCTCGGCTTCTTCCGGCTGGCGCGCGGCGTGCTCGCGCATCTGGCGGTGACCGGCTCGATCGCGGTGGGCGACAGTTTCGTGCAGCAGATCGTCGGCCATGGCCTGGCCGCAAAACTCTCGGCAAAGCTCGGCGAAGGCGTGGTCAACGGCATGATGACGGCGCGCATCGGCATCGCCGCGATGGAAACCGCCCGCCCCTTGCCGTTCATCGCAGTCAAGCGCCCCGGCCTCGGCGATTTCCTCTCGGCGCTGACGTCGTTCGCGGCGCGAAAGAACAGCCAAGACGACCGATAAGGTAAACGCGTGACCCGCCGCGGGTGACGAAGCATTAACCAATCTTCTGCATGGTCAGCGCGGTCCCAAGAATAGACTCTTTCGTGCCGGGTGTCGTCGATGAGAAGCGTAATCCTGTCCTGCGTCCTGCCTGCCACCATTGCGATTGCCGCGCCGCTCGGCCTCGTGGAAAAGGCCTTTGGCGCAGAGCCGGACAAGCAGTTTTTCCGCTCCGTCGAAGGCAGATGGGTCGGCCCTGGCGAGATCATCGCCGGCAAGTACAAAGGCACCAAATTCACCTGCGATTTCAATGGCTCGACGCCCGCCAGCAAGCTCGGCATGACGCTTGACGGCGGCTGCAGGGTCGGCGTGTTCACGCAAAAGATGTCGGCCAGCGTCGAACGCAAGGGGCGCGATGGTTACAGGGGCACCTTCATGGGCGGCTCGACCGAAAGCGGCATGGACATTGTCGGCGGCAATGTCGTCGACGCCCAGAAAGTCGTCTTCACCATCAACCGCAAGCAGTTGAACGGCGTCATGCAAGCGCGTGTCCCCGACGGCAATTCGATGACCGTGACGGTGGCCGTGCGCGTCAACAATCAGCTGGTGCCGGTGATCGGCATGAGCCTGAAGCGCATCGATCCGGTCGAAGTCGGCGCCATCGCCAAGAACTGATCCGGCGCGCCAACATCTGCAAGAAAAGGGCGGCGGCCGCGTGTGACCACCGCCTTCGCATTGTCGATGGTTGAGCTCAACCCTTGATGGTGGCGGTCAGCTCGTCATAGGCCTTGCAGGCTTCGTCGAGCGTCGTCGCGCCCTGATATTTGGTCGTTACGGCCTGCACCTTGGCGGTCAG
The DNA here is from genome assembly GCF_006439595.1 of Mesorhizobium sp. B3-1-9. Taxonomy (NCBI): domain Bacteria; kingdom Pseudomonadati; phylum Pseudomonadota; class Alphaproteobacteria; order Hyphomicrobiales; family Phyllobacteriaceae; genus Mesorhizobium; species Mesorhizobium sp. B3-1-9. The sequence continues at coordinate 161,993 of NZ_VFTJ01000006.1, forward strand.
ATCGGCAGCCTTGCTCGGATCCTTGGTGATGGCCTCCTGGAGCGCGGCGGCCATGTCCTGCGCCTTCTTGGCAGCTATTTCCTGCGTGCATTCCGGCCCCTTGGAGCAAGCCGAACCGGCCAACGCCGCAACCCCGACGGCAATGAGCAAAAACTTCTTCATATCAATCATCTCCTCAAAAAAGGCAGCCGCCCATCGCCGCTGCCTCCGATGGCCAAAGCCGAACGTGCCATAACCTCTGATTGTGGCGTTACGCAACGACCGGGCCGTGTCAACTTGTGTAACGCGGTTGCAACAGGCGTTCGCCGCGGAACCTGCTGCTTCGTATCCTACGGCGTGCCCCTGCTCTTCCAGCCAGTTTCCGCGCCCTTGCCTCTCGCTCCCGGGGCATGCAAGGAGTGCTTCTGATGCATGTCGCCCAGAAGTGTGCAGCGGTTCTGGGACAACGACATGCATCAAATCAAAAACCTAAAGCGCGTCGCCTGAATCCGTTCAGAGGGACGCGCTTTAGAGGATGGGATGACAGGCATGGCAGCTGAAGCGTCGAGCAGCGATCTGGTGCAGGTGGTGGCGCTGCTCGCCGCGGGCGTCGTCGCCGTGCCGATTTTCAAGCGCATGGGGCTGGGCTCGATCCTCGGCTACCTCGCCGCGGGCGTGGTCATCGGCCCCTTCGGCCTGCGCATCTTTTCCGAATCGGAAGCGATCCTCCATGTCGCCGAGCTCGGCGTCGTCATGTTCTTGTTCATCATCGGCCTGGAAATGCAGCCGTCGCGGCTCTGGGGGCTGCGCCGCGAGATTTTCGGCCTGGGTGCCTTGCAGGTTGGCGTCTGCGCTGTCCTGCTCACTCTGGTCGGACTGGCCGGAAGCTTTCCCATCGCGCAGTCCTTCGTCGCCGGCGCCGGCTTCGTGCTGACCTCGACGGCGATCGTCATGCAGCTGCTCGAGGAGCGCGGTGAGATCGCCACGCCGAAAGGCCAGCGCATCGTCTCCATCCTGCTGCTCGAAGACCTGATGATCGTGCCGCTGCTGGCGCTGGTCGCGTTCCTCGCGCCCGGCGGCGCCGAAACCAGCCTTTCGGAGCGACTGACCGAAGTCGGCATCGGCATCGCCGCGATCGTTGGACTGGTCGTGGCCGGCCGTTACCTGCTCAATCCGCTCTTCCGCATCCTGGCCGACGCCCGCGCCCGCGAAGTCATGACCGCCGCCGCGCTTCTGGTGGTGCTGGGATCGGCCCTGGCCATGCAGCTCTCCGGCCTGTCGATGGCCATGGGCGCCTTCCTCGCCGGCGTGCTTCTGTCGGAATCGACATTTCGCCACCAGCTCGAAGCCGATATCGAGCCGTTCCGCGGCATTCTGCTCGGCCTGTTCTTCCTCGCGGTCGGCATGTCGCTCGACCTTGGCGTCGTCGCCCAGAACTGGCGGCTCGTCGCCGTCTATGTCGTCGCCTACATGGTCATGAAGGCGGTCGGCATCTACGCCGTCGCGCGCATTCTGAAGAGCAGCCACCGCGAGGCACTCGAACGCGCCGTCTTCATGGCGCAGGGCGGCGAGTTCGCCTTCGTGCTCTATTCGTCCGCAGCCGCGCTCGGCATCATCGATGGCCAGGCCAACGCCACGCTGACCGCCATCGTCATCATCTCCATGGTGCTGACGCCCTTGGCGATCATAGCGCTGCGCTACCTGACCCCGCGCGACGAGCAGTCCCTCGACGGCGTCGACATCGCCGACGGCCTCACCGGCAGCGTGCTGATCATCGGCTTCGGCCGCTTCGGCCAGATCGCCAGCCAGCCGCTTTTGCTGCGCGGGATGGACGTCTCGATCATCGACAACGAGGTGGAGATGATCCAGGCCGCGGCCGATTTCGGCTTCAAGGTCTATTACGGCGACGGCACGCGGCTGGACATCCTGCATGCGGCCGGCGTCGGGCGCGCCCGCGCGGTGCTGATCTGCGTCGACAAGCCGGACGCCGCCGTGCGCATCGCCCAGCTGATCAAGGCCGAATTCCCTCTGGTCGCGATTCTGGCGCGCGCCTTCGACCGCGGCACGGCGCTGCAACTCGTGCGGGCCGGCGTCGACTATCAGCTGCGCGAAACCTTCGAATCGGCGCTGGTCTTCGGCGGCTCCGCGCTGGAGGCGCTGGGCGTCGATCCGGAAGAAGTCGCCGAGGTCATCGAGGATGTGCGGCGCCGCGACGAAGCGCGCTTCGAGACGCAACTGGCCGAGGGCGTGCGCGCTGGCCAGCGTTTCCTCAAGGGCAATATCGGCACGCCGATCCCGACACCGCTCACCCAGCCGCGCCGCGCCGGCCGAGCGTTGAACCAGGAAACGGCCGTCGTGCTGAACCAGGCAGAGACCAAGAACTGAGGGGCAACGCATGGCAGAACTCGATCCGTGGGCGCTTTCGGTCACCAAATTCTGGCGCGATGGCGGCGAGGACGCCTGGTTCGAGAAGAACGACGCCTTCGACACGGATTTCCGCAATCGCTTTTTGGAGCTGCATTACGCCGCCGCGCGGCGCGAATGCGACCATTGGAATGCGCATGCCGAAGGGTCGCTGGCGCTGATGATCCTGCTCGACCAATTCCCGCGCAACTGCTTCCGTGGCACCGGCCACATGTTCGCGACCGATCCGCTGGCGAGATACTTCGCCGACAAGGCAATCGCCGCCGGTCAGGACCTGGAACTGGAAGAACTGGTTCGCGTCTTCCTCTATTTGCCCTTCGAGCATTCCGAATTGCTGGCCGACCAGGAACGGTCAATGCAACTCACAACCGCCAAAGCGCCCGAATACCTCAAATACGCCGAGGAGCATCTGCAGATCATCCGGCGCTTCGGCCGTTTTCCGCACCGCAACCGGATGCTTGGCCGCGCGACGACCGCCGAGGAGCAGGCATTTTTGGACGGCGGCGGTTTTTCCGGCTAACCAGCCGGTTTTACCCAAGCCACCATTCGCGGCCGGACGGCAGCCGCTCGATACCGGAAATATCGACGGCGCCGAGCCGCTCCGACACGCTCCTGCCGCCGACCGAAAGCCCTGGCGCGATCTCCGCCAGCGGCGCCAGCACGAAGGCGCGCTCCAGCATGCGCGGATGCGGCACTTCGAGCCCCGTCTCGTGGATCACCCGGTCGCCGAAAACCAATATGTCGATATCGATCAGGCGGGGCCCCCAGCGCTCCTCGCGCACGCGCTTCAACCGCCTCTCGACGTCGAGGCAAAGGTCGAGCAGCGCGCGCGGCGAGAGAGCCGTCTCGATCGCGGCGGCGGCATTGAGGAAATCCGGCTGGTCGAGCTTGCCCCAAGGCGGCGTGCGATAAAGCGAGGAGACGGCGGTGACGTGCGTCGCGTCGTCGCCGTCCAGTATGCGCAATGCCGCGCCCATGGACTTCGCCGGCTCGCCGAGGTTGCCGCCGAGACTGAGGTAGACAGCGCTATTCTGGCCAGACAACGGTCACCTCGACATAATCGAGCACGCCGGGCACCGGCGCGTTTGGTTTGCGCACGGTGATCTCGGCCTTCCTGATCTGCGAAAACCTGGCCGTCAGCGCCTTCGCGACCTCCAGCGCCAGCGCCTCGATCAGGAAGCGGCGGTGTCCGGTCACGATCTTCTCGATGACCGCGAAGGCGACGCCGTAATTGACGGTATCCTCGATGGAATCCTCCGTCAGCGGACGGCTGGGCTCGACCGTCAGCTCGGCATCGACATAGAAACGCTGGCCAAGCGTCTCCTCCTCGTCCAGCACGCCGTGGCGGGCGAAGAAGGCGCAGTTCTTCATACGGATGACGTACATGATCAGTGTCCGGGAGGAAGCTCGGTTTCGCGTTGAAGCATAGCATCGGTCACCGCCAGCGCATCCACGTTGATTGCGACATCGTGGACGCGAAACAGGTCGGCTCCCTTCAAGCGCAGGATGACGCTGGTGGCAGCCGTGCCGGCTGCCCGTTCGGCGGGCTCGCGCCCGGTCGCGGCGCCGATGAAGCGCTTGCGCGAGGTTCCGGCCATCAACGGGTAGCCGAGCGCCCGGAGCTCGGAAAATCGCGCCATCAGGTCGAGGTTTTCCTCCGCCGTTTCCTTGGCGAAGCCGAAGCCGGCATCGAGCACGATCTGGCTGTCGGCGACATTGCCGGCGCGCGCGATCTCCAGCGATCTGCGCAAGAAAAGCAACTGATCCTCGATCACGTCGGGCAATTTGTGCCGTTCGCGCCCAGTATGCATGATGACGAGCCCGGCCCCGGTCTCGGCGGCGACGCGCGCGATGCCCGGCTCGCGCTGCAGCCCCCAGACGTCGTTGACGATATGGGCGCCGGCGGCGACGCCAAGCCGCGCGGTTTCCTCCCGATAGGTGTCGACCGAAATCAGCGCCTCGCCGGAAGCGGCGAGCGCCGAGATGATGGGCAGCACGCGCGCCTGCTCTTCCTCGGCCGTGATCGGGGCGAAACCCGGCCGCGTCGACTCTCCGCCGACATCTATGACGGCCGCGCCCTCCTTCACCATACGGCGCGCTTGCTCCAGCGCCTTTTCAGGCGCGATGAACAGGCCGCCGTCCGAAAAACTGTCGGGCGTGACGTTCAGGATGCCGACGACGACCGCCTTCGGACCGAGGTCGAGATAGCGCCCATGCGCCAGCTGCCATCGCCTTGTCGTCATCATCCATCAACCATGCGTGATCCGCGCGAAATCAATTCCGTTGCGCTGGTGACGGCCCTAAAGCAAGGTGCGTGAAGAGGCAATATGATGAACCGATCCCTTCTCTGCGCCCTGATGCTCGCGTTGACCGCCATGCCGGCGGGCGCGGCCAATCTGGTCAAGACTTACAGCTATTTCAGCGTCGGTGGCCGCACGCTCGACGATATCCAGAACCAGCTGTCGAGAAACGGCCCCAAGGTGAAGAGCACCGGCTTGCGGCATCCTGGCGCCACGCAGATGGCCTTCACCACCCGCATCAGCTACGCGCAGAGTGCAGGGTCCTGCCGCGTCGCCGACGCGGCCGTCACCGTGAAGGTCAAGGTGATCCTCCCCGAATGGCGGCGCCCGCGCAAATCCGATCCCGGCGTCAGGCTGGTCTGGGATACGCTGTCGGCCGACATCAAGCGGCATGAGGAGCGCCATGTCGAGATCGCCAAGAACCATGCGCGCCTGCTCGAGGATGCGCTGAAGGCCGCCCCCGTGCAGAAGACTTGCGAACAGGCGAAGGCGAAGGCCGCCGCGATCCAGGCAGCCGAGCTCGCCAGGCACGATCAGGACCAGTTGCGCTTCGACCGCGTCGAGAGCGTCAATTTCGAAAGCCGCATCCTTCGGCTGATGCGCTACCGCATGGAACGCGTCGAAGCCGGCCAACTGCCGCCGCCTTGACTTGAGAGTCAGCCCCATCCCGGGCCAATTTCGTCCAAGCATGGTGCCAGACTGGAAAAACTTTCGAGCGGCGGTCGAAATCGGCCTATATCGAACGACAGATAGCGGGTTCGAAGCAGCCCTCCGGGCCTCGAACAGTGAAGAGAAATAACAGACGCCAGGCACGACGGGTCGGCCGCAGCCGTTTTGGCGCACTGAGCATCAGCCTTTGAAAGAATGACGCATGGACCAGACCGTCGAGAACCAGGCGATGGCGCCGAAAGCCGCGCCGACGATGAGCGAGAGCGAGAAAAATGCCATCATCGGCGGCGTGCTGTTGTCGATGTTGCTGGCGGCCCTTGATCAGACCATCGTAGCTCCTGCCCTGCCGACGATCGCGCGCGCGCTCGGCCATGCCGAGTATCTGCCTTGGATCGTCACCGGCTATCTCTTGACCGCGACCGCGATGGCGCCGCTCTACGGCAAGATTTCCGACGTCTACGGACGCCGCCCCGTCATCTACGCCGCCATCCTCGTCTTCCTGCTCGGGTCGCTGGTCAGCGCGCTCGCGCCCAACATGCTGGTGCTGGTCATCGGCCGCGCCATCCAGGGCGCCGGCGGCGGCGGTCTCTTCGCGCTGGCCCAGACGGTCATCGGCGATCTCGTGCCGCCGCGCGAGCGAGCGCGTTATGCGGCCTGGATCTCCGGCACCTGGGCGGTCGCCAGCGTCGCCGGCCCGCTGCTCGGCGGCGTATTTGCCGAACATTTGCACTGGTCGCTGATCTTCTGGATCAACCTGCCTATCGGCTTCCTGGCCATGGCCATCATCAACAACCCGCTGAGGAAGCTGCCGATCGCGGCCAAGAACCACCGCATCGACGGCCTGGGCGCGGTGCTGCTGGTTATCGCCACGTCGCTGCTGCTCCTGGCGCTCAATTGGGGCGGCAGCGCCTATCCCTGGTTCTCCCGCGAAATCCTTGGGCTGGTCGCCTGCTCGGTCGTATTCTGGGCCTTCTTCGCGTTGAGGGTGCTCAAGGCGGCCGAGCCTTTGATCTCGCTCGAAGTCCTGAGCAACCCGATCGTGCTCGCCGGCACAATATCGATGTTCCTGCTGCAGGCCGCCAACATCGGCGCGTCGGTATACCTGCCGGTCTATCTGCAATCGGTCGTCGGGCTTTCGGTCAGCGAATCCGGCACCGCGATGCTCGGCCTCTTGCTGGGCACGGTCGCCGGCGCGACCTTCAGCGGCCGCACCATCCCGCGCTTCGTCCACTACAAGCGCATCGCCATGATCGGCGTCAGCTTGGCCATCGTCTGCATTGGCGTGCTCAGTGCCATTGCGGAACACGCCTCGCTGCTCGAGGTGGAAATCCTGACCACTCTGATCGGCCTGGGCAGCGGCACGACATTCCCGGTCGCCACCGTCTCGGTCCAGAATGCCGTCGATCGCGCGCATCTGGGGGTCGCGACAGGCGTGCTGACCTTCCTGCGCACGCTGGGCGGCGCGCTCGGTGTCGCTTTGCTTGGCGCCGTTGCGCTCGGCTACGGCCTGCCGCTCTCCGCCGAAGGCTCGCAGACGCATATCCAGCTGGCATCGGCGTTGCCGTTCGTGATGATTTTCGTCGCCGCCGGCATCATGCTCGTTCTGGCGCTTGCCGTGCTCTTCCTGATGCCGGAAAAGGAACTGCGCGGCCGCGACGAGCACGCCGCGCCTGTGCTGGCGGAATAGGTGTTGAGATTCAGGTGCTGCCGTTCGCAGGGCCGGCGTCACCTGGATATCAATACGCCTTAATCGTGGACGCCGAGCTTCTTCTGCAAACTGGTCGACGAGGTCGTATACTGGAAAACGATCCGCTCGCCCGGGCTGACGATGCGCTTGGCGGCCTGCGCCATCAGCGCCACCTCATGGAAGCCTGACAGGATCAGCTTGAGCTTGCCGGGATACCAGTTGATGTCGCCGACGGCGAAGATGCCCGGGATCGACGTCTGAAACTTCTCGGTGTCCACCGGGATCAGGTTCTCGTGCAGGTTAAGGCCCCATTCGGCGATCGGCCCGAGCTTCATGGTGAGGCCGAAGAATGGCAGCATGCGGGTGCACGGCACCTCGACGTCGCCGTCCGGGCCGCCCTTGATGGTTGCCGATGCGAGCTGGCCGTCGGCGCCGGCTAGGCCGCTGACCTGGCCGACCAGGAATTCGAGCTGCTTCATCTCCTGCATGGCATACATCTTGTTGACGCTGTCGGGCGCGGCCCGGAATTCCGGACGGCGATGCACCAGCGTCACGCTTTTGGCGATCGGCTGCAGGTTGAGCGTCCAGTCGAGCGCCGAATCGCCGCCGCCGACGATGACGAGGTCATGGCCGCGGAATTCCTCCATGCGCCGGACGGAATAGAAGACGCTCCTGCCTTCATAGGCCTCGATGCCCGGAATGGGCGGACGCTTGGGCTGGAACGAGCCGCCGCCGGCGGCGACCACCACCACCTTGGCCTCGAACATCTCGCCTTCGTCGGTCGCGACGCGAAAGGTTCCGTCCTCGAGCTTTTCCAGGCTCGACACCATGCGGTTGAAGGTGAAGTCCGGCTTGAACGGATGGATCTGCTCCATGAGCTTGTCGACCAGGCCTTGCGCGGAGATCGTCGGCCAGCCGGGAATGTCGTAGATCGGCTTTTCCGGATAGAGCTCTGCGCATTGCCCGCCGGGACGGTCGAGAATGTCGATGAGGTGGCATTTCATGTCGAGCAGGCCGAGCTCGAACACGGCAAACAGGCCGACCGGCCCTGCCCCGACAATAAGAACGTCCGTCTTGATAGTCTCGCTCATGCGCTGCGCCCCAATTGGGAATGCCGCGAGACTGCATGAGCTATCGGCTGCTGCCAAGCAGCCAGCGCGAAAGAAAATTGGAAAATCGGCTTAACCCTGGCGTTCGGGGACCCGAACGATCAGCCCGTCCAGCGCGTCGCGCACCTTGATCTGGCAGGAGAGGCGCGAGTTTGGCTGGACCTCATAGGCGAAGTCCAGCATGTCCTCCTCCATCGCCTCCGGCTCGCCGACCTCTGCCGTCCATGCTTCGTCGACATAGACATGGCAGGTCGCGCAGGCACAGGCGCCGCCGCATTCGGCTTCGATGCCCGGAACCGCGTTGCGGATCGCGTTTTCCATGACCGTCGAGCCGTTTTCGGCTTCCACGTCAAATCGGGTCCCGTCATGGGCGATGTAAGTCAGCTTGGTCATTAAGTCACCTGAGGAGTCGCAGCCGAGATAATCACTCTACCGGACAAGTCAACTGCGGCGCGAAAGCGCCACGAAATGACGTTTTTCAGAAAGATAGCGCTAGAGCATGATGCCGAAAAGTGTGAAGCGGTTTTCGGGCGACACCATGCTCTATCCCTTTGATCTAGAGACGGATTCAGATTTCAGGTCGATTCGACCTGAAATCGTCCGGCTCTAGCGGCTGATGCCGGCGATGAAGTCGCGCACTTCCTCGATCAGCGTGCCGAGCCGCTTGAGCGCCCGGACGTCTTCCGGCTGCCCTTCGATGATCGCCGCGCAATCGGCCACCGCAAAGGCGCCGATGCCGCGCGCCGAGCCTTTCAGGCCATGCGCCAGAAGCACCCTTTGCCTGGCGTCGGCATCCGCGATCTGGTCGCGGACGGACAGCGACTGTTGCACGAACAGCGCCAACACTTCCCGTTCGAGGTCACGGTCGCCCATCGTCTGGCGCGCCAGATGGCCGAGGTCGACCGGTCGGGCTCCGGCCGTTCCGGAGGCATCTCCCCCCGGCATGGAAAACGCAATACCACTTTCGCCACGCATACGCACTGCAACTCCATCAAGCGGGCAGACGGGCCCACGAAAATAGGCGCTTCCGGTCGCCAACGGGTTAACGATTGCAGGGGAAAAATGTTGTCACGGAGGCAGCCGGATCACGTCTCCGTTAACCTTATATTTAAAGTTTTACGTATCTCCCGGAATGCATGTTTTCTTTACCCCTGTGTGTCATTACGATACGAAGGTCCATTTTTCAGCCTCCTGCTCGGGATAGACAAGCCAGAATCGGGCCAGAATCAGGCCAAAATCATAAGTCCCGCGGCAGCTAGTACAGGGTAGCGAAGGCATGGCTAAGAAACCAACGACGACCAAGTCTCTCGAGAATGACGTAGCCGCGGAACTGGAAAAGGCGCTTGACCTTGACCTTAACGGCGACGACGGCGGCCTCGATATGGCGGCGTCGATGGAGGATCTCGAAGCGCAGATTTCGGCGGCGGCCGATGAACTGGCGCGCGAAGGCCGCAGCCAGAGGACGGAGCCGGCAAACAATCCCCAGCCTGGCAACCCCCAGTCTCCCAGGGCGCCCGCGGCCAAGCCGGCCGAGTTGCGCCCGGTCGAGCCGCGTAATGGGCAGCCGTCCGGCCTTACGCCTCCCACCGGCTTCACGCCCGCCAATGACGACCGCCAGAAAGACTATAAGACGCTGCTGCACAGCCTCAACCGCCGTGCGTCGAGCACCGTCTACTGGGTGATCGCCTTTATCTCGCTGGCCTGGATCGCCGGCGCCGGCGGCCTGGCCAACCTGTTGTTCGGCCCCGGCATCTGGAAGATCCGCACCTTCGACCAGTTCTTCGCCCGTCCCGAGCTGATTGGCCTGGCGGTTGCCGCGATCGTTCCGGTCATCCTGTTCTGGGCGTTCGCCGCCATGATCCGGCGCGCGCAGGAAATGCGTATTGCCGCGCAATCCATGACCGAGGTCGCCTTCCGCCTGGCGGAGCCCGAAAACCTCGCCCAGGACCGTGTCATGATGATCGGCCAGGCCGTTCGCCGCGAGGTGGCGGCCATGGGCGAAGGCATCGAGCGCACCCTGGCCCGCGCGGTCGAGCTCGAAACGCTTGTCCACGGCGAAGTCAGCCAGATCGAGCGCTCCTATTCCGAGAACGAGGCCCGCATCCGTTCGCTGGTCGATGGTCTCGGCAGCGAGCGCGAGGCGGTCGTCACCCATGCCGAGCGCGTGCGCGCCTCCATTGCCAGCGCTCACGAGACGCTGCGCGACGAGATCGGCTCGGCCAGCGATATCATCCGCGACTCCATCCTTAACGCATCGACCAAGCTGTCGATGACGATCAACAATTCCGGCGACACGCTGATCGATCGCATCAATGAAAGCTCGACGTCGATCTTCGATTCCGTCGAATCGCGCCTGGACAACATCACCGACCGGCTTTCGACCTCCGGCGAGGCTTTCGCGAGCCTCCTCGACACCCGTATCGCCAAGCTGACCGACACCACGGACGGCCTCACCCGCTCGCTGACCGACCTGCTCGATGACCGCACCAATGGCATGGTCTCGCTGCTCGGCGGCGCGGCGCGCACCTTGAGCTCGGAATTCGAGACCAGCCTCAGCGGTATCGAACGGACGCTTGCCGAACGGGGCCAGGCGCTGATCAGCGAATTCCAGACCCGCGCCGAGGCGCTCGACACCGGCACGCAGAAGCTCAACGCCGCCCTCGAGGCGCGCGCCCGCCAGATCAACGAGACGATGGTGGAGCGCGCGAAGGAAATCGCCCACGCCTTCGCGGAGAGCAAGGACACGCTGTCGGCGATGATCGATCAGGGCAAGACCCAGATCGGCGCCGATATGGCCGACATCATCTCGTCGACCTCCTCCATGCTCGAAGCCCGCGCCACCGACTTCGCCGGGCGCATGGAAGCGGCCCGGCATGTGGTGTCGCGCTCCTTCGATTCCGACATCCAGCGGCTGGCCAATGCCCGTGTCGGCATCGAGGAAGCGGTCGAGAACCACAGCCGCGCGCTCTCGGAGAGCCGCGAACGCATGGCCACCGCTATGCAGGCGGACCTGGCGAAATTCGCCGAAAGCCGCGCGGCGATCGATTCCGCCGTCACCAACCAGGTGCAGAAGCTGGCGGAAGGCCGCGGCCTGATCTCGCGCGCGCTCGAAGAAGATCTGCGCAAGGTCAACGAGTCGCGCGCAGCTATCGATGCGTCGCTGGGCGGCCATCTGGAGCAGCTCGAGGAAGGCCGCAATCGCTTGTCTCAGGCCTTGAACGAAGACTCCGGCAGGCTCGTCCAAGCCCGTACAATGATTGACGAAATGGTCGCCGGCCATGTCGGGAAGCTGGCCGAGGGCCGCAACATCCTGGCACGCGCCCTGGAGGCCGATCTCGGCAAGTTGCAGGACAGCCGCGCCTCGATCGACGGCATTGTCGCCGGTCAGGTCGAGAAGATCGCCGAAGGTCGCGCCGTGCTCGCCAAGGCGCTCGAAACCGACATCATCGGCATCAGGACCCTGATCGAGACGCACTCGAGCAAGCTCGCCGAGGACCGCGGCGAACTCAGCCGCGCGCTTGAAAACGATCTGAGCGGCATCCGCGGCCTCATCGACAGCCACGCCGGCAAGCTCGCCGATGACCGCGGCCTGCTTTCGCAGACGCTGGAAGCCGACCTCGCCAAGCTGGCCGAAAGCCGCGCCTCGATCGACGGTCTTGTCGCCGGCCAGGTCGAGAAGCTCGCCGAAGGCCGCGATATCCTCAAGCGCGCCCTGGAGGCCGACCTCAACACCATCAAGGGTGCCATTGCGGGACATTCGGACAAGGTGCTGGAAGATCGCTCGCAGCTGTCGAAAGCGCTCGAAGCCGACCTGCAAGCCGTCAGCGGCGCCATCGCCGATCACCAGGACAGGCTCGCGCAGGATCGCTCGACCTTGTCGAGGGCTCTGCAGGACGACCTCCAGAATGTGAGCGGCGCCATTGCCGACCACCAGAACAGGCTCGTCCAGGATCGTTCGGTGCTGTCGAAGTCGCTGGAGGACGATCTCGCCAAGCTGGCCGAAAGCCGCTCCAGCATCGATGGGCTGGTCGCCGGCCAGGTCGAGAAGCTCGCCGAGGGCCGCGATATCCTCAAGCGCGCGCTGGAAGCCGACCTCAACACCATCCAGGGCGCGATCGTCGATCATTCGCAGAAGATCACCGACCATCGCGCCGAGCTTTCGCGTGCGCTCGAAGCCGATATGGCCAATGCCAGCGGCCTCATGCAGACCCATGCCGACCAGCTGTCGCAGAACCGCACGTCGTTGTCCAAGGCGCTTGAGGACGATCTTGCCAAGCTCGCCGAGAGCCGCGCCGGCATCGACGGCCTGGTGTCCGGCCAGGTCGAGAAGCTCGCCGAGGGCCGTGACATCCTCAAGCGTGCGCTGGAGGCCGACCTTGCCAAGCTGGCCGAAAGCCGCGCCTCGATCGACGGCCTCGTCGCTGGCCAGGTCGAGAAGCTTTCGGAAGGCCGCGACATCCTCACGCGCGCGCTTGAAGCCGACCTCGCCAAGCTCGCCGAGAGCCGTTCCGGCATCGACGGCCTTGTCGCCGGCCAGGTCGAGAAGCTCGCCGAAGGCCGCGATATCCTCAGGCGCGCCCTCGAAGCCGATCTCCAGAAGCTGACCGAGAGCCGCTCGGAGATCGACGACGTCATCGCCGGCCATGTCGGCAAGCTGTCCGAGGGCCGCGACATGCTTGCCAGGGCCCTGGAGGACGATCTCGTCAAGCTCGCCGACGCGCGCAAGGACGTCGATCGTTCGGTTTCCGGGCATATCGACCAGATCGCCGCCAGGAGCAGCGACATCTCGGCGGCCATTGCAGCCGACGTCGAGAAGATCGAGCAGGCCTTCAGCCGGCAGACCGGTGTGATCGAAGAACGCGCCGGCACCATGGAGCGCGCGCTGTCGACCGGCGTCGACAATGTCCGCGGCGTGCTGGAAAAGACCGCAGTGTTCGTGGCGGGCGCGCTGCGCGACAAGGTCATGGAAGTCACCAGTGCCCTGCATGAGCAGGCAGGTGCTGCCTTCAGCGACGCGGACCGCAAGATCGCCGAACGCGCCGAGCAGACGTCCTCCGCGCTGCTTTCCAGGGCCGAGGACATCGCCCAGGCCTTCGAGGCGGCGGACCGCCGCCTGCACGAGCGTGCCCAGGATACGTCCAACATGCTGATGGCGCGCGCCGACGATGCGTCGAACGCGATGATGGCCCGCGCCGAGGAAACCGCGGACAAGCTGGCGACGCGCGCCGGCGAGATCGCCAACACCTTCGACACGGCCGACCAGAAGCTGGTTGCCCGCGCCGTCGAAACGGCGCAGTCGCTGGCCGCCCGCGCCGGCGACATCCTGCGCAACTTCGAGGGCGCCGACGAGCGGCTCTCGATGCGCATCACGGAATCGGCCGAAGCGCTGGCCGCCCGCGCCTCCGATCTCGGCCGCATCTTCGACAGCGCCGACCAGCAGCTCATGTCGCGCATTGCCGAGGGTTCGGAAGCGCTTTCCGCTCGTGCCGGCGAGATCGGCCGCATCTTCGACGACGCCGACAACCGCCTGGTGTCGCGCATTGCCTCGAGCAGCTCGACCATCGGCGAGCATGCCGACACGATCGTCAGCGCCTTCGCCGCCACCGAGCAGCGTGTCGCAGACCGCGCCCGCCAGACCGGCCAGGAACTTGCCGTGCATGCCCGCGAGATCGAGCAGGCGCTGGCCGGCGCCGACGAGCGGCTGGCCGCAAGCGCCTCCGCCGCGGCCGCCCGTGTCGAGGACCAGGTCGCGAGCGTGGAAAACCGCCTCGCCTACACCGCCGAGACCATGGGCCAGAAGCTCAACGAGCAGGTCTCCAGCGCCGAGGCCCAGCTCATCTCGCGCGCCAATGTCATCGCCGAGACCTTCACGGCGGTCGGCCAGCATATCGGCCAGAGCACCAACGAGGCCGCGCGCACGATCGGCGCCAACACCCGCGAGCTCAACACCATGCTGGCGGCGCGTTCGGCCGAGATGGCGAAAATCCTCGACGAGACGGCCAAGCCGCTGGTCGAGCGCTTCGCCCAGGGCGGCTCCGAACTGCAGCGCAGCATGGAAGAGGTCACCGAACGGGCGGCCGAGAAGCTGCGCAGCGAGAACACGAACCTCGTCAACGCGCTGGCCAGCCGCACGGCCGAGACCCTGTCGGCCGTCGAAGGCGCGCGTTCCTCGCTTGCCGACAGCGTGGCCGATCTCATCGGCCGCATGACGACCTCCAGCGCGCAGCTCGGCCAGCTGATCGAGCAGGCTGCCGTCAACCTCGGCCAGGTCGAGGAGCGGCTCTCCGGCAGCACGCAGAGCTTCGCCACGACCACGGAGAAGGCCGCCCAGACCTTCGCCAGCTCCGCGCGTCTCGTCGATTCCAACACGACGCGGCTCACCGATCTGTCCTCGGCAACGCTGCGTGAGGTGGCCTCGATCGCGACCAAGTTCGACGAGCACAGCCGCCTGCTCTCCAGCGCCTCTAACCTGCTCAGCTCCGCGCAGAGCAATCTCGAGCACACGCTGGAGCGTCAGTCCTCGCTGGAAGACCTCGCCGTCGGCCTGGTCAAGAAGTCGGAAGACCTCGAGAAGGTGATGCGTTCCTTCGAAAGCCTCGTCGGCCAGACGATGCAGACCGCGGAGGGCCGCACGATGGAATCGGCGGAAAAGATCCGCACCGCCATCGCCGAGGTCGTCGATTCGGCGACGCGTCGCTTTGCCGACGCGACCGAGGAGATGCGCCGCACCGCGGGCTCGATCAAGAGCGAGCTCGACCTGACCCGCGCCGAGCTGAAGAAGGGCGTCATCGAGATGCCGGAAGAGGCCAAGGAATCGACCTCGGCCATCCGTCGCGCCGTCGCCGAGCAGATCAATGCGCTCAAGGAACTGTCGGATATCGTTGCGAAATCCGGCCGCAGCGGCAGCAGCGAACAGGGCGAACCGCGCGGTCTGCGGCCTGCTCCGCAGGCGCCGGCCCGCGCCGCCGAGCCGCCGCTGCGCCGTCCGCCGGCCCCTCAGCCCCAGCCGCAGCCCACGGCTCGCGCCCCTCAGGCGCCGCTCGCCGAGACCACGCTGCGCGGCACGCTCGACCTCGAACGTCCTGCCGAGGCGCCGCGCCGCGACCCGAACAGCAAGCCGCCGCAGGGCGGCTGGGTGCGCGACCTCCTGACCAACGCTTCGCGCGAGGAGGAGCTGCGGCCGGCAGCGCCGGCGGAAGCGCCGCGCGCGACCCCTGCCCAGCGCTCGCCGCTGCATGTCATGGAGTCGCTCAATTCGCTCTCCGTCGACATCGCTCGCGCCATCGACCATGACGCTTCGATCGAGCTCTGGAACCGCTACCGGCGCGGCGAGCGCGACGTCTTCACGCGCCGCCTCTACACGCTGAAGGGCCAGCAGACTTTTGACGAGATCCGTCGCAAGTACCAGGCAGAGGCGGAATTCCGCGCCGCGGTCGATCGCTACTGCGAGGATTTCGAGAAGCTGCTCAAGGATGTCTCGCGCAACGACCGCGACAACATCATGGCGCAGACCTATCTGACGTCCGACACCGGCAAGGTCTACACCATGCTGGCCCACGCCAGCGGCCGCCTGCACTGAAGCCGATCGGCGGACTGAAACAGAAAGGCGGGCCGGGGTCCGCCTTTTTTATGTTGGAGTTTGATTGCCTGTCCGGCGCTCAGATCGCCGAATCCGTCCAGCGGACGATGTCGGTCGCCGCTTGGCCGAAGGCGTTGTCCAGCGCGCCGACATAGGCAGCGTTGCCGCTGCCGGAGACCGGCGCGCTCGCGGTGAAGTTCTTTGAGGCGCGCACCTCGCCATCGCGGTCGTTGAGGATGCGTACGAACAGGTCGACATCGGCATGCTCGCCGCCATCGACGCGCACCTCGAAGGAGCGTACCTCGACGATGATCTGGTAGTCGATCGCCAGCCCCTCACCCGGCTTGCCGACACCGGCAAAGCTGCCGGAGCGCTGGAAGGTTTCGGCCAGCCTCGCCTGCACGATCAATGGCAGCCGGTCCGCCCATTGCGCGCCCTTGAGGAACTGGATCGACCGGTCGGAAGGCCTGATGACGATGTTCTGGCTGTCCAGCGCCTTGAGCGCCGACGGCTGGGCTATCAGGATCTGGCGGCGGCTGTGGGCATGCATGTCGACCGACGGCGCCGACAATTCGAACGTGTCGAGCGGCGCCGGCTTGCCGCCCAGGGCCGCGCAACCGGCAACCGAAAGCACCAGCAACGCTGCCGCGGACAATCTCAGACGACCCGCTCCCACCCTGACCGACTTCACGCGTGATCCCCGTTGTCCCCGGATCTTACGATCAACCCGCATTCGCGGTTCATTTTCTTGGCGGTCGCGGCAGCCGAAGTCAACGCCGTGTCCTTCCATCGAACTGCCGAACCTCGCCGTCGCCACCGGACAGAATGCGCTGCGGATTGCGGCTGAGGTCGGTCACCGCTTCCTCGATGCGGTTGATCGAGCGCCGGCTGTCCTGCACGAGCGCCTCGACGTTCTGCAGGCCCTGGCCGGAGAAACGCGCCAGATTGTCGGTGATGGTGCCGAGCCGCGCATTCAGCGTGTCGGCCACCTGCTTGAAGGATTTCAGCGTCGCCCTGGCATCGGCCATCACGCCGTCGGCCTCGCCCGAGCCGAGGATCTTGTCGACCTTGGCCAGGATGCCGTCGACGCGCACCGAGGCATCGTTGAGCCGCTGCGCGAGCTGGCGGGCGTCCTTGATGGTCTGGTCGATATCGTCGGAGCGGTTGGCGATCTTGTCGGTCACCTTGGCGATGTCCGAGGCCGCCTTGTCGGCGCTGGCGCTGGCCTTCTGGATATTGGCCAAAGCGGCCTTGACGTCGGCCGGATCGATGCCGTCGAGCACGCCGTTGACCTTGGCCAATGTCCCTTGCGTCTGCTTGGCGAAATCGTTGATCGAGCCGACTGCCGTGTTGACGTTGCCGATGACTGTATCGAACTGCTTCGAGGTCTCCTTCAGATTCGCCGTCACCGTGTCGACATTGGCCACGATGCTCTTGATCTGGTCCTTGTCGACGGAATTGAGCAGGCCTTCGGCGGCCTTCAGCGTGCTGTCGAGTCGGCCCGAGACATTCTTCAGTTGATCCGAAAGCGAGCTCACCGCCGACAGGAACTTGTCGATCCCGTCGGAGTTCTTGGCCAGCGCATCCGAGAAGGTCTCGACATTCTTGACCGTCTGCGTCAGCGGGCCGCGAACGTCCTTGGTGAAGCCTTCGAGCTCGCTCAGCACCTTGTCGGCGCGGGTGAAGATGTTCTGCGCCGTCTGCAGAAGGTTGGTGACCGCCGACGGATTGGCGGTTATCTCGGGGATCCTGCCCTCTTTTTCCGCCTCGTCGAGCAGCTTCGCTTCCTTGGGGTCGGCGCCCCGGAGTTCGATATTGGCCTGGCCGGTCAAGCCGGCAAGGCCAATATCGGCCTGTGTCGACTTGGTGATCGGCGTCATGCGGTCGATCTCGGTGTCGGCAATGGCTACCGTCGGATTGTCGACGTCGATATACACACGTTTGACGTCACCGACCTTGACGCCGTTGAACAGCACGAAGCTGCCGCGGCCGAGGCCCGAAGCCGAACCTGGAATGCGCACGCGCAGCATTGTCGTTTCGCCTCTGTCGCCGATCGCCGCGGTCCAATAGACGAAGGCAAAGGCCGCCAGGATCGCACCCAGCGTGAAGATGCCGACAATAATGTAGTTGGCTCTTGTTTCCATCGCCTCACTTATGGCTATGCGCGCGCCGCAAGATCAAGTTGCCGGGCCCGTTTTCCGCGGAAATAGGACTTCACCCACGGCTCCTCGCTCTTCAGCATATCGTCGATCGTGCCTTCGACCAGCACCCGCTTCTTGCCGAGCACCGCCACGTGGTCGCAAGCGGTGAACAGCGTGTCGAGATCGTGCGTGACCATGTAGACGGTCAGGTCCATGGTGTCGCGAAGCTTGACGACCAACTCGTCGAATTCGGCCGCGCTGATCGGATCGAGGCCGGAGGTCGGCTCGTCGAGAAAGACGATGTCAGGGTCGAGCGCCAACGCACGGGCGAGCGCCGCGCGCTTGATCATGCCGCCGGACAACTCGGACGGAAACTTCTGCGCGGCGTCGGCCGGCAACCCGACCAGCTCGATCTTGAGCAAGGCGAGCTCATCCATAAGCGCCCTGGGCAGGTCGAGATATTCACGCATCGGCACCTGCACGTTTTCCAGCACCGTCAGCGCCGAAAACAGCGCGCCATGCTGGAAAAGGACGCCGAGCCGCATGTCGATGCGCAGGCGGTCGGCGTCGCTCGCCTTGTCGACATCGACGCCGAACAGGCTGATCGTCCCCGATTGCTTCGGCATCAGCCCCAATATGGTGCGCAACAGCACCGATTTGCCGGCGCCCGAAGCGCCGACAAAGCCAAGGATCTCCCCGCGCTTGATGTCGAGCGAGAGCTTGTCGAGGATCAGCTTGCCGTCGATGGCCACGGTGACGTTGCGCACCGAAAGCACGATTTCGTCGTCGTTGGTATCCTGCGCTGCCGCTGCGCCGTTGCCGTTCGCCATCTCAGAACCCGATCGCTGCGTAGAACATGGCGAAAAGCCCGTCGAGGATGATGACGACGAAGATCGACTTCACCACCGATGCGGTCACGTGCAGGCCGAGCGATTCGGCGCTGCCGCCGACCTTCATGCCCTCGACCGAGGCAATGATGCCGATGATCAGGGCCATGAACGGCGCCTTGATCAGGCCGGCAAAGATGGTGCTGAGATCGATGGCGACGCGCAGCCTGTCGATGAACGCGGCCGGTGGAATATCGGAATAGAGCCAGGCGGCGACGATCCCGCCGGCAAGCGCGGCGAAATTGGCGATGATGGTGAGGCACGGCAGCCCGATCACCAACGCGACGAGCCGCGGAAAGACCAGCACGCCGATCGGATTGAGGCCGATCACCTTCAGCGCGTCGACTTCCTCGCGCATCTTCATGGAGCCGATCTCGGCGGTGATGGCGCTGCCTGAACGTCCCGCGAGCATGATCGCCGTCATCAGCACGCCGAGCTCGCGCAGGATCAGCACCCCGACCAGGTCGACGACGAAGATGTTGGCGCCGAAATAGCTGAGCTGGTAGGCGCCCTGCTGGGCGACGATGGCGCCGACAATGGCCGACATCAGCACCACCACCGGTATCGCGCCGACGCCCATGCGATCGATCTGGTTGAAGATCGCGGCCAGGTTGACCGCGTGGCCGCGGCCAAGCTTCATCTGCGCGCCGCGGATCGTGGCGCCGAGGATGTTCATCGAAGCGAGGAAATCGTCGCGCATCTCATAGACCCGCCGGCCAACCAGCTCCAGCGCACGCAGGATGATGTTGGGCGGCCCGGACGGGCCTGATTCGGGCTCACGGCGAACCGCATCGCCGACCGCGCCGAGCAGGATCGAGGCGATCTCGCTCTGCCCCTGCAAATGGACCTCGACGCCTTTCTTCTCGAAGGCGCTCGCCAGTCGGTCGATAAGCCAGGCGCCGGCTGTGTCCATCTTTTCGATGTGGGAAAGGTCGAGCATCAGCTGCTTTGCGCCGCTTTTCCCCTCGATCTTGCGCATGTCGGCATCGACCAGAGCCACGGTGCGCGTCGTCCACACACCAGAAAAGGCGCAGCCCAGCACGCCTCCTTCCTCGCCCACGGCAACGCGTGGCCGATGCTCGGCGTCCTTGGCCTCGCCGCTTGCGTCGCGTTTGCGAATGGTCAACATGGCGTCCTGTTTAGCGTGACCGGACTGGCGTGTCGATTTGCCTGCAGACTGGTGTCGCATAGCCGGAGAAGAAAATTATGGCGCGTGTCATTTCGGTCGAAATGGAGCGATTTCCGATCGCCGGCACCTTCACCATCTCGCGCGGATCCAAAACCGAGGCCGAAGTCATCACCGTAACGATCGCTGACGGGGGACGTTCCGGCCGTGGCGAATGCGTGCCCTACAAGCGCTACGGCGAGACCATGGAGGGGGTGCGCGCGGCCATCGAGGCGATGCACGATCCGATCGTCGCTGGCATCGACCGGACCGCCCTGCTTGCGGCCATGCCCGCGGGCGCGGCGCGGAACGCCATCGACTGCGCCCTATGGGACCTGGAAGCCAAGCTGACCGGCACGCCGGTGGCGGCGGCAATCGGGGCCCTTCCTGCCGAGCCGCTGGAAACCGCCTACACCCTGTCGCTCGCCACACCGGAGGCCATGGCCGCGCAGGCGCGCGCCAACGCCACGCGGCCCTTGCTCAAGGTCAAGATCGGCGGCGACAATGATATGGCCAGAATCCGTGCGGTGACGGAAGCCGCTCCCGAAAGCCGCATCATCCTGGATGCCAATGAGGGTTGGACCGACGAAAATGTCGAGGCGAACCTCGCTTTCGCCGCGCAGCACGGCATAGCGCTGGTCGAGCAGCCGCTGCCGGCGGGCAAGGACGACATCCTGCGCCGGATCGCACATCCGGTGCCGGTCTGCGCCGACGAAAGCGTTCATGCGGCGAAAGACCTAGATGCGCTGGTCGGCCTCTACGACGCCGTCAACATCAAGCTCGACAAATCAGGCGGCCTGACGGAGGCGTTGAAGCTGCGCGACCGCGCGCGCGACCTTGGCTTCGGCATCATGGTGGGTTGCATGGTCGGCACCTCGCTCGCCATGGCGCCGGCGGTGCTCCTGGCGCAGGACGCGGACTTCGTCGACCTCGACGGCCCGCTGCTGCTTGCGCGCGATCGCGAGCCCGGCCTTGTCTACCGGGGATCGCTGGTTTCACCCCCTGAGCGGGTGCTTTGGGGCTGAGCGGGAAGCGAGGCCTATCAGCACCATGCCGATGATCGCGATCGGGATCATCGCCAGGAAACCGTCGACGCCAAGCCGCTCATAAAGGGGGCCGGAAGCGAGCGTCACCGCCGCCATGAAGAAGCCGTTGAAGAAATAGGCGATGCCTTGCGCAGCGCCCGTCCGCTCTTCGGAGACCGTCTCGCCAATCATCTTCTGCAGGCCGATCAGCACCATCGCCACCGACACCGAATGCAGCGTCTGGACAAGGAAGAAGCCGGCGACGCCCAGGCCGAGCGGCCAGACCAGCGGAAAGGCGATCCAGCGCACGATCGAACCGATACCGGCGATCACCATCACCCTGACAACCGAGATGGATGCAAAAATACGGTTGAAAAACAGGAACATGCAGACTTCGGAGACCACGCCCCAAGCCCATAGCAGGCCAACGACGGAATCGCCGATGCCGATCGATTTCCAATAGATCGAGACGAAGCCGTAGAGGAAGGCGTGGCTGGCGGTGATGATGCCGACGCCAAGCGTGAAATAGAGGAAATAGGCGTTGAACAGGCTCGGCGCCTTATGCTGGATCTCGGTTGCCGAAAGCGGCGAAGCCTTGCGTGGCCGCCCCATGCGCGGCGCCGCCAATGCCGCGACCAGGGCCGCGCCGAGGGCAAAGAAGATGATGACCGGAACCGCCCGCGGACCCGTGGCTGCCAGGATGAAGCCACCCACGACATTGGCGCCGAGATACGAGATCGAGCCCCATTTGCGCATCGCCGTGTAATTCGAGCCGAAGCGCCGCACGCCTGACAGCGCCAGCGAATCGGCCATCGGCGAATGCGGCGTCCAGACGATCGTCAGCAAAAGCGAGACGGCGAGCACTATGGCGTAGGTGGCCGGCAGGAAATAGCCGGCGGAGACGACCATCGAGCCGGCGACCAATGCGATATAGACATTGGCGCGGTCATTCGCGCGGTCGGCGAACGCGGTCAGCACCGGCGTCGTCACGACACGCAGGAACATTGGCGCCGCCAGGATGACCGCGATCTGCTCGGCATGAAAACCTTTCGCCTGCAGCCAGAGCGGAAAATAAGGCAGATGGGTGCCCTGCGACACGAACAAGGTCGCGAAGATCAGGCTCATGCGCAGTTCGAAATGGCTTGGCTTGACAAGTTGTTCTGGCGATAGCGGCGGCAGCGACATGAATCGATCCAATTTCGCTGCATACGACACCCATGCAACGTGTCTCGATCCCTAACATGCAGCAAAGCGCGGCGGAACTGGCTGGATCAATCGATCAAGAGCAAAGCTGTTGACGGACGGGGCCCGGGAGTGAGCGCCGCGCGCGCCCCATGTCAGCGCGACCAGGGAAGCAGGCGGAACCGCGAAAAGGCAGCTGCATTCAAGCCGCCTGAGCCGCCCTGCCTTTCAGGTCGATGATGTCGACCGGCACCAGCACGTCGCTGCCTGCCGTGGTCTCAGGTAGGACATGCGCCCAAGTCAGGATCTCCATGCGGCCATCGAAATGCTCGACCACCGCCGTGCAGCTTTCCACCCAGTCGCCGGTGTTGATGTATTGCACGTCGCCATAGCTTTCGATCGCCGCGTGATGGATGTGGCCGCAGATCACGCCGTCGACATGCGAGCGCCGTGCCTCTTCTGAAAGCACGGTCTGGAACGAGCCGATGAAGTTCACCGCCTTCTTGACCTTGACCTTCGCCCATGACGAGAACGACCAGTAAGGCAGGCCGAGCAGGTGGCGCAGCTTGGTCACCACCCGATTGATCACCATCGCCGTGTCATAGGCATAGTCGCCGAGATAGGCGAGCCAGCGCTGGTTGTGCACCACCGTGTCGAACTGGTCGCCGTGGATAACCAGCAGGCGCCGGCCGTCGGCGGTCTCATGGATGGCGCGGTCGGCGACGACGATTCCGCCGAAATGCACACCCTGGAACTGGCGGGCGAATTCGTCGTGATTGCCGGCGATATAGGTGATCGAGGCGCCCTTGCGCGCCTTGCGCAGCAGCTTCTGCACCACGTCGTTGTGGCTCTGCGGCCAGTGCCAGCTGCGCCGCAGCCGCCAGCCGTCGACGATATCGCCGACCAGATAGATGATTTCGGCGTCGTGATAGCGCAGGAAGTCGATCAGGAAATCGGCCTTGGCCGCTTTCGAGCCGAGATGCACGTCGGAAATGAACAGGGCGCGGAAAGTGCGGGGCTCTGGGTCTGACATGACGATTTTACCCTTTGCTTTCGCGTGCCTATGCCCCGATTCATGCAACAACCGTATGACGGTTGCGGTTGGTCCAGCCCAGGCGCTAGCTTGCGCAAGTCAATCAGGAGAAAACCGTCATGGATCTCGGCATTCGCGGAAAGAAGGCCATCGTCTGCGCCTCGAGCAAGGGACTGGGGCGCGGCTGCGCCATTGCACTTGCCGAAGCCGGCGTCGATCTCGTCGTCAACGGCCGCAACGCCGAACTCTTGGCCAAGACCGCCAAGGACATCCGCGACTGGTTCGGCGTCAAGGTCATCGAAGTTGCCGGCGACGTGTCGAAGCCGGACGTGCAGAAAGCGATACTCGCCGCCTGCCCCGATCCCGACATCCTCGTCAACAACAATGGCGGCCCGCCGCTGCGCGATTTTCGCGAGCTCGACCGCGCAAAGATCCTCGAGGGCGTTACGCAGAACATGGTCACGCCGATCGAACTCGTCCAGGCGGTGATCGACGGCATGGCCAAGCGCGGCTTCGGCCGCATCGTCAACATCACCTCGCTGTCGGTCTATGTGCCGATCCCCGGCCTCGACCTGTCGTCCGGCGCGCGCGCCGGCCTGACCTCGTTCCTCGCCGGCGTGGCGCGCACGGTGATCGACCGCAACGTCACCATCAACAGCCTCTTGCCCGGCAAGCTCGATACCGACCGGCTGCGCGGCCCGCATGAGGCCGGCACCGAGGAAGATCCGGCCGCGGCCGCCGCGCGCAAGGCCCGCATCAGCGCCGACGTGCCGGCAAAACGTCTCGGCACGCCGGAGGAATTCGGTCAGATCTGCGCCTTCCTCTGCTCCGTCCATGCCGGCTACCTCACCGGCCAGAACATCCCGGTCGACGGCGGTCTCTACGTCAGCGCGTTTTGACCGCCGCCAATCCAATACGCCTGAGGCTTCCGAGCCAACCGTCTGGAATCGGTTGATTATTTTTGCTCCGGCATTGTGAAGGCCGGGGTCCGCGATTTGCCGTCGCGAAGACTCGCCGGCGCATGCTAAAAGGCTCCAAATCACGAACAGAGGGAGGGCCGGATGGACGGCGAGAGCAAGAAAACGGCCCGGTCGGACCTCGACGAGGCCGCCCTCTTCTTCCACAAGCATCCGACACCGGGAAAGCTCGAAATCCAGGCGACGAAGCCGCTCGGCAACCAGCGGGATCTGGCGCTTGCCTATTCGCCGGGCGTCGCCGCGCCCTGCCTCGAGATCCGCGACGACCCGGCAACCGCCGCCGACTATACCGCCCGCGCCAACCTCGTCGGCGTCGTTTCCAATGGCTCCGCCGTGCTTGGGCTCGGCAATATCGGTCCGCTCGCCTCCAAGCCGGTGATGGAAGGCAAGGCGGTGCTGTTCAAGAAATTCGCCGGCATCGACGTCTTCGACATCGAGATCGATGCGCCGGAGATCGACCGCATGGTCGAGACCGTCGCGGCGCTCGAACCGACCTTCGGCGGCATCAACCTCGAGGACATCAAGGCGCCTGAATGTTTCGAGGTCGAGGAGCGGCTGAAAGCCCGCATGGGCATCCCGGTCTTCCACGACGACCAGCACGGCACCGCGATCATCGTTGCAGCCGCGGTGCTCAACGGGCTGGAATTGGCCGGCAAGGCAATCTCCGACATCAAGATCGTCACGTCCGGAGCGGGTGCCGCGGCGCTCGCCTGTCTCAACCTTTTGGTCTCGCTCGGCGCCAGGGTCGAAAACATCTGGGTCACCGACCGTTTCGGCGTCGCCCACAAGGGCCGCGTCGAGGAGATGGATCGCTGGAAAGACCCGTATGTGAAGGATACCGAGGCGCGCACGCTGGCCGACGTCATCCCCGGCGCCGACGTCTTCCTCGGCCTTTCCGCCGCCGGCGTGCTGAAGCCGGAACTGCTGCAGCATATGGCGCCGAAGCCGCTGATCCTGGCTTTGGCCAACCCTAATCCCGAGATCATGCCGGAAGCGGCAAGAGCCGCGCGGCCGGACGCCATGATCTGCACCGGGCGCTCGGATTTTCCCAATCAAGTCAACAACGTGCTCTGCTTTCCTTACATCTTCCGCGGCGCGCTCGATTGCGGCGCCAGCGCCATCAACGAGGAGATGAAGATGGCGGCGGTCCGCGCCATCGCCGCCCTTGCGCGCGAGGAGCCATCGGATGTCGCGGCGCGCGCCTATTCCGGCGAGACGCCGATGTTCGGTCCCGATTTCCTGATCCCCTCGCCCTTCGACCCGCGCCTTATCCTGCGCATCGCGCCGGCGGTGGCCAAGGCTGCCTGCGACACCGGCGTCGCGACGCGGCCGATCGCCGACTTCGCCGCCTATATCGACAAGCTCAACCGCTTCGTCTTCCGCTCCGGCCTGGTGATGAAGCCGGTGTTCTCCTCCGCCAAGGCTTCGAGCGCCAAGCGCGTCATCTATGCCGACGGCGAGGACGAGCGCGTGCTGCGCGCCGCGCAGGTGGTGCTGGAGGAAGGCATCGCCGAACCGACCTTGATCGGCCGCCCGCATGTGGTGGAGGTCAGGCTGAAGCGCTACGGCCTGCGCATCCGGCCGGGCGTCGATTTCGCCCTGATCAACCCGGAGGACGATCCGCGCTATCGCCACTATGTCGACCTCCTGATCGAGCTGGCCGGCCGGCGCGGCGTGACGACGGAAGCCGCCCGCACCATGGTGCGTACCGACAACACGGTGATCGCGGCCCTGGCGCTGAAGCGCGGCGACGCGGACGCGATGGTCTGCGGCCTCGAAGGCCGCTTCGAGCGGCATCTGCGCAATGTCACGCTGATCATTGGGCCGCGCGCCGGCATCAAGGATCATGACCTGTCGACGCTGTCGATGCTGATCTCGCAGCGCGGCATCATCTTCCTCACCGACACACATGTCTCGGTCGACCCGACCGCGGAGGAGATCGCCGAAATGACGGTGCTGGCGGCGGAGGAAATCCAGCGCTTCGGCATCGAGCCGAAGGCAGCGCTTCTGTCGCATTCGGATTTCGGCTCGCGCGATTCCCCGAGCGCGCTGAAGATGCGCCGCGCGGCGGAAATCCTCGGCCGCATCGCGCCCGGCTTGCAGTGCGACGGCGAAATGCACGCCGATACAGCACTTTCGGAACATCTGCGCCAGCGCGTCTATCCGCATTCCAGGCTGAAGGGCGAAGCCAATCTGCTGGTTTTCCCGAACCTCGATTCGGCCAACATCACGCTGACGGCGCTGCGCGCCATGATGGACGCGCTGCATGTCGGGCCGATCCTGCTCGGCACGGACAAGCCCGCGCATATATTGACGCCGTCGGTGACGTCGCGCGGCGTCGTCAACATGACCGCGCTAGCCGTGGTCGAGGCAGCGCACAAGGCGCAGGCGCTCGTCGACTTGAACTGAGGTGGCGCGACAAAGCGCAATTGTGCCGGGTCGCAGACAAGAGCAATTCCAGGAAAAGCGTGAGCGGTTGGGCTCGGCGACTCCGTAGCCTTCCGTCGGAATTGCGTAAAAACAAAGAAATAGGGCGTTTCGCCGTTTCCGTGAAACGGTGAAACGCATAGCGAACAGTTAACCACGAACGCGATAGTCTTCCGGCCACGGGAAATCGGGATTCCAGGCGAATGAAGGGGCTGAAGCTGATGCATCTTGCGACGCTGCTTGCAGCGCTTGCAGGCTCAGCTGTCGCCGTCGCAGAATCCCAGGCGGCCTCTCGCATATGCAGGCAGCTCGAAGCCGAACTCGCCGCGACACGCGGTGGCGGCGGAGGGCCGGGCATCGTGCGCAAATATGATGATGCCATCCAGCGCCAGCGCGAGCAGCTTGCCAAGGCCCGCAGCCGGGCGGGCGACGCCAATTGCGGCTTCACGCTGTTTTCGCGCAATGTCAGCCAATGCGCGGCGATCAATGCCTCGATCCAGCGCATGAACGCCAACCTCGACACGTTGCAGGCCAAGCGCGAGCGGCTGGCCGCCGGCGGCACGCGGCGCGACCGCAGCCGCATCCTGGCGGCGCTCGACGCCAATGACTGCCGCGATGACGAGATCGCGCCGCGCCGCGCCCCGCTTCGGGAGGCGGCCCGCGACAATGGCGGCGGCAATCTGTTCGAGCAGCTTTTCGGCCGCCAGGACCAGCAGCTCGAAACGCCCGATGCCCCCGATATGCCGGACTCGGAGGTGCCTTCCGATGATCCCGGCGAGCGCAACATCCGCCGCGTCATCAACCAGCCGGACGGCATGGACCTGCCGCGACTGGGCGGCGAGTTCCACACCATGTGCGTGCGCACCTGCGACGGCTATTTCTTCCCGATGTCGAACGCGGCTTCCATCGGCGACTTCGAGCGCGACCAGAAGAATTGCGAATCGAGCTGCCCGGGCACCGAAATGCAGGTCTTCTATTCGCGTGGAATGGACGACGACTCTGGCTCGATGACTTCGTCGGCGACCGGTCAACCCTACAGCGAGCTGCCGACCGCCTATCTCTACAAGCAGGCCAATTATTCACGGCCGCCGACCTGCGGCTGCAACGCGCAGGCCGGCAACTTCACGATCATCGGCGGCAACCCGCCCAATCCCGAACAGTCGCAGCCCGACGGCGAGGCAGCGCCCTTCATTCCCGTGCCGGCGTCCAAGCCGGATCCCGGCGCCGATCCGGAAACGCTCGCCAATGCCGAGGGCGGGCTGGACCAGGCTGCGATGACGCGGCTGACCACCAAGGTGCCGGTGTCGCCGGTCTCGGCGCTGCCGCCGGATCAGCGCAAGGTCAGGGTCGTCGGGCCAGCGTTCCTTCCCGACCCATCAGCGGCAATAGATCTGAAAGCTCCGGCCCCGAAGTCCGCCCGGTAAGGGCGAGCCTCAGCGGCATGAACAGCGGCTTGCCCTTGCGCCCCGTTGCTTCCCTGATCTTGCCGGTCCAGTCCTTCCACACCGTGCCGTTCCACGGTTCCTCCGGCAAAAGCTCGAAAGCCTGATTGAGGAAATCACGGTCCTCGCCGGAAAACTCGGCCGGCTCCTGCGGGCCCTCGCTCAGGATTCGCCACCAGGCGACCGCGTCCGACAGGCGGTCGAGATTGCCGCGCACGGCCATCCAGAACGGCTCGGCCTTGTCGCCGGAAATGCCCAGCACCATCAGCCGGTCGCGCGCCTCCTCGAAAGGCATATGATGGATCAGCGTGCGGTTGAGCACGAAGAGCTCGTCCGGGTCGAATTTGGAGGCGGACTTGGACGTCGCCGCCGGGTCGAAATGGCCGGCAAGCTCGTTGAGGTCATGCGCGGCGGTGACATTTTCCGACGTGCCGACCAGCACCGCCAGCGAAGCCACCGCCATCGGCTCGATGCCGTCCTCGCGCAGGCTTTCGATCGACAGCGCGCCGGTGCGCTTCGACAGCCCCTCGCCCGACACAGTAGTGAGCAGATTGTGGTGGCCGAAGACCGGCGGCTCGGCGCCGAGCGCCTTGAAGATGGCGATCTGCACGCCGGTGTTGGTGACGTGGTCGTCGCCGCGAATGACGTGGCTGACGCCCATATCGATGTCGTCGACCACCGAAGGCAGCGTATAAAGGTAAGTGCCATCCTCGCGAACCAGGACGGGATCCGACAGCGAGGCGAGGTCGACGGTCTCCTCGCCGCGCACCAGGTCATTCCAATGCACGTCGGTGCGCTCCGGCTGCAGCGGATCGCCGATGAAGTTGGGCAACAGGAAACGCCAATGCGGCCGGCGGCCATCCGACTGGTATTCGGCCACCTGCTCCGGCGTCAGCGTCAGCGCCTCGCGGCCATAGACCGGCGGCAGGCCGCGCGTGCGGCGCACCTTGCGGCGCAGATCGAGTTCTTCAGGCGTTTCGTAGCAGGCATAGAGCACCCGCGCCGCCTTCAGCCGCTCGACCGCAGCGTCATAAATCTCGAAGCGACGCGACTGGTATTCGGTGACATCCGGGAAGATGCCCAGCCAATGCAGGTCGTACAGGATGGAATCGGCATATTCCTGCTTCGAGCGGGCAATGTCGGTGTCGTCGAAGCGCTGGATGAAACGGCCCTTGTTGTTCATGGCGAAAAGCCAATTGAACAGCGCGGTGCGCGCATTGCCGATATGGATGCGGCCGGTCGGCGATGGGGCAAAACGTACAGTAACTGTCATGAGCGGGGCGTAGCGGATGCTTTTGGTGTTGACAAGGCGCGCCCCCGCGCGAACGCAACAGATAGTGCAAGCCAGCTAAAATGAAAAGCCGACGGCCCGACACGGCTTCGCGGCAGACTGATAAACCGCGTCAAGTGCCTGCGAACCCAAGCTTCCTATGTCCCCGTTATCCACATATGTGACACACAAGATGTTGGGGTCACAAAAGCTACAAAAACGAATCCTTGACGGGTCGGAACGAGTCGCTTTTTATAGGCCATGCGCTCCTGTTGCGGGCGCGACCGGAGAGTTTCGAGCCCGGTCTTTTTTCCCGGATTTTGTGCGTTTTGCCCGGATTTCCGCCTGTTCACGAGGCCGGCGGAAGCGTGGGGATCTTTAGAGCTTGGGTGGGCGAAAGGGAGAATTGTCGGTCTGGAAAAAATGATCTGTTAACACTATATTTAGTGTTTGCAGGCAGGCTCGACGCTAGATAGTGTGAACCTCCCTCTACGGAGGGAATCGACAAAAGTTTCAGTTTAGGGACCCGCGAGGGTCGGCCTGCAGCCCGGGCGGATGCTTGGGAAAGCGTCTTGCTGTCTGCGTGCCGGCACTTGCGACGAGGAGAGTGTCGGCGTCGCCCGCGATGCCGGCAAACGGCGGACTGCGCTTTTCGCCATGTGGGGCAGCAATCCCTGGGGAAAAGCGCTATATATAGACACAAAGGAACGGGACCAATGCGCATCGAGCGTCGCTTCACCAAGCCAGATCAGTCTGCCTATGCGGAGATCGAATTCCGCAAGGCTTTGTCGGAGATCAAGAATCCCGACGGCTCGGTGGTGTTCCGCCTCGATAACATCGATGTGCCAGCGCAGTTCAGCCAGGTCGCGGCCGACATCCTGGCGCAGAAATATTTCCGCAAGGCCGGCGTGCCGGCGCGCCTGAAGAAGGTCGAGGAGAACGACGTCCCCTCTTTCCTGTGGCGTTCGGTTGCCGACGAGGCTGAGCTCGCCAAGCTGCCCGAGGCTGAGCGCTATGGTTCGGAAACCGACGCCCGCCAGGTCTTCGATCGCCTCGCCGGCACCTGGACCTATTGGGGTTACAAGGGCGGCTACTTCAAATCCGAGGACGACGCGCGCGCCTTCCGCGACGAGCTCGCCTATATGCTCGCCACCCAGCGCGTCGCGCCGAACTCGCCGCAGTGGTTCAACACCGGCCTGCACTGGGCCTACGGCATCGACGGCCCGAGCCAGGGCCACTTCTATGTCGACCCCTTCACCGGCAAGCTGACCAAGTCGAAGTCCTCCTACGAGCATCCGCAGCCGCATGCCTGCTTCATCCAGGGCGTGCAGGACGATCTCGTCAACGAGGGCGGCATCATGGATTTGTGGGTGCGCGAGGCGCGCCTGTTCAAATACGGCTCCGGCACCGGCTCGAACTTCTCGATGTTGCGCGGCGAAGGCGAAAAACTGTCCGGCGGCGGCCGCTCGTCCGGCCTGATGAGCTTCCTCAAGATCGGCGACCGCGCGGCGGGCGCCATCAAGTCGGGCGGCACGACGCGCCGCGCGGCGAAAATGGTCATCGTCGACGCCGACCACCCGGATATCGAGGACTTCATCGACTGGAAGGTCAACGAGGAGCAGAAGGTCGCCTCGCTGGTGACCGGCTCCAAGATCGTCAAGAAGCATCTCGAAGCCATCATGAAGGCCTGCGTCAATTGCGAAGGCCATGACGACGACTGCTTCGATCCGGCTTTGAACACCGCATTGAAGCGCGAGATCAAGGCGGCCAAGAAGGACGCCGTGCCGGAGAACTACATCTACCGCGTCATCCAGTTCGCCCGCCAGGGCTACACCTCGATGTCGTTCAAGACCTACGACACCGACTGGGATTCGGACGCCTATCTCACCGTCTCCGGCCAGAACTCCAACAACTCGGTGTCGCTGAAGGACAATTTCCTGCGCGCCGTCGAGGCCGATGGCGACTGGCAGCTTACCGCCCGCAAGGACGGCAAGGTGCTGAAGACGCTGAAGGCGCGGGATCTGTGGGAAAAGATCGGCTACGCCGCCTGGGCTTCCGCCGATCCGGGCCTGCATTTCAACACGACGATGAACGACTGGCACACCTGCGCTTCCGCCGGTGCGATCCGGGCCTCCAACCCGTGCTCGGAATACATGTTCCTCGACGACACGGCCTGCAACCTCGCCTCGATCAACCTTTTGCCCTACCGCCGCGAAGACGGCACGATCGACATCGCCGCCTACGAGCACACCGTTCGCCTGTGGACCGTCGTGCTCGAAATCTCGGTGATGATGGCGCAGTTTCCGTCCAAGGAGATCGCCAAGCTCTCCTACGACTACCGCACGCTCGGCCTCGGCTACGCCAATATCGGCGGCCTGCTGATGACCTCGGGCATCCCTTACGACTCCGACGAGGGCCGCGCCATCTGCGCAGCGCTCACCGCCATCATGACCGGCGTTGCCTATTCGACTTCGGCCGAGATGGCCGCCGAGCTCGGCGCCTTCCCGGACTATGACCGCAACGCACAGAACATGCTGCGCGTCATGCGCAATCACCGCCGCGCCGCCTACGGCGACAAGGACGGCTACGAGAAGCTCGCCGTCAACCCGGTGCCGCTGGTCGCCGCCGACCTGAAGCAGCAGGCTTTGGCCGAGCATGCCCGCGCTGCCTGGGACCGCGCCATCGAACTCGGCGAGGAGCATGGCTACCGCAACGCGCAGGCGACCGTGATCGCGCCGACCGGCACGATCGGTCTGGTCATGGATTGCGACACCACCGGCATCGAGCCCGACTTCGCGCTGGTGAAGTTCAAGAAGCTCGCCGGCGGCGGCTATTTCAAGATCATCAACCGCGCCGTGCCGGAAGCGCTCAGGACGCTGGGCTACTCCGAAAGCCAGATCGCCGAGATCGAGGCCTACGCGGTCGGCCACGGCAACCTCAACCAGGCGCCCGGCATCAACCCGTCCTCGCTCAAGGCCAAGGGCTTCAGCGACGAGAAGATCGCGGCGCTGAATGCCGCGCTGAAGTCGGCCTTCGACATCAAGTTCGTGTTCAACCAGTGGACGCTCGGCGCTGACTGGGTGAAGGAGACGCTCGGCTTCACCGACGAGCAGCTCGGCGACATCTCCTTCGAGATGCTGCCGGCTCTCGGCTTCTCGAAGAAGGACATCGACGCCGCCAACATCCATGTCTGCGGTGCCATGACGCTCGAAGGCGCGCCCTTCCTCAAGGCCGAGCATCTGCCGGTGTTCGATTGCGCCAGCCCCTGCGGCAAGATCGGCAAGCGCTCGCTCTCGATCAACAGCCACATCCTGATGATGGCGGCCGCGCAGCCCTTCATCTCGGGCGCCATTTCCAAGACCATCAACATGCCGAACGAGGCGACGGTCGAGGACGCCAAGAACGCCTATATGCTGTCGTGGAAGCTGGCGCTGAAGGCGAACGCGCTTTATCGCGATGGCTCGAAGCTGTCGCAGCCGCTCAATGCCTCGCTGCTCGCCGACGGCGAGGACGACGAAGACGAGGCGGTCGAGCAGCTGATCGCCGCGCCTGCCGCGCAGCGCGCCGTCCAGGTGACGGAAAAGATCGTCGAGCGCGTCATCGAGCGGCTCTACCGCGACCGCGAAAAACTGCCGAACCGCCGCAAGGGCTACACGCAGAAGGCCGTCGTCGGCGGCCACAAGGTGTATCTCCGCACCGGCGAGTTCGACGACGGCCGCCTGGGCGAGATCTTCATCGACATGCACAAGGAAGGCGCCGCCTTCCGCGCCATGATGAACAACTTCGCCATCGCCATCTCGCTCGGCCTGCAATATGGCGTGCCGCTCGATGAATATGTCGAGGCCTTCACCTTCACCAAGTTCGAGCCGGCCGGCATGGTGCAGGGCAACGACGCCATCAAGAACGCGACGTCGATCCTCGACTATGTGTTCCGCGAGCTTGCCGTCTCCTATCTCGGCCGCCACGACCTCGCCCATGTCGACCAGTCGGACTTCGACAAGACCGCGCTCGGCCGCGGCATCACCGAAGGCAAGGCGACGCCCTTCTCCAAGGGCCTCTATCGCGGCGCCTCGCCGGTGAAGCTGGTGTCAGCTGCTGGCTCAGACCCGAAGGGTTTCGGCGGCTCGGGGCCGTCGACCGCCCCTGCCCGCGCGGCGCCCACCGCCTTCTCAGGCTCCAACGTGCTGGCGCTGAAGCCGGCCAGCGACGAGGCCATCGCCTACAAGCGCGACTATGAGGAGCGCGCCAGGGAACTGGCCGAGGATATGGTGGAAGAGGAAGCCGAGGCCGCCGGCGGCGCGGAAGCCCTCTTCACCGACGCTGCCGCCAACGAGGCCGCCGAGGCGAAGAAGCTCGCCGCGACAAGGCGCCAGCAATCGCTGCTCCAGGGCTACACCGGCAACGAATGCTCCGAGTGTCACAACTTCACCATGGTGCGGAACGGCACCTGCGAGAAGTGCGATACGTGTGGTTCCACGAGCGGGTGCAGCTGAGACAGGGGCCACCACCATGGCGCCTCGGGAACGTCCCAGCTTTCGATTGATTGAGGGCGGCAACCAAAGGTCCTCCAAGTGGTTGTCGCCTCCGTCGACAACCATCGGAAGGTCGCCTCTGGAGATGGACCGGATCATGGCCTACAGGGTCGCGACCGGTGACGTTCGAAAACATTTGCAGGCAGGCAGGCGACAGCCAATTTTGGACCTATGGTGGCACGTTCATGGAGAGGTACCGCCGGTGCCCGGCGTATCTGCTTCCAGCATTGGCAGCTCCCAAGGAACGCCCGGCTTGGCCGGCGCGCATGCTTGTTTTCGAGGTCTGATGCGGCCTGCCGGGGAAGACGACCGCGGCTTCGATTTCGCGGCATTTATAACCAAACCGGCGACGGGATTTAGGTATGAGCCGTCTATGGCCTGCCCAATCAGGCAGTACCAGATTCCGGGCGACCTGGTGTTTGTGATCTACGCTCGCCTTGATTTTCCAGAGGGCCGAAGGCATAATCCAGTAGATGGCAAGCCGCCGGTCACTGAAGGCGTGATCATGCTTTGGCAGTTCGTTGAGTGCGATCCCAAAGACCCCATGCTGCCAATCGATCATCAATTGCGGTTTCGTCGAAGACTGTGGTAAAGCAGGGTTAACGCGATGGGCATGTCGGCCACGCCCTTGGATATTTACAAGCCAAAGGCTCTATACTACGAAGACGCTGACTCGCTTGAGTATGTCAGAGTTGATGTACCCTCTGTCTACAGGCGTATCGACGAATTCCTCACTTTGATACTTGATCTTGAGACCAGAGAGCCCATCGGATTCAAGATAAAAGGCTTTAAAAACTTTTATCTGCGGACAATACGGCCGAACTCGCGGAACGCGGAAGCTCCATTCCTTCGATTAATAACTGTCGTTGAGAGCTTGATGACTGAGCTGGGCGCCGGAATATTTTCCGAAACACCACGCCGTGATGCCTATAAGACGGCCGCTGATATCGCAAGCGAGGATCAGGTGATCTTGTCCGACCTACCAAAGGCCGCATAAGAAGGTCGCCACAGCCAAGCTGTCCCACACATCATGATCGACCACATCACCATCGAAGTGAGCGACCTCGACAAGAGCAAGCTCTTCTACGAACAGGCTTTTGCGCCTCTGGGCTACAGCCTGTCCTTCGGCAAGGAAGGCGTCTTCTGGGCCTTCAGTATCGGCAATGGCTGCCTGTTCGAGATCCAGCGCACGGGCGAGAAGCCGCCGCTCACCCATCTGCATGTCGCCTTCCGGGTGAAGAGCAAGGCCGAGGTCGACGTGTTCCATCGCGCGGCGATCGAGGCGGGCGCCGCGGACAAGGGCGCGCCCGGTCCGCGCCCGGACTATGGCCCGAATTACTACGCTTGCTTCGTGCTCGATCCCGATGGTTACAACATCGAGGCGATGATCAACGAGGCGTAGTGTGGCGGCGGCCCTCCGCTTCGTCATTCCAGGGCGGAGCAAGGAGCGCAGCGACACGCGCAGACCCTGGAATCCATGCCGTTACATCAACACGTTGCAACGGTTCAGAATTCTGCGCCGTTGCGCCCTACGATAAAGGTCACGGCATGGATCCTCGGGTCTGCGCGCGTCGCTTCGCTCCTTGCTCCGCCCGTGGATGACGAAGGCGTGCGATGCCCGATTCTTCAACGGAGCGGCCTTCCCTGGAGCACTCCTCTCCGGCCGACTCCAGAAAAAATCCTAATCCGCGTCGGCCACCATCTGCCCGCCGCCCAGCCAGGCGCGCCACTGGCGCTCGTCGCCATGGAACACGTTGAGGTCGATGCGGCCGCTGACACCATGCGACAGGCCGGAGCCCGAATACTGCCAGAACAGCCACCTGCGGCCCGGATAGACTTTTGAAGGGTGCGCCGCCACCGCGCGCAGCCAGAAGGGATAATCCTGGAAGGCGCCGCGCAGGTTGTCGCGATAGAAGTCGGGGCTGGTGTAGATGATGGGCCGCTGGCCGTAGTGGCGTTCCAGTTTGTCCATGAACACCTGCATTTTTTCCAGCACCTTTTCGCGCGATGGCCGGCGCTTGCAGGAGGAATCGCCGTTCCACTCGACGTCGATGACCGGGGGCAGCGCGCCATCGACTTTCGGCACGTTGCGGATGAACCAGTCGGCCTGCTCGCCGGCGGTGCGGCACCAGTAGAAGAAATGATAGGCGCCGCGCTTAAGCCCGGCGGCATCGGCGTTGCGCCAGTTCTTCATGAACATCGGGTCGAGATGGTCGCCGCCGTCGGTCGCCTTGATATAAGCGAAGTTGGCGCCCTGGGCGCGCAGCTTCTGCCAGTTGATGTTGCCCTGCCAGCGCGAGACATCGACGCCGTGAACGGCCAGATGGCGAGGTGAAGAGCGGCCGAAATTGATCGGCTTGGCGTCGCGGAACGCATAACGGGTGACCGGGCCGGCGAGCATAGCGGGCGCGGCACGCGACAGCCGCTTCGGCGGCGAGACGAGCGCTGCCTCCTGCACCGGCGGCTCGACGCTGTCCGGCAATTCGGTCGCGGGAAAATTCACCGTCTCCTCCTCGGCAAGGCCGAAGGGGCGAGTGTCCTCGTCGCCGGGGCTCGCGTTACCCTCGTCGAGCAACGGCGCCGGCGGCTTGATGCGCGCGGCGCCCGACATCGACGCGGTCTCGACGGTTCTTTCGGTGACCGCGGTCCTCGCGCCCTTCGACACCGGCGCGCTCGGCCGCACGACCGAGCTCGTCGTCTCGTTGGACGGCATCTGCAAGGCATCGACGCCCGACGTCGACGAGCAGCCGGCAAGGCATAGCGATGCGAGCACGAAACTGACGACGCCAAAAATCCGCATCTTGACCTGTACGCAAAAACAAAACAGACCGAAGGCAGGAACAGCGCCGCCGGAACCCCCATTCCTAATGAGAAATTACCAACAAAGTTTGAATCAAAATTTACCTTTGGCGCGACCGGATGATTCGGAGCAGCGCCGAAGGGAGCTTCTTGGCTAGCGCCTGAACACGCCGATCATCGGACCGAGATTCCAGAAATCGTCGTTGCGGCCGATCGCGGGCGCATAGAGGCTCGAGATCGAGCCGTCGAGGAAGAGCGCGTTCGGGCAGCCGAGTTGGTCGCGGAAAAGCCGCGCGAATTCGTGAAAGGTCACGACACCGTCCGAGATCGCGAAGACCGCGACCCCGTCGGCGCGCACGCCAACGCCGTCGCGGATCTTGCGCGAGGTGCCGTCGTAACGGAATTTCGGATGCAGCTTGCCGTCGATGACCAGCATCGGCCCGGACTGCGTCGCGTAATCCACGCGCGGCGGACGCTTGAGGTAATCCTTGGTCGCGCGAACGCCGGCCTTGCCGGCGCTGAGATAGAAGATGCCGTTGGGCTGCATGGAGAAATTGCCGGACCCCGATCCGGTCTTCGCCGACGTGATCTGCTCGCCGCGTTCGACATAGAGCCCGACCGGCGCGAGGTTCGGATGATACATGCCCGCATTGATGCCGAAAAGCAGGGTGCGCCCGGTCGCTTGCTGCGCGCTGCGCAGATTGTGCAGCGACCGGTAGAAATCGCCGTCCTTGTTCTTCCAGAACAGCTCGATGGAAAAATGCTCCGGATCGGCTTCGCAGACCAGATAGGCCGCGTTCTCGAAGGTCTGGTCGCGGCAGGGCGGCAGCGCCGCCAGCCATTGGCCAAGGCCCATGCCGGCGCCGATTGCCGCCGGCGCCGCCGATTTCACCAGCGTCGCCAGCAACGGCACGGATTGCAGCAGAGTCACAAGATCCATCAGCGCACCCGAGCGTCGGCGTCGATACAGCGGATTGGGTCGAGACCTCTAATGCATGTCGCGCAAAAGTGGCCTCGGTTTTGCGACAACGACATGCATCAAGCAACGACCTAAAGCGTCGCGTGAATCCGTTTCGACGCGACGCGCTTTAGACAAGCCAGCCAGTGGCGACCCCGATCAGCAGCACCACGCCGAGCAGGCCGCGATAGATGACGAACGGCCAGGCGGAGAAGCGCTCGAGCACCCGCATCAGCCCCCATATCGCGAAGAAGGCCGAGATCGAGGCGACGACAAGGCCGACGGCCAGGATCGACCAGCCATGCGCGTCGAGATGCACTTTGTGTAGTTCATAGAGCTCCTTGAGGCCGGCCAGCGCGATGGCCGGCAAGCCGAGCAGGAACGACAGGCGCGCCGCCTCCGGCCGGGCAAAGCCCAGCCCCATCGCCGCCGTCAGCGTCGAGCCCGAGCGCGAGACGCCGGGAATGAGCGCGCCGACCTGGGCGATGCCCACCAGCAGCGCGTCGAGGATCGATGCCTGGCGCAGCACGAGCTTGTGGCTGGCGAAGATTTCGGCGAGCGCCAAAAGGATCGCCATGGCGATGCAGGCCCAGCCGATGACGGCGAGCCCGCGCAAGGGCGAATTGCAGGCGTTGAGCACGCCGGAAAGGGCAAGGCCCGCAATGACGATCGGAACGGTCGCAAGCACGATGCTGATCGCGAGGCGGAAATAGCGGTCGCCGAAATCGCGGCGCGAGATCGCCGACAGCGATCCGAACAGCACGTCCCTGACATCGCTCCAGAAATAGCTGATCACCGCCGCCAGCGCCGCCAGCTGCATGGCGGCGGAGAAGGCCGAGCCGGGGTCCTGCCAGCCCAGCACGGCCGGCACGATGCGCATGTGCGCCGTGGATGAGATCGGCAGCAATTCGGTGATGCCTTGCACGATGCCGAGGAACGCCACCTTGGCGTAACCCAGGCCGACAAAGCCGGTATCCAGTCCTTGCGTGCAGACGTCGGTCATCCCGGTCCTTTCCCCGTGCCCCGGCCGTCATCCGGGGCAAAAAGTGAATCGTCATCGAAAGCCCATCGGGGACAGGCTTAGCCTCACGACAGCGTGATTCCAACTCACGGATTTGTAAGGTGCCGCTAATCCTGCTTGACAACAGGCGACAGCATATTATTCTCCACTAATCTTACACTGTAAGGCAAATCGGAGGAGCATCCCCATGTCGACCGCCGCCCTCTCGGAACTGCAGCCAGTCGTGCCGCCGCAAACGCACGTCCCGGACATCGCGATCGAGCCGGTGTCGCGCGATTTCAGCCGCGCCATCGAACGCGCCGAAGTTGCTGCCTGGCTCGACCTTTACGAGGCGGCGCCCGTCGATTTCGCGGCACGGCAAGGCTTGTCGATCGCCAAGGACGGCGACCTTGTCTGGACCACCTGCACGACGATCCCTTTCATCCATTTCAACTGCGTGAAGAATATCGGCGTCGATGGCCCGGCGACGGAAGAACAGGTCGATGCGCTGCTCGCGCACTACCGCGCGGCCGGCATCGTGCGGCCGTGGTTCTATACCAATCCGCACACCGAGCCGTCGCGGCTGAGATGCTGGCTGGAAGCGCGCGGGATGCAGCAGCAAAGCGGCTGGGAGCGCATCTATCGCGACGCGACGCCGCTGCCGGACGAACCGCTTTTCCCGGGCGACCCGCTGATCCCGGTCGACGATCTGGCGATCGAGGAGATCACACCCAAGACAGCTTCGGAATGGGCTTCTTTCATCGATGCCAAATACAGGCTTCCCACCTCGCCCTGGCTCACGGCGCTTGTCGGTCGTAAGGGCTGGCGTCATTACATGCTGAAACGCAAGGGCGCGGTCGCCGCCGTGCGCTCGCTGTTCATCTCAGACGGCGCCGCCTGGAGCGGCATCGACGCCCCAGTGCCGGGAATCATGGCGCCGAGCTTCGATCTTGATGCCATGCTCGGCGAAAGGCTGGTTCGCGACGGCATCGCCGCCGGCGCGAAACTGTTTGTCGCCGACATCGAGGCGCCGCGCCCCGACCGCGATGGACCGGCCTATCGCAACTACGACCGGCTCGGCTTCAGGCTCGCCTATTTGCGCAGCCACTACAGTTACTTGCCCGCGAATTCGAGCTGACCATTTTCTGCGGAGTTGCCTCAACGGTACAACCACTGCTTCAGGCAGCTTCTTGCCACAACATGCGCTGGCGGCACCGAAGCCTGGTCGATGCGAGAATCCTCGCCCGCCCTGTCGCGAGCCTTTTCCAGAAGCAGGCGAAGCTCGGCGGGGCGCACGCGGTCGCGCGCCATCACGAGCTGGACCATCGGGTCGTTCAAAAGCTCGTCCAGGGTGTTGATGCTCTCGCTCATCCGTCGCCTCCTCGATGCCTTCCCGCATGGCGCTTAGATAGGCAGCCAATGATGGCCCGCCAATGACGCTTTGCCGGCTATCTCGTGAATCCAAGATGAAATTTTT
Source organism: Mesorhizobium sp. B3-1-9 (assembly GCF_006439595.1). Taxonomy (NCBI): domain Bacteria; kingdom Pseudomonadati; phylum Pseudomonadota; class Alphaproteobacteria; order Hyphomicrobiales; family Phyllobacteriaceae; genus Mesorhizobium; species Mesorhizobium sp. B3-1-9. Next base: position 202,055 of record NZ_VFTJ01000006.1, read on the forward strand.
GTGCAGGCCTGCGTCGCGATGACTCAGGCCGGCGGCGCGCCTTCATGTTGCGGCAGGCCATCGTCAAGCATCAGCCAGGGCTGCTTCGAAGCAGTCCAGAAATGCATGTCGGGCTTGAACAGCGATGGATCGTCGAGCGAGCCGGACGTGACGCCGAGAATGCCCCTGGAGTCGCGGCGCGAAAACATCGTCGTGCCGCACACCGGACAGAAGCCGCGCTGGAGGTCGGGCGTGGAATTGATCGTCGCCACCGGCCCCTCGATCGTCACATCGTCGATGCGGAACAGAAGCCGCGCGTTGAATGCGGCGCCGATCGCCTTCTGGCAGATCCGGCAATGGCAAACCCGTTCGTTGACCGGCTCGGCATCGGCCCGATACCGCACCGCGCCGCACAAGCAACCGCCCTCATACTTCGCCATGATAAGCATCCTGTTCGCGAGTATCGGAACGCTCTAGCCGCCGGCATGGCGGCGTCAATCAAAAAGCTTTGATGGGACGCGATCGCTAACGGTGATAGGCCAGCCCCGGACGAGAGATCAATGGCGCTTGGCCTGGACGAGATAGGCGTCGATCACGGTCTCGCCGAGCCATTTCGCGGCTTCGAGCCTATGCAGCCCCTCGACCAGAATGTGGCGCTTGCCGTCGTGCCGCACCTGTATCGGCGTCTTCATGCCGTTTTCGAGAATATCCTCGGCGAGATGGCGCACCGTCTCGGGATGCAGCGTCTTGCGCCGCGCCGTCGGCACGTAGATGTCGTCGACCTTGACCTTTTGCACACGCAGCATGTCGGCTCCTCGGCGGAGAATGTCGCCTCAGCATGAATAGTTGGTTTGCCGGCGGCGGCCAAGCGCGAGCCCGCTGGCCCGATGCTTTCCATTTGACGCTTGGCCAGCCGATGGTCTCAATGACGGCCTCGTGATCTCAGGTGTTCCTTGACGCAACTGCCCAGTGAATTCCCCGATTTCGGGCTGACGCCCGAGCAGCGCCGCGAGGCGGTGCGCGGCCACTATTACGAATGGCCGGGAATGGATGGCTCGAGCGGCGAGATCTGGTGCTACAGCGACCGGTTTTCCTATCGCCCCGGCGAGCTAGTCACGCTCTTCGTCAGCGCGTCGGCGCCGCAATTCAGCCTTGCCGTCGTTCGCGACGGCGACCGCGAAACAATAGTCTTCGAGGGAGCGGGGCTGTCGGCGCGCTGGCAGGACACGCCCGACCAATGCTCTGTCGACGGCTGCGGCTGGGAGGCCTCGTTCGAATTCCGTGTCGGCGACGATTGGCCGTCAGGCGCCTATCGCGTGACGCTCTCGGCCGAGGGCCGTGGCGGCAAGCCGATCCACAGCCAACATCTCTTAATCGTCACACCCCTGCCCGGACGCAAGCCCGGTCGCCTGCTGCAGGTCGCCGCCACCGGCACGTGGCTCGCCTACAACACATGGGGCGGCTCGAACCACTATCAGGGCATCACCGGCGCGAACCGCGACCAATACGCGACGATGGTGTCGACGCAGCGTCCCTGGTGCCGCGGCTTCATCGTGCTGCCCAAGGATGCGCCGCGCGTGCCGCTCGAAGTCGCGGTGCCGCCGAAGGCCGTGCCGCGTTACCCGCATATGGAATGGGCTTTCGCCACCGGACATTCGAAGAAATACGCCTCTTCCGGCTGGGCGAGCTATGACAGCCATTTCTTCCGCTTCGCCGAGCGCGCCGGCTATGCGGTCGACCTTGCCAGCCAGCACGACTTGCATTTCTTACCCGAAATCCTCGATGGTTATGACTGCGTCGTCTTCGTCGGCCATGACGAATACTGGACCTGGGAGATGCGAGACGCGGTCGACACCTATGTGACCAGCGGCGGGCATGCGGCGCGCTTCGCCGGCAATTTCATGTGGCAGACGCGGCTGGAGGACGAGGGCCGCCGCCAGGTTTGCTATAAATACAAGGCGCGCGCGCAAGATCCCGCCTATCGCGGCGGCGATGTCACCCGCGCCACCAATTCCTGGGAAGCGCCCGAGATCGGCCGTCCGGGCAGCGCCACCTTCGGCCTCAATGCGACGCGGGGCGTCTATGCCGGCTGGGGCGGCTGCGCGCCGCGCGGCGTGCGCGGCTTTCCCGTCTACCGTCCGGAGCATTGGGCCTTCGCCGGCACCGGCGTCTATTATGGCGACCTGCTCGGCGCCGACAGCCATGTCTATGGCTATGAGGTCGACGGTCTCGATTTCGAGATCCGCGGCGGCCTGCCCTACCCGACTGAAACCAGCGGCGCGCCGGATGGCTTGCAGGTGCTGGCTGTCGGCATGGCGAGCCAAGTCGAGGAGAGCGCCGACATCCCAATCGAGGACCAGTTCCTCACCGACGAAGATGGGCGCTTCACCGCCGAAACCTTGTTCGGCGAGGCCAGCGACGCCAATCTCGACAAGGTCAAGCGCGGCAACGGCATGATCGTCAATTTCCCGCGCGGCAAGGGCGAGGTGTTTCACGCCGGAAGCTGCGAATGGGTCGCCGGCCTGCTGAGGCAGGACGCGATGATCGAACGCGTGACCAAAAATGTTCTCGACCGCTATCTCGGAAAGTCCTGACATGTCGAAGCTGCAAGCCAAGTCCTCGCCCGAAATCGAAACGCGGCCGCCATCGCATCTGTTCTATCTGTCCAGCTTGCGCCGGCCGCTCGTCGACCGCGCCGAGGGCATCTATTTCTGGACGCAGGATGGGCGCCGCTTCATCGACGGCTCGAGCGGGCCGATGGTCGCCAATATCGGCCATTCCAACCGCAACGTGCTCGACGCCATGAAGCGGCAGATGGACAAGACCACCTTCGCCTACCGGCTGCATTTCGAGAACGAGCCGGCCGAAGAGCTTGCGCGCGCGCTGGCCGGCAAGCTGCCCGAAGGCATGGACCGCATCTTCTTTGTTTCCGGCGGCTCGGAAGCAACCGAATCCTGCATCAAGCTCGCCCGGCAATGGGCGGTCGCCACCGGCCAGCCCAAGCGCTGGAAGGTGATCACCCGCTTCCCGTCCTATCATGGCGGCACGCTGGGCTCGCTTTCCGTCACCGGCGACGATGCGCTCGCCGAAACCTTCACGCCGATGATGAAGGCGATGCCGGCAGTGCCTGCGCCCACAGCCTGGCGCGACCGCGACAATCTCTCGATGGAGCAGCGCGGCCTCCGCTATGCCGACATGCTGGAGGAAAAGATTCTCGCCGAAGGCCCGGAAAGCGTTTTGGCCTTCATCATGGAGCCGATCGGCGGTGCCGCAACCGCTGCCCTGGTCGCGCCCGACAGCTATTATCCGCGCATCCGCGAAATCTGCGACCGCTACGGCATCCTTCTGATCCATGACGAGGTGATGAGCGGCGCCGGCAGGACAGGCAAGTTCCTCGGCGGCGACCACTGGAACTGCAGGCCCGACATCGTCGCTCTTTCGAAGGGCCTGGGCTCAGGCTACGCGCCGCTCGGCGCTCTGGCAGCACCCATGCGCCTGGTCGAGCCGCTGCTTGCCTCGGGCGGCTTCCAGCATGGGCACACCTATGCCGGCAATCCGCTCGCCTGCGCCGCCGGCCTCGCCGTGCTTGGCGAGATGGACCGGCTCGATCTCATCGCCAACGCCGCCGCCATGGGTGACGTGCTGATGGCGGAGTTGAAGGGCTTGCAAAAGCGCTTCCCCTTCATCGCCGACGTGCGCGGCAAGGGCCTGCTCACCGGCGCCGAAATGGTCGCCGATCCAGAGACTTTGAAGCCGATCGACCCGGCCAGCAAGGCGACGCAGCGCCTGCTCGACCACGCCTATGCGCGCGGCCTCATCATCTATGGCCGCAAGGTCAAGGGCGGCGTCGACGGCGACAATTTCATGGTGGCGCCGCCGATGATCATCACGGCCGAGCAGATCGGCGAGATGATCGCCATCATCGGCGACTCGCTGGAGGCGCTGGCGGAGGAACTCGATCTGCCGGTGGAAGGCTGAGGCCGGGCAACGTTTGAGCCATCCTGAAATGTTTGCGATCTCTCGCACCCCCCTCTGGCCTGCCGACCATCCCCCCCGCAAGGGGGGAGATCAGCTGTGTTTTTCGCTTTCGCCATTTTTCAGCGCTGCAGAATTGGCGGCAAGGCCCAAGCTGCCAATCTCCCCCCTTGCGGGGGAGATGTCCGGCAGGACAGAGGGAGGTGCCTCGGCACCGTATTTGTCGTGAGTACAATCACCCTCCGCCCCGGTCGCATCGAGGACGTCGAAACCATCCACGCCGCCTTGCTCCGTCTCGGCACCCATATCGGCGCGCCGGAAGAGATCCAATCGACGCCCGACGACCTTCGCCGCTACGGCTTCGGCGCAAGCCCCGCCTTCTCGACCCTGATCGCCGAGATCGATGGCGAATTCGCTGGGCTTTGCCTGCATTTCCCGATCTTCTCGACCTGGATGGGCCGTCCTGGCGTCTATGTGCAGGACCTATACGTCGAGGATCGCTTCCGCGGCCGCCGGATCGGCGAAAAGCTGCTTCGACGCGTGGCCAAGGAATGCCGCGTGGCGGGCGGGGTCTATTTGAGGCTGTCCGTCGATACCGACAACGAGACCGCCAGGGCCTTCTACGAAAGACTGGGCATCGGCTGGTCGAGCTACGAGCAGGTGCAGAAGATCGTCGGCGATGCCTTTTTCGCCTTTGCCGATATACCGGAGGAATGACGATGAAAACCTTCTACGCCGAAGAGCAGAAACGCCACGACCCCAAGGCTTTCCTCTCCAGCGGCGCACCGCAGCCCAACCCGGAAAGGCCGGAACGGGTCGAGAGATTATTAGCCGGCGCAATATCGGCCGGGCTGACGATCGAGCGTCCAGGGAATCATGGGCTTGGCCCGATAGCGGCGGTGCATACGCCCGAATATCTCGACTTCCTCGAGCACATTTTTCCGCGCTGGCAGCGCATCGAAGGCGCCTCGGCGGAAGTCATCCCGAACATCCACCCGATCGCCCGCAACGGCTCCTATCCGGCCTCGGCTGTCGGCCAGGCCGGCTACCACATGGCCGACACTGCCTGCCCGATCTCGGCCGAGACCTGGAACAGCGCGCTATGGAGCGCCTGGAGCGCGGTGGAGGCCGCTGAAGCGGTGATGGCTGGAGCACCGTCGGCCTATGCGCTGTGCCGTCCGCCGGGCCATCACGCCTTCGCCGATGTCGCCGGCGGCTTCTGCTTCATCAACAATTCGGCCGTCGCGGCACAGGTGCTGCGCAAGAGCGCTGCGCGCGTCGCCATCCTCGATGTCGACCTGCACCACGGCAACGGCACGCAAGGCATCTTCTACGCCCGCCCCGACGTGCTGACCGTCTCGCTGCACGCCGATCCGGTGCGCTTCTACCCGTTCTTCTGGGGGCATGCCGACGAGCGCGGCGAAGGTCCCGGCCTCGGCTACAATCTCAACCTGCCGCTGCCGCGCAAATCCGGCGACGCAGCCTTTCTCGAAGCGCTTGCCGCAGCCTTCCAGCGCATCCGCGCCTTCGCGCCGGAAGCGCTGGTCGTGGCGCTCGGCCTCGACGCATTCGAGGGCGATCCGTTCGGCGGCCTGTCGGTGACGACGCCCGGCTTCTCGCGCATCGGCGAAGCGATAGCCGGACTTGGCCTGCCGACGGTCATCGTCCAGGAAGGCGGCTATCTCTGCGATGCGCTCGGCGACAACCTCACCGCTTTCCTGACCGGCTTCGGCGGCAAGCAGGGTTAGATAGCCTTAGGAATGCTGCTGCCGCAGCATCGCGATCACGCGGTGCACGCTTTCCAGCGTCTCTTCGATCTCGGCCGCCGTGTTGTAATGCGCGATGCCAATGCGCACGACGCCCTGCTCGGCGGGTATGCCGAGCTGGTGGACGACCTCCCACGCATAGTTGTGGCCTGACCACAGGAAGATGTTTTCGGCGTTCATCTGCCGCACGATCGTTTCCGGCTCGATGCCTTCGACGGTGAAGGAAATGGTCGGCACCCGCTCGGTAAGCCGTTCCGGATCGGTGATGCCATGGGTGATCAGGCCTTCGATATCGGACAGGCCTTCGATCAGTTGCCGGGCCAGCGTGTTCTCGTAGGCGATCGACACCTCGAACGCCTTGGCGATCCGCTGCCGCCGCGAGCCGTCCTCGCCGGCGGCAGCGCCGAGATCTGCAAAATAGTCGATTGCCGCCGTCAGCCCGGCCATCAGCTCGATCTGCGGCGTGCCAAGCTCGAACCGCTCGGGCAGGACGTTCGAAGAGCATCGGCATTTGTAGGGCTCGAGACCGTCGAGGACGTCGCGGCGGCCCCACAATATCCCCATATGCGGCCCGAAGAATTTATAGGCCGAGCAGATCAGGAAATCGCAGCCGAGTTCCTGCACGTCGATCAGCCCGTGCGGAGCGAATTGCACGGCATCGACATAGACCAGCGCGCCGGCCTGCCTGGCAATCGCCGTCAGCGCTTTCACGCGATTGATCGAGCCGGTGAGGTTCGAGGCATAGTTCAACGCGACAAGGCGCGTTTTCTCCGAAAGCAGCGACTTGAGCGCCGCCTCCTCCACCTGCCAGCTCCGCTCGTCGAACGGCAGGAAGCGCACGACCAGGCCGAGATCCTCGGCAAGTTGCAGCCATGGCGAAACATTGCCCTCGTGGTCCATGCGCGTGACGACGATCTCGTCGCCGGCCTTCATCGTGCGGCCGAGCGTGCGCGACATGTGGTAGGTCAGCGTCGTCATGTTGGCGCCGATTACAATCTCCTCCACGCTCGCGGCATTGAGGAAATCGGCCATCGCCGCATGGGCGTCGTCGACCACTTTTTGGGCCGCGACCGTGGTCTCGAAGAAACCGCCGAGATTGGCATTGGTCGACAGCAGGCAGCGCGACACCGCCTCCGCCACCGCCAGCGGCACCTGCGTGCCGGCAGGATTGTCGAGATAGATGCGCCGGCGCCCGTCATCGGCCAGCGAAAGCGCCGGAAATCTGCCGCGCACGGCCTCGATCGGAAACTCTGCCATCGTGTCCATCCCCTTGTTTTTTAACGATTCCCGATCACGGGCACGGATTGCCGACACGCTGATGGATGGCGTCGACCGCCGTCTGCATCTCTTCCGTCCAGCTGACGTCGGCCGAGGACAGCGCCATATCGAGCTGCGCGATCGTGGTCGCGCCGACGATGTTCGCGGTCACGAAGGGCCGGCTCGCCACATAGGCGTTGGCGAAAAGTGCTGGCTCCATGCTGAAGGAGCGCGCCAGCTCGGTGTATTCCAGCAGCACTTCCGCCGCATTCGGCGTCTCGTAGCGCTGGCCGCGATTGAAGAGCTGCGAGCGCGAGCCCTGCGGTCGCGCGCCATGATTGTATTTGCCGGTGAGATAGCCCTGTGCAAGCGGCGAATAGGGAAGAAACGCGATCTCCTCGCGCTCGCAGACCTCGGCAAGGTTCACCTCGAAGGTGCGGTTGACGAGGCTGTAAGCGTTCTGCAGCGAGGCGACGCGCGGACCGGTCCCCTTTTCGGCTTCGAAGACGAAGCGCATGACGCCCCAGGAGCTTTCGTTCGAGAGGCCAAGATGGCGTATCTTGCCCGCCTTCACCAGTTCCTCGAAGACGGAGAGCGTTTCGGCAATCGGCGTCTCGTCTCCCGGGGCGCCTGCCGCATCCGCGCGCCGCGCCACTGCTCCAACGCGCGTCGGATTCGAGCCCCACGGAATGTCCCGGTCCGGCCAGTGGATCTGATAGAGGTCGATATAGTCGGTGCCGAGCTTGGCCAGCGATTTCTCGACCGCGTCGAAAATGTCGGCGCGCACCAGCTTCGACGGACGATCGCCCCGGAACCACGCGTTGGCGGTGCGGCCGACGACCTTTGAGGCGAGGATGACCTTGTCGCGGTTGCCGTTGGCCTTCATCCAGCTGCCGATGATCTTCTCGGTTCGCCCTTGCGTCTCCGCCTTGGGCGGGATCGGGTAAAGCTCGGCCGTGTCGATGAAATTCACCCCTCGCGAGAACGCCAGATCCATCTGCGCATGGCCTTCGGCCTCGCTGTTCTGCTGGCCCCACGTCATCGAACCGAGACAGATTTGCGAAACAAGGAGATCGGTCCGACCGAGGCGGCGTTTATGCATGGAATGTCTCCGGCGGGAGTTTTTGCGCGAGCTGCGCGGGGAGGAAGTTCAAGCATAAAGCAAAGGCCGGAGTTTCTCCAAGCCCGCTGTCTTCGACTTTTGAGTGAATTGCGCGGCTAGCGGCGCGCCCCGGCCAGCGCCCGCCGCTTGGCCTCGTCGATCAGCATATTGGCCACCTGCATGCGGATCATGGCGCGCTGGCGCAGATGCGGCGCGACCCGGTCCGGATGGTTGGCGAAGGCGAAGTTACGGCGGATGCGGCCGAGATCGGCGTTCTTGGCGGGACGGTCGAGGCCGAGCTCGCCGGCAATCGCTTCGGGATCGATCGGCGGCAGCTTTTCCTCCGGCCGGTGCTCTTCGCCAGCAAGAGCCAGTTTCGCCTGGTCGAGAAGTGCCGCGAACTCGGCCGCAAGGTCGGCGCCTTGCTCGCGATATTCGGCGGCGACGCTCTCGCCGGCGACCTTGATGCGGCCGGAATGCAGCTCATCGGCCACGGACAGATAGTCGAACGGGATAGACGGCCGGGCGCCCTCATCCTCGCCTTTCTCCGAGGCGACGATCAGGTCGTCGAGCAACGAAGCGAAATCGAGCTTGTTCCCGGTGCCGATCTCAACCTCCCTGTCGTGACGGCATGCATTGATGCCGCCGAACATAGGAGCCTCTCGTTAAAAATGAATGCTGGCGATGCTAACAATTGCCGCTTTTCCGCCCGGCAAGACGACATCGGAAAATAAAAAGCCGGACTGCTCTTCGTGCAGTCCGGCAAGATCGCCAGGAGTGGCGAGGAAAAGCCAGCCATGTGCCGGCACGAGTGCGTACGGTCGAGCCCACCGAAAAGTTTCACGGAAAATCGATTGTGGCGGAAAAAATTCCGTGCGGCATGGCAGCCATGCAATTGCTGCACTGCACAATTTTAACAAATCACCTATATCGTGATGTCGGGAGGACCAACAGGGGCAACTGAGTCATGGGGTTCTTCACTGAAATGTTCGCTCGGCCACGGCCGCAGGAACACCAGCGTTACCGCTCGGCGCTCGCGCTTCTGAACGCGATGAGCAATGCGGACCGCGCCGATATCGGCATCAAGCCGGCGGATTTTCCGCGCATCGCGCGCGAGATGTCGATCCGCTGAGCTGAACAAAAGAGGTTTCCCAGGACGCCTGGGAAACCTCCAAGCCATTCAAAGGTCAGCGATTTCCGAGGAAAGTTTGCTTGCCGAGCGGCACGCCATTGTGGCGCAGGATGTCGTAGGCGGTTGTGACGTGGAAGTAGAAATTCGGCGTCGCCACATGCAGCAGATACTGCAGGCCGGGCAACGTAGCTTCGCGCCCGCCGAGCCTTAGTTCGACCGTCCTGTGTTCCGATCCTTCCAGATCGGCCGCCGCGAATGTCGCCAGATGATCGAGCGTCTTGGTGATCCGGGCCTGCAGCTCGGCAAAGCTCGCTTCATTGTCCTCGTATTTCGGCACCTCGCGGCCGGCCAGCCGCGACGGCGCGCCCTTGGCATGGTCGGTGGCGATCTGGACCTGCCTGGTCAGCGCGAACATGTCGGGCGCCAGCCGCGCGGTGAGGAACACTTGCGGATCGATCTTGCGCTCGCCGGCATTCTGCTCCGCCGCCGTCAAGACGCTGGCCAGCGCTTTCAGCCTGGCCGAAAACACGCCCACCGATATGTCGTACATGGAAATGGTCACGGGGTATCTCCCACGCGGCCCCAGCGCCGCGGGCCGTGAACTAGCGCCTCCCGCCACGATTCTTCAAGCGGCCCTGCCCATGGCGTCACCGCGCCGCCGCAATCGCCGTGGTAGTATTTTCGTTACCGAGCGGAGGATTCGATGAAAAGAGCCACTTTCGCAGCGATTGTCTTTTTCTCACTGGCCGGCTTCACGCATTCCGCGCCTGCGGCGGATGCGCCCTATATCGATGACCGATCAAGCGCCGATGCGGTCGTCCGCTCGCTTTATAGCGCCATCAACCGCCACGAATTCGCCCGCGCCTGGGGTTATTTCGGCGATACGAAGCCGGCAAAGGACTTCAACGCCTTCGTCAAGGGTTACGACGGCACCGGCAGCGTCGAAGTCAAGACTGGCGCCGTCTCGGAGGACGGCGCTGCCGGCAGCATCTATTACAGCGTCCCGGTCGCCATCCAGGCGACCGACAAGAAGGGCGACGCCAAGGTTTTCGCCGGCTGCTACACGGTCCGCCAGGTCAACGCGCAGATCCAGGAACCGCCCTTTCAGCCGATCTTCATCGACAAGGGCGCCCTGAAATCCTCGACCGAGGATTTCCACAGCGCCGTGCCGGCAAGCTGCGGCGACGGTCCGCCGCCGCCGAAGAAGGACGCAGCGCTGGAGCAGGCCAAGAGGGCCTTCCTCGCCACCTATGGCGACCAGTGCGACAAGCAAGATCCGGACGGCAAGCCGATCGGCGAGCCCGAGGCTCATTCGATCCATTACAAGGACAAGGACGCCCAGCCCAACGACCCGGAGCGCGAGACGCGGCTGTTCCGCTTCTTCTGCTCGATGGCCGCCTACAACGAGACGGCGGTCTACTACGTCGCCGATGACGTCAACGGCGTCTCACAGTTGCAGTTCACCGAGCCGGAGCTCGACATCCGCTACGAGAACAACAACAGCGAAGGCAAGGTCGAATCGATCCACATCATCGGGTTCAAGACCAGCGGCTGGGCGACCAACTCGGACTATGACGACAACACAAAAACCATCACCACATCCGACAAATGGCGCGGTGTGGGGGATGCCTCGTCATCGGGAACCTACCTGTTTCGCAATGGCGATTTCTCGCTCGTCCAGTATGACGTCGATGCATCCTATGACGGCGAGCAAAATCCGCAGACCGTCATCGATTACAACACGGCGCCTTGAGCCTCGCGGAAGAGTCAGGGCGCCTTCGTCAGCATCCAGTTGAGCGTGCCGCGCCAGTCGACCATGCGGATCGGCGTGCCGTGCGTGCCGGTCTCGAAGCGTACGAAGCGGGTCGGATAAGACTTCCTGGCGAGGATTGAGCGGAAGAAGGCTTCCTGCTTCTCCACCGGGAAGACCACGTCATGGCTGCCCTGGCCGAAGAACACCGGCACGCGGCGCTTGAAGGCGGGGCTGGTGAGGAAACTGTCGTCCCATAGCGAACCGAGCAGCAGCAGGCCGTTGACGCGGCTGCCCGTATCCTTGCGCGCGGCGAGCTTCCAGCAGATCATGCCGCCCATCGAGCCGCAGGCGACGAAGATTTTCGCGCCCGGCGATTGCTCCGCATAGTGATCGATCAACGCCGCGACCTGCGCCGCGCCCTTGTCGCCGAAATCGGGGAAATCGGGCGAAAGATAGAGACCGTTGTTGGCGGCCATCAGGTTCTTGATGCGGTTGAAATTGCCGCCGAAGGTGAAGTCGTCGACGCCTTGCTTGCGGCTGCCGCCCTGTCCGTGCAGGTAGAGCACGATGATGGAAGCGCCTTGCGTCCTGCCGACCGCGACATGCCTGATATCGCCGGCGTCGGTCTTCAGCATCAGGTCCTGCTGCACCTTGCGCACGCCGGGGTCGGTGTATTGCGCATGCACGCGCCTCTCCGGCACCTCGTCGCGCTGGTTGATGTCGCGCGTCTCGCGATAGTCGAGGACGGTGTAGGCGCCGTTATCGCTCGTCGACAGCGTCGCCGGATAAGCGAACAGATCGTCCTTGAACGATTTTAGCGAAAGCGTTTGCCCCTCGGCGGCCGAAAGGGAAAGCGCTGTCGCGGCGATCAGGGCGAAGAAAAGTCGGAAACGGAAAGCCATGCCGAGAGCCATGCGAAATTCGGCTCTGCTTTGTCAATCCTGCAGAACGCCGCCCGCCCCTTCCAGCGCCTCGCGCGTGTCGACATCGATCGAGGCGCCCTGCCCGATCTCGACATCGATGACGTCGAGACCCTCGGCTTCGACCAGATGCCGCGCCCCGGTATCGCCCTCGAGTTGCGCGACGGCCGCGAAAAGCGATCGCGGCAAAAGCACCGGATTGCCGCGCTTGCCCTGATGCGAGGCGCGGACCACGGCGTGACCGCCGGCGCGGCGAAACGCATCGATCAGGCTATCGAGGTCCGTCGACGAAACGCCGGGCATGTCGCCAAGCACGATCATGGCGCCGGCCGCATCGGTCGCGACCTTCGCGATGCCTGTCTTCAACGACGAGGCAAGGCCGTCGACGAAATCGGGATTGTCCACAAATGTTACGCTGAGACCGCCAAGCGCCGAACGCACGCGCTCGCGCTGATGGCCTGTGACGACAATGGTGCCGGCGGCCTTCGAGCCCAGCGCACGCCCGGCGGTGCGGCGCACCAGTGGCTCGCCGTCGAACAGCGCCAGAAGCTTGTTCGGCCCGCCCATGCGGCTCGAACGGCCGGCGGCCAGAAGCACGATATCGACTTTCAGCGCCGACCTTGCCGGCTGCGGCGCCGGTTCGCGTGGCTGCGGCCTGGTCGGGATTTCCATCAAAAGCCCGCCGACGCCCATGCCGGCAATATCGCCCGCGGTCACCTCGAGCCCGGCAACCAGACGATCGAGCACCCAGTCGAAGCCATTCTCCTTCGGGCTGCGCGCGCATCCCGGCGCGCCGACGACACGCTTGCCGTCGAGCGTTCCCAGCACCAGCAGATTGCCGGGATCGACCGGCATGCCCGCGCGGACGACTGTACCGCCTGCGCGCTCGATCGCGGCCGGCACGACATCGGCGAAGTCGCTCATCGCCGATGCCCCGAAGATCACCACCATGTCGTTGTCGCGCGCCAGCTGGGTTGCGGCCGCCGCGACGGGCGCAATCTCGTGCGGCGTGCGCCGTTCGGCCGTCAGCCGGCCGCCGGAACGCGCCAGCCGCGCCTCGGTGACGCGCAGCGTCTTGTCGAGCACGCTCGGCTTGACGCCGGGAAGCACCGTCTGGATGACGCCGACGGTGATGGGGCGATAGGCGTTGACGGCAAAGATCTCGCGGCCGGCGCAGATCCTCGCCACGCTGTCCACCAGGCTTGCGGCGACGGCAAAGGGGATGATTTTCACAGTCGCCACCATCTGGCCCTTCTCGACCGGCGCATGCTGCGCCAGCGTGGCGATGGTGATGGCCGGGTCGACGGCATTGATGGCGTCGATCATTCCGGCGTCGACGGTAAAGACGCCTGCGGCTCCCGCATGCAAATTCACCCGCCCGGTCGCGGCCGGCTTGACCTCGATGTTGCGGTGGCTCATGGCGGCCGCGATCGTCGCGGCGGCGGCATCCTCGCCGAGATCGTTCTCGGCAAGAACCGCGGCGACGACTTCACCGATGCCCGCGGCTTTGAGCGCCGCGATGTCCTCACGGCTCAGCCGGTGCGCCTTGCGGAACCGTTTTTCGCCGGCGGCGGTCGCATGCGCCAGCACCGCCCCTTCCGCCTCATCGATCGGAACCGGTCCGAATTTCACGCCACGGCGCCTTTCGTTTCGAGACCGCGCGAGCGGAAGGCGTGGATGGTCTGCGCAAGGACGGCGACGGCGATCTCGGCCGGACTGGCAGCACCGATATCGAGGCCGATCGGCGCGTGGATGCGGGCGATCTGGTCAGCGCCGGCGCCGAGCGCCAGCAGGCGTTCGACACGCTTGGCGTGGGTCTTGCGGCTGCCGAGCGCCCCGACATAGAAGCACCGCGCGTCGAGCGCCGCCTTCAGCGCGAAATCGTCGATCTTCGGATCGTGGGTGACGGCGGCGAGCGCGGTATAGCTGTCGAGCGGCGCGCGCTTGAGCACATCCTGCGGCCATTCGGCATGCAGCGCGACATCGGGAAAGCGTTCCGGGGTGGCGAAGGCGGTGCGCGGATCGATGATCTCGACGGGATAGCCGGCGATCCTGGCCATCGGCGCCAGCGCCTGACTGATATGCACGGCGCCGATCACCACGAGGCGCGGGCGCGGCAGATGCGCGTTGAGAAAGAAGGTCCGCCCTTCTACCTCCACCGACCGCGAATTTCCGGTGCGGAACGCGTTGGCGATGGCCGCCCCGAGATCGCCTGCAACATGGTCGCCCTCGCGCACGATGCGGCCTCGGCCGTCGCCAAGCTCGGTGACAAGCACCGCGGCGCGGCGGGCGCGGCGTTCTTCGTTGAGCGTCTTCAGGACATACGGATCCACGATGGTCAGCCCAGCCTTTCGACATAGACCTTGATGCGGCCGCCGCAGGAAAGGCCAACCTGCCAGGCGGTTTCGTCGGCGACGCCGAACTCCAACATCTTCGCCTTGCCCGAATCGATGACGTCGATCGCCTCGGTCACCACGGCGCCCTCGACACAACCGCCGGAGACCGAGCCATGGAAATTCCCATCGGCGTCGATGACCAGATGGCTGCCGACCGGACGCGGCGCCGACCCCCAGGTCTCGACCACGGTCGCGATGGCGACATCCTTGCCGTCCTTCATCCAGCCTTCCGCGATGATCAGGGGATCGCGGGCCTCATCGAGATAAATGCTCTCATCCATCGTCGCTTCTCACAAAGTCTGTTTTTCAAGGAAAACTTTAATTTCCCCATCACGAACATATGGCTACGCGGCCTGCCTCTCGCCAGTTCGCAGCCAGCGGCGCGGATCAACCGAAGCAGCCGGCCGCTGGTCGAGAGAGGCGCAAAGATCGGCCAGCGCATCGAGATTGTGCACTGCCCGGAACTCGTCGACATGCGGCAGCATCGCCTTGACGCCGCGGGCGCGCGCCTCGAACCCGCCGAAGCGCAACAGCGGATTGAGCCAGATCAGCCGCCTGCAGGATTTATGCAGCCGCTCCACCTCCTGCGAAAGGCCGGTGACGTCGTCGCGCTCCAGCCCGTCGGTGATGAGGAGCACAACCGCGCCCTGCCCGAGCACGCGCCGCGACCACAACCGGTTGAACTCGGCGAGCGTGTCGCCGATGCGGGTGCCGCCCGACCAGTCCTTCACCGCCGCCGAGCAATCGGCCAGCGCCTCGTCCGGATCGCGATGGCGCATCTGACGGGTCAGGTTGGTCAGCCGCGTGCCGAAGACGAAGGCATGCACGCGCCGGCGCTTTTCCGTCAATGCGTGCAGGAAATGCAGGAAGATGCGCGTGTACTGGCTCATCGAGCCGGAAATGTCGGCCAGCACCACCAGTGGCGGATGCACTTCGCGCGGCGACCGGAATTTTGGCAGGATAAGCTCACCGCCGGTGCGGGAGGCCGAGCGCATCATGGCGCGCGGATCGATGCGGCGCCCCTGCGCGGCGGCCTTGAAGCGCCGCGTGCGGATCAGATCGAAGGGCAGGCGCAAGCCCGCGATCGCCTTTTTGGCTTCGGCCATCTCCGCCGCATCCATCTGGGCAAAATCCTTGGCCCGCAGCACCTCGTTGCCGGAAAAGGTGAGGCGCGCATCGACTTCGATCTCCGGCACTTCGCGCACGGGCTGGTTCTTCCGATGGCCTTCGAACATCGCCTGGCTGACGCGGTTCTCGGCCGCTCGCGGCTTCTGCTTTTCGCGATCGTCCGGCGCGACAGGCGAAAACATCGCCAGCAGCTTCTCGATCAGCTCTCGCGATTTCCAGAACAGGCGGAAGGCCTCGTCGAAGACCGGATGATCCTCGTGCCGCGAGACGAGCACCGCATGCAGCGTCCAATAGAAATCGTCGCGCGAGCCGATGCCGGCGGCAAGCACCGCCTCGATGGCGTCTTTCACCGAGGCCGGGCCAACGCGCATGCCGGCCTTGCGCAAGGCGCGGGCGAAATAGACGATGTTGTCGGCGATGCGCCCATCCGCCATCGCCTCTCTGGGTTCCGAATGCGGCGACGGCATCGTGCCTACTCCGCCGCCGAAAGCTCGGCCTTCACCTCATTGAGGATGCGCCGGCCCTCGCCCTCGCCGATACGGGCGATGTCGTCCTGGTATTTCAAAAGCACGCCGATCGTGTCCGACACGGTCTCCGGATCCAGCGCCACCTTGTCGAGTTCGGTCAGCGCGCCGGCCCAATCGATGGTTTCGGCGACGCCCGGGGCCTTGAACAGCTCGACCTGGCGCAGCTTCTGGATGAAGGACACGACCTCCGCCGACAGCCGTCGGTTCGCCTGCGGCACCTTGCGGCGCACGATCTCCAGTTCGCGCTCGGCGTTCGGGTAGTCGACCCAATGATAGAGGCAGCGACGCTTCAGCGCGTCGTGGATCTCGCGCGTGCGGTTGGTTGTGATGATGACGATCGGCGGCTCTTCCGCCTTGATCGTGCCAAGTTCGGGAACCGTAACCTGGAAATCGGAAAGGATTTCGAGCAGGAACGCCTCGAACGCTTCGTCCGTGCGGTCTAACTCGTCGATGAGGAACACCGGCGCGGCACCCGCCTTGCCGGTCAGCGCATCGAGCACCGGACGGCGGATCAGGTATTTGTCGGAAAAGACGTTCCGCTCCATGTCGGAGCGCACGACCTTGCCGGCCGCCTCCTCCATGCGGATCTCGATCATCTGGGCGGCATAATTCCATTCATAGACGGCCGAGGAGACGTCGAGCCCTTCATAGCATTGCAGGCGGATCAGCCGCCGGCCGAGCGCGTCGGCCAGCACCTTGGCGATCTCGGTCTTGCCGACACCCGCCTCGCCTTCCAGGAACAAGGGGCGCTTCATGCGCAGCGATAAAAACAGCACGGTCGCCAGCGAACGATCCGCGACATAATCCGCGCCGGTCAAAAGATCGAGCGTTTCGTCGATCGATTTCGGCGCGGGGCGCGGCGCGGTCATCTTGTCTCCGTGGATCCCGCTTGCCCGTTTCAAAGAAAATGGTAGCCGCGGTTGTGGTAGATCAGCGGCCGCAAATTATCGCCGATGCGCAGGCCTGTCACCTTGCCAAAAAGCACACGGTGAGTGGCTAAATCCTTGCTGTCGATGATCTCGCAGTCGAACACGGCAAGGGCGCCTTTCAGCGTCGGCGCGCCGGTCGAGATCACATCCCACTCGGCAAGCGCAAAGCGCTCCTCCGCCGGCAGGCCGGTGACGCCCGAAAAGCCGACCGAGACGGCTTCCTGGTCCGATGCGAGCGTGTTGAGCGCGAACTTGCCGTTCTTGACGAAAGCTTCGTTCTTGGCGTTCTCGCGGTTGAGGCAAACCAGCACCGTCGGCGGCGTGTCCGAAACCGAACAGGCGGCGATCACCGTCGCGCCCCTTTTGCCGCCGGGCCCGTCCGTCGTCACCACATGCACATGGCCGGCAAAATGCGCCATCGCATCGCGATAGTGCTGCGGCCCGATATCATTGATCTTCAGCACCCGATAATCCACCTGTCGGAACCAGTTCGTTATATATGGCGGCATATTGCACGCCACAAGTTGCATAGCACGGGCGAAGTGCTTGACTGCAATCCGCAAATTCGCGTGTTGCGCGGCGCTTAGCCAGCCTTTAGGTCTTTCCTGGAATAGTGTCGGAACCATACGCCCGGCACGGAGGACCTCTTCGCCCGAATGCGCCTTCTGACGACGACAATAGCCGCGCTGACGACGGCGATAGCCGCGTTGTTTTGGCTGGCAGCGAACGCTGACGCCGAGACGCTGGTCGGCGTTGCCGCGCCGCTTTCCGGCACATCGGCGATCCTCGGCAAGCAGGTCGAGGCTGGCGCCGGCCTGGCAGCCGAGGCAAACAGCATCGCGTTCAAGGCCGTCGACGATGCCTGCACCGCCGAGGGCGGCGCCGCGGCGGCAAGGGAATTCGTCGACGCCAAGGCCAATGTCGTGGTCGGCTTCCTCTGCACAGAGGCGATCGAAGCCGCGCTGCCGATCCTGAAGGACGCCAACATACCGGTGATCACCGTCGGCGTGCGCACCGAAAGCCTGACCGACCGGCGCGCCAAGACCGGCTGGCCGGTCTACCGGCTCGGCCCGCGCGGCGACGATGAGCGCAACGCGGTCGCCGCCAAGCTCACCCAGCTCTGGCGCGACGACCTGTTCGCCATCGTCGACGACGGCACCATCTATGGCCGCGAGATGGCCGAGACCCTTCGCGCCGCGGCCGAGCAGGCGGCGCTGAAACCTGCCTTCGTCGACACGTTCCGGCCGCAGCTCGACAACCAGATCGGACTGGTCGGCCGGCTGAAGAAGGCCGGCGCGACAAAGGTGTTCGCCGGCGGCGACGGCGACGACATCGCTATCATGGGCCGCGACGCCGCCCAGCTCGATGCCGGCATCACCTTTGCCGGCGGCGAGAACCTTCGTACGCCGCAGGGCGATGTGCCCTACACCGTCGGCACACTGATGATCGCCCCACCGGAATGGTCGGAGGTCGCCGATCCCAACGTGGTGCAGGCTTTCGCCGCGAAGAACATCGTGCCCGACGGCTACACGCTGCCGGCCTATGCGGCGGTCGAGGTCGCCAAGGCCGCGCTGGCTGGCGCGGAAAGCTCTGGCCAGCCACTCGCCGATGCGCTGACCGGCCATGATTTCACCACCGCGATCGGCACCGTTCGCTTCGACGACAAGGGCGACCTCAGCCAGAACCTGTTCCGCGTCTTCCGCTTCGACGGCACGCATTTCGTACCGCTGGAGGACAAGTGATGTTCCGCACCGGACCGCGCAACCTCATCACCGATGTTGCCGGGCTTCGTGTCGGCAATACAGCCAATAGCAAGTTGAAATCCGGCGTCACGGTGGTGATGTGCGATGAGCCTGCCGTGGCCGGTTTCCAGGTGCTGGGCGGCGCGCCGGGCACGCGCGAGACCGATCTGCTCGAGCCGCAGAATTCGATCGTGACGATCCATGCCGTCGTCCTGTCCGGCGGCTCCGCCTTCGGTCTCGATGCCGCCTCCGGCGTGCAGGCGGCGCTGCGCGAGAAAAACATCGGTGTCGAGGTGGGTGGCTTCCGCGTGCCGATCGTGCCGGCCGCGATCCTATTCGACCTGCGCAATGGCGGCGACAAGGATTGGGGCCGCTATCCGCCCTATCGCGACCTCGGCTATGAGGCCGTGCAGGCGGCGACAGTGGATTTCGAAATCGGCACGGCTGGCGCCGGCACCGGCGCGCTGAGCTCCGGGCTGAAAGGCGGGCTGGGCTCCGCCTCGACTGTGCTCGACAGCGGCGTCACCATTGGCGCCCTCGCCGCCGTCAACCCGACCGGCTCGGTGACGGTCGGTCGCAGCCGCCATTTTTGGGCAGCACCCTTCGAGATCGGCGACGAGTTCGGCGGCCTGGGTTATCCAGAACCCATGCCTGACGACGCCAGGAAGATCCTGCTGAAATACCGCGACAGGCGCGTCGGCAGGCATGGGGAAGCCGGCAGCACCACCATCGCCGTCATCGCCACCGACGCGGTCCTGACCAAGGCCGCGGCCAAGCGGCTGGCGATTTCGGCGCATGACGGCTTCGCCCGCGCCATCTGGCCGACGCATACGCCGGCCGACGGCGATCTGGTGTTTGCGCTGGCGACCGGCACGAGCGGCATCGAACTCGGCGCCGACGCCGCGATCGACCTGTTCGCGGCGGCCGGCGCGACCATGGCGCGCGCGATCAGCCGCGGCGTATATGCCGCGATACCCGCGAACGGCGACCTGTTTCCGGTCTGGTCGTCGCGTTGACGGCTAATCAAGTCGGATCGGATTTCTCTTCCTCGAAGGTGACCGCGACATCGGAATTCGCGGAGAGCCATACCTTCTGCCCGTCGATCTCCGCGACCAGGGCAAGCGAAATGTAGTGGTGATGGCCCTTGTGCGAGCCCATGCCGCTGTCAGCCTTGGTCAGCTTGATCCGGTCACCCTCGACCTTGTCGACGGTGCCGATATGGACGCCATCGGCGCCGATCACTTCCATATGTCCGCGTATCTTGCTGATGTCGGTGCTCATGCTGGTCCTCCGCTGGATGGCGATTTGCCCTTTCGGATGCGAGACGGCCGACAATAACAAATGAACGCCGGATTGGATGCATCGCACGGCACGTCTCGTTCACCATGGCGTGATAGGCATGACGCTGATGAGACAGATGTCATGCAGGTGACGCCTAGCCTGCCCGGCCACCCGACGCGCGATACGGCTTGCCGCCCATGATGCCGCTGCAGCAAGTTCCCTTGCGCCGCGGTCTCACCGATCGGTTGCGCGCCGCCGTTCCGTCGGCAAGCGAGGCTGTTGTTGGAACTTTGCTCTGGGGCGCCGCCATGGGTGCGAGTGCGCTGGCAAATCTTCTGCTGGCCGCCTGGGAGACGCCCGACAGCATCCGTTTCGTGGCGCTGCTTTATGGTTTTGGCGGCGTGCTTGCCTTCCCGGTTGGATTGATGCTGGCCAGACTGGTTTCCCGCGGCCGTCTTTGGGAAACAGCCTTCGCCGCGGCATTCGTGTCGCTTCTGGCGGCAACCCTCGCCTTCACCGGCGGCCTGTTCGCGCTGCAATATCGCTCCTACTATGCCGAATGGCACGCGCCGGCGTTCACGCCGACCTGGGCGTTCGAATTCGCCTTCACCATGCTGACCGCGCTCTATCAGTTCGTCGTGCTCGGCGTGCGGCTCTATTTTCCGCTGGGTTTTGCAGCGCTTGTCGCGGCAAGTATCTGGTTTGCGCGGCAGCGGCGTTGAGCATCGGGCCCGCCTCTGTTAGGACGCGGCCAACGCTTTTCCCATCAGGACTCAAAAAACGGATGATCCCTCGCTATTCCCGGCCGGAAATGGTCGCCATCTGGTCGCCCGAAACCCGCTTCCGCATCTGGTTCGAGATCGAGGCGCATGCCTGCGATGCGCTGGCGGAGTTAGGCGTCATTCCGAAGGAAGCAGCAAGGACCATCTGGGAGAAAGGCGGCGCCGCCAAATTCGACGTCGCCAAGATCGACGAGATCGAGCGCGTCACCAAGCATGACGTCATCGCTTTCCTGACCCATCTTGCCGAATTCGTCGGACCGGATGCTCGCTTCATCCACCAGGGCATGACGTCGTCGGACGTGCTCGACACCTGTCTTGCCGTGCAGTTGACGCGGGCCAGCGACATCCTGCTTGCCGACATCGACGCCCTGCTCGCGGCGCTGAAGCGCCGTGCTTTCGAGCACAAGGACACCGTCACCATCGGCCGCAGCCACGGCATCCATGCCGAGCCGACCACCTTCGGCGTCAAGCTGGCGCAGGCCTTTGCCGAATTCTCGCGCTGCCGCGAGCGGCTGGTGCATGCGCGGGAGGACATCGCCACCTGCGCCATTTCCGGCGCGGTCGGCACTTTCGCCAACATCGAGCCTTATGTCGAAGAGCATGTGGCGGCAAAGCTTGGGCTGAAGCCGGAACCGGTGTCGACGCAGGTCATCCCGCGCGACCGCCACGCCATGTTCTTTGCGACGCTCGGCGTCATCGCCTCCTCGGTCGAACGCCTCGCCGTCGAGATCCGCCATCTGCAGCGCACCGAGGTGCTGGAAGCGGAAGAGTATTTCTCGCCGGGGCAGAAGGGCTCGTCGGCGATGCCGCACAAGCGCAACCCGGTGCTGACCGAGAACCTCACCGGCCTTGCCCGCATGGTGCGCTCGATGGCGCTGCCGGCCATGGAAGACGTGGCGCTCTGGCACGAGCGTGACATTTCGCATTCCTCGGTCGAGCGCATGATCGGACCGGATGCGACGGTGACGCTGGACTTCGCGCTGGCGCGCCTGACCGGCGTCGTCGACAAGCTGCTCGTCTACCCCGAGAACATGGAGAAGAACCTCAACAAGTTCCGCGGGCTGGTGCACTCGCAGCGCGTGCTTCTGGCGCTGACCCAGGCCGGCCTGTCGCGCGAGGACTCCTACCGCCTGGTGCAGCGCAACGCCATGAAGGTCTGGGAACACGGCGCCGATTTCCTTGAGGAACTGCTTGCCGACAAGGACGTGACGGCCGCGCTATCTGAAGCAGATATCCGCGAGAAATTCGATCTCGGCTATCACACCAAGCATGTCGACACGATCTTCAAGCGGGTGTTCGGGGAAGCTTGATCTTTCCTTCGCCCCGTCTCTATACGGGGAGAAGGTGCCCGAAGGGCGGATGAGGGGCGGCGCCGACTTCGGTGACTATCGCACCCGTCTGTCGTGAAACATCCTGACGCCGGCGCTGCCCCTCATTGCCCTGCCGGGCATTTCTCCCCGTATAGTGACGGGGAGAAAGACGCTGTCACCAACGCCTGATCAAGCCTTCCCTGGCACAGCCCTGATCACCGTGCCCCACGGGTCCTCTCGGCTCGTCTCTTCCTTCACATTGTCCGAGCGCATCTCTACCCAGGCGAGGCCGGAGCGGGAGGGGTCGCGGCGGCCGGCGCCAGCGCTCTGCCAGGCATTGGCGCCGATATGATGGTGGTAATGGCCGGACGACAGGAACACCGCCTGGCCGCCATATTTGGCGACGGTGTCGAAGCCGAACTGGTCATGCCACCAGGCCTCCGCATCTTCCGGCCGGCCGACGCGCAGATGCACATGGCCGACAATGGTGTTTTCCGGCGCGCCTTGCCAGCCCGCA
This sequence comes from Mesorhizobium sp. B3-1-9, assembly GCF_006439595.1. Classification (NCBI taxonomy): domain Bacteria; kingdom Pseudomonadati; phylum Pseudomonadota; class Alphaproteobacteria; order Hyphomicrobiales; family Phyllobacteriaceae; genus Mesorhizobium; species Mesorhizobium sp. B3-1-9. The sequence goes on from NZ_VFTJ01000006.1 coordinate 224,551, forward strand.
TCGCCCGTCGGCACGCTGCCCACCACCGCCGGCAGGTTCAGCCGCTCGGTCGCCATGGCGATCTTGTCGCCATTCCACTTCCAGTCTTGCGGGCGGCGATCCGCATAGATCTCGATGCCATTGCCCTCCGGGTCGGTCAGGTAAAGCGCCTCGCTGACCAGATGGTCGGAAGCGCCCTCGATACCGATGCGGTTGGCGGCGGCGTGGCTGATCCAGCGGCCAAGATCGGCGCGCGATGGCAAAAGGAAAGCAGTGTGGAAGAGCCCGGCGCCGCGCGGATCGTCGGGCTTGGCCGAAGAATCCTGCTCCAGCACCAGCAATGGTCGGTTGGCCGCGCCGAGCGTGATCGCGCCATCGGCGCGGCTCAGTTCCTGCAGGCCGACAACGGCCCGGTAATAGGCCGCCAGGCTTTCAGCGTCTCGCACCTTCAACCCGACACGCGAAACGCTGACCGGGGTGGTCGCGGCAAAAGGCAGTTCGCTCATCAAACTCTCCGTTCGGACGACGCTTCCCGATATGGGATGGGATTTTCAAAGCCGCCAGCTCTTGTTCCTTCTTCCTCTTCCAACTCGTCGATTGCAATCGTTCACACAAGACAGCAAGAACCGAACAAGGTGTTCACAAAAGTGCATTCGGTCGAAATGCAATGAGGGTTGCAGGCGAGAAGACCGCTCGCTACATCCGCGCCATGAAAGTCAAAGATGCAGATATTCTGATCGTGCCGGGCTACACCAATTCCGGTCCCGAGCATTGGCAGACCCGCTGGCAGTCGAAACTATCGACGGCGCGCCGTGTCGAGCAGGCGGAATGGACCAAACCCGTGCGCGAGGACTGGACGGCGAGCGTAGCGAACGCCGTCAACGAGGCCGAGCGGCCGGTGGTTCTCGTAGCGCACTCGCTTGGCGTCGCGGCCGCGGTGCAGGCCATCTCGCAATTCAAGAAGCCGGTCGCGGGCGCCTTCTTCGTCGCGCCGCCGGATGTCTCCAATCCGGAAATCAGGCCGAAACATCTGATGACCTTTGGCCCTTATTCGCGCGATCCGCTGCCCTTTCCGTCCATCGTGATCGCCAGCCGCAACGATCCGTTTTGCGCTTTCGAGGTCGCCGAGGACATTGCCGCCGCCTGGGGATCGCTCTTCATCGACGCCGGTGAGGCCGGCCATCTCAACCACGACGCGGGCTTCGGCCCCTGGCCCGAGGGTTCGATGACTTTCGCCAAGTTTCTGACGGAACTGAAAGAACCCTAATCGGCGTCTAGGAGCCGATCGAATCCCGCATGCTCTTCAGCAGCGTCTTCGCGCCGAGTGAAATCAGCGTGTGGTCCGAGCCCATGGCGAGCAGCCGGAAGCCCATCGAAACGACGCGCCCGGCGATCGCCGGTTCGATGACATAGATCGCGGCATGCTTGCCGGCCTTGCGTGTCCGCTCGGCGATCGACGCGACCGTCTCCATCATGCTTTCCAGCGTCGAACTGACCGTGGCGCCGTTCGACCAGGCGATCGAGAAATCCGACGGGCCGACGAAGATGCCGTCGATGCCCGGCGTATCCAGAATACCGTCCAGCGCCTCGAGGGCCGCCCGCGTTTCGACCATCGCGAAAGCCATGGTGCGCTGGTTCGTATCGCGCAGCCATTCGGCATGGTCGCCCTTGCCGTGGCGCGGGAAGGCATAGGTCGGCCCCCAGGAACGCTCGCCCAGCGGCGGGTATTTCATCGCGGCGGCGAACTGCCTTGCATCGGCCACGGAGTTCACCATCGGCGCGATCACCGCCTCGGCCCCGAAATCGAGCGCGCGGCTCGCCATGTCAAAGCGCCCGACCGGAATGCGCACCAGCGCCGGCTTGTTGGCGGCCAGCACCGGCACCAGGCCGCGCAGCACGCTGTCCTCATGATGGCCGCCATGCTGCATGTCGAGGGTGACCGCATCGAAACCCTGCTTGGCGATGATCTCGACCGTCAGCGCATCCGGCACGCCCGACCATGCGGTGAACAGCGTTTCGTCGGCGGCCAGGCGGGACTTGAGCGACATCGGAACTTTCCTTGTTAACAATCCGCAGTTTCGGCTGGAAACGACGCTAAGGCAAAGAAAAACCGCCCGGTTTGGCCGGGCGGTCGATTGGTCCAGTCAGAGCAAATTCCAGGAAAAGTGTGTAACGGTTTTCCGTCCGGAATTGCGTAAAAACAAGGAGATAGGCATGATGGCGAGAGGCGTGAAGCGGTTTTCCGGCGACATCATGCCCACATAGCCTCAGCTGTTCTTGATCTGCTCGATCGCCTGCGCCATCAGTTCGTCCATGGTGCGGCGGATCTGGTGGTCGGACTGAGCGACGCCGGCGGCATCGAAATCCTTGCGGATCTTGCGGAAGACATCATGGTCGCCCGCTTCCTCGATATCGGAGACCACCACTTCCTTGGCATAGGCTTCGGCATCGGCGCCGGATTTGCCGAGTTTCTCGGCGGCCCACAGCCCCAGCGCCTTGTTGCGGCGCGCCGCGGCCTTGAAGCGAAGTTCCTCGTCGAAGGCGAATTTGCGCTCAAAACCCTCTTCGCGGTCTTTCATGCTGCTCATAACGTCCCTCCGATCAATCCGATTCGCTTGGCGATGAATATGTGTGATGGGCAAGCACAAACCAAAAGGCCGCGGGCCGGTCAATATGCTTCGTGGCATGCTGCGCTGCGGCATTTCGGTTCCGAAAGCGGTTGATTCGCGGGATTTGCCGATTGAGCAAACAGGACGATTGCGATAACACCGGCATTGAACGCCGCCTTCGCCATACTAACTTAGGCAAACGGACAGGAACTGGTCACTTGCCGCCTGCCCGCAGATCCAGAGAAAAAATCAGATGAAAAATCGCCGCCGCATCTACGAAGGCAAGGCCAAGATCCTCTATGAGGGCCCTGAGCCGGGGACGCTGATCCAGTTTTTCAAGGACGATGCCACCGCCTTCAACAAGAAGAAGCATGAGGTGGTCGATGGCAAGGGCGTGCTCAACAATCGCATTTCCGAGCACATCTTCAACCACTTGAACCGGATGGGCATCCCGACCCATTTCATCCGCCGGCTCAACATGCGCGAGCAGCTGATCAAGGAAGTCGAGATCATTCCGCTCGAGGTCGTGGTGCGCAATGTCGCCGCCGGCTCGCTGTCCAAGCGCCTCGGCATCGAGGAAGGCACGGTGCTGCCGCGCTCGATCATCGAATTCTACTACAAGGCCGACGCGCTCGACGACCCGATGGTGTCGGAAGAGCACATCACCGCCTTCGGCTGGGCAAGCCCGCAGGAAATCGACGACATCATGGCCTTGGCCATCCGGGTCAACGACTTTCTCTCCGGCCTGTTCCTCGGCGTCGGCATCCAGCTCGTCGACTTCAAGATCGAATGCGGCCGCCTGTTCGAGGGCGACATGATGCGCATCGTCGTCGCCGACGAGATCTCGCCGGATTCCTGCCGGCTGTGGGACGTCGCCACACAGGACAAGCTCGACAAGGACCGTTTCCGCCGCGACATGGGCGGCCTGGTCGAAGCCTATCAGGAAGTTGCCCGCCGTCTCGGCATCATCAACGAGAACGAGCCGCCGCGCCCGACGGGTCCCGTGCTCGTCGCTTCCTCCGAGGCGCCCAAGGGCCTGAAGCACTAAGTACTGACGGGCCTGCCAGACAATGGCAGGCCTTTTGCCAAACGACGATCTGCCCAGGAGCATCGATGAAAGCCCGTATCACCGTGACCCTCAAGAACGGCGTCCTCGACCCGCAGGGCAAGGCGATCGAGCACGCGCTCTCCGGGCTGGGCTTCGACGGCGTCGGCCAGGTGCGCCAGGGCAAGGTGTTCGACATCGAGCTGACCGGAGCCGACAAAGCCAAGGCCGAAGCCGACCTCAAGGCCATGTGCGACAAGCTTCTGGCGAACACGGTGATCGAGAACTACGCGGTGGAGATTGCCTGACAATGAAATCAGCCGTCGTCCTCCTGCCTGGCCTCAACCGCGACCGCGACATGATCGCGGCGCTGACCAAGATTTCCGGCCAGGCGCCGGCGACCGTCTGGCAGACCGACACGGAAATCCCCGATGTCGATCTGATCGCCATCCCCGGCGGCTTCTCCTTCGGTGACTATCTGCGCTGCGGCGCGATCGCGGCGCGCATGCCGGTGATGCGCGCGGTCGCCGAAAAGGCCGCCAAGGGCGTGACCGTCGTCGGCGTCTGCAACGGCTTCCAGATCCTGGTCGAGGCGGGGCTGCTGCCCGGAGCGCTGATGCGCAACGCCTCGCTGAAGTTCGTTTGCCGCCAGGTGAAGCTTGAGATCGCCAACGCCAACACCATGTTCACGCGCGGCTATCAGCCCGGACAGGTCATCCGCTCGCCGGTGGCGCATCATGACGGCAATTACTTCGCCGACGCCGAGACGCTCGCCCGCCTCGAAGGCGAAGGCCAGGTGGTGTTCCGCTATGCCGAAGGCACCAATCCCAACGGCTCGATCAACGACATCGCCGGCATCGTCAACGACAAGGGCAACGTGCTCGGCCTGATGCCGCATCCCGAGAACCTGATCGAAGCGGCGCATGGCGGCAATGACGGGCGAGCGCTGTTCGAGAGCGCGCTCGGCATCGCGGCTTGATCCTTTAACATCCTATCGGAACGCGGGGGGCGGACTGACCATGAGACTGACGATTGCTCGCCTTGCTCTCCTGGCCGCCGCCGGGCTCGCCTTGGCTTCCTGCCAATCCAGCCCCAAGACAACGCCGGTTCCCTCAGGCAAGAGCGCCTCTCTGCTTGCCATGGAACAGGTCGCGATCGCCGCGCACAAATGCTGGATCGCCAGCAAGGATCCGGCCTTCAAGGCCTACCAGATGGCCAACGAACTCAATTCCTACAGCGGCACGCCGCGCTTCCTGCTGGTGCCCGCCAAGCACTATGGCGGCAAGCCGCTGCTGGTCGTGCAGGCGCAGGGCAATTCCAGCCGCGTCGACGCCTTTGGCCCGCTGATGAATGAGCCGCTCGGCGCGCGCATCGGTGCCGACATCGCCCGCTGGCAGGCGGGCAATCCGTCCTGCGCGGCTGCCGCCTGAGCTTGCCATGGGCCGGTTCCTGCAGATCGCGGGGCTGGTTGTCGGGCTGATTGCGCTTGTCCTGCAATTCGCCATCACCATGCCGGCATCCGTGACCGCAGGCCGTGGCTTGCTCGGCTCGATCGTCTTCTATTTCAGCTTCTTCACCATCCTGACCAACATCGCGGCGGTGATGGTGCACGCTTCGTTGCTGTCACCCGCCGGCTATGCCTGGTTCCCGGCCTTTGCCGGGCAGCGGACGCGGGCCGGCGTGGCGGTGGCCATAACTCTGGTTTTCATCGTCTACGCCACGGTTCTGGCGAGGCTCTGGCAGCCGCAGGGTTTGTTCCTGCTCTGCGACGTCCTTTTGCACTATGTGACGCCGGTGATGTTCGTGCTGTGGTGGCTGGTGGCGGGCGCCGATGGCAGGCGGCAGTGGAGCGACATCGCCTGGTGGATGATCTACCCGGTCGCCTATCTCGCCTACGCGCTGATACGCGCGCCCTTCGCCGGCGAAGTACCTTACCCGTTCCTCGACGTCGCCAAGAACGGCGCTGCCAGCGTCGCGGTTTCAGCGCTGGCCGTCACCGCCCTTTTCGTCGGGCTGAGCGTACTCGCCGTACTTGTCGATCACGGCATCGGCCGGTTGCGGGGAAAGCCCGCAGCCCGGGTTCAATCGAGCCGCCGCTAGATCGCTACTCCCAGAACGCCCGGATGCCTTCGCGATGGGCGTCGCAGCGCGAGACGCCGATATCCTTGAGCTGCTCGTCCGTCATCTCGAGCAGCGCAAGGCGGCCGCGCCGACGTTCGAGCATGCGATCGATCTGCCTCGCGATGGAACGGAGCACAACCACCAGGCGACCGACGAAGCCGCGATGGGCCAAGGGCTCGGACTGCGCGCCAGAACCCGGGCGAGCATAGCGAATTGTCTCGATTGTATCCATTGTCATTCTGCCTTGTTCCGATTGTACCTTCCCAATCGCGAGATCGATATGAATTGACTCATCGCGCGGTGCAATATAGAAAATTGTCACCATGACAAATTGGCTCCCTGACCTCTCCTCTGGCTCCGGTCCGCTGTATCAGCGTCTTGCTGACAGCATTGAGTCAGATATCGACAAGGGCGTCATCGACGCCGGTGCAAAACTGCCGCCGCAGCGCGACCTCGCCTATGACATCGGCACGACCGTCGGCACCATCGGCAGAGCCTATCAGTTGCTGCGCGAGCGGGGCCTTGTGAGCGGCGAGGTCGGCCGCGGCACCTATGTGCTAGGCCAGCGCGCCGCAGACCCGAAGCCGGATTTGGAACCTGCCATCCAGGGCACGCGCCCCATCGATGCGCCAAGCGGCAAGCTGCGCTTCGACAGCACCGCCGCGCCCGATGTCGGCCAGGGCGCGGTGATCGCCGACATGCTGGCGCGCACGGCGCAGGAGCATCCGCACGACATTTCGAGCTATACGCGGGATTTTCCCGAACGCTGGTATGAGGCGGGCAGCCGCTGGCTGGCGCGCAATGCCTTCCGCCCCTCGCCCGATTCGATCGTGCCGACGCTGGGCACCCACGCCGCGGTCATGGCGGCGATCGCGGCGCTGACCATGCCCGGCGACTATGTCGTCTTCGAGCACCTCACCTATTCGCAGATTTCCCGCAGCGCCGGCCTGATCGGGCGCCGCACGGCGCTGGTGGCATCGGATGACGAAGGCATCGATCCCGAGGATTTCGAGCGGGTCTGCGCGCAAAAGCACCCGAAAATGATCTTTCTGATGCCGACGGCGCAGAACCCGACGCTGGCCATCTTGCCGGCGTCGCGCCGCGAGGCGATCGCGCGGATCGCGCGTGAGTACAATGTCGTCCTCATAGAAGACGATCTTTACGGCGGCTTAACCGAAGACCCGACGCCGCTGATGGCCGAATACGCGCCTGAGCGCACCATCGTCGCCGGCGGCCTGTCGAAATCCGTGGCTGCCGGCCTTCGCGGCGGCTGGCTGTCGTGCCCGCCTGCCTATCGCCATCGCATCCGCGTCGCCCACAAGATGATGACCGGCGGCATGCCCTTCCTGCTGGCCGAGGTGAATGCGCGGCTGGTGCTGTCCGGCCAGGCTGGCGACATCCGCCGGCGCAGCATCGCCGAATTCGGCGCTCGCATCGCGATCGTGCGCGAGACCTTGGCCGGCTTCGCCTTCAGGTCGCACGACAAAGTGCCCTTCGTCTGGCTCACCTTGCCCGACCCATGGCTGTCCGGCACCTTCAAGAAAGCCTGTCTCGAACATGGCCTGCTCATCGACGACGAGGACGAATTCAAGGCCGGCCGTTCCGAGCAGGTCTTCCACGGCGTGCGCTTCGGTATTTCGCAGCCGAGGCGGCGCGAGGATGTCGCCGGCGGCGTCGCCGTCATCCGCCGCCTGCTCGACGAAGGCCGCGCCGGCTACGACAGTTTTTCCTGATCAAGCTGGCGAGCTCTAGGCCCTGACCTCCGCCGGCAGGGGCAGTTTTCCGGCTTTTTTCGTCATCCGATGGGGTGTATCGCGCGAAAGCTTGCGATAAGAGGAGACTCAAGGAAACTCCCCTCTTCCACGGACAAAAATCGCCGCTCATGACCATTTCCAATTCCGTGCCGATCACTCCCGAGCTCGTCGCCGCGCATGGGCTGAAGCCGGACGAATACCAGCGCATCCTCGATCTGGTCGGCCGCGAACCAAGCTTCACCGAGCTCGGCATCTTCTCTGCGATGTGGAACGAGCACTGCTCCTACAAATCCTCGAAGAAATGGCTGCGCACGCTGCCGACCAGCGGCCCGCGGGTCATCCAGGGTCCGGGCGAGAATGCCGGCGTGGTCGACATCGGCGACGGCGACTGCGTGGTCTTCAAGATGGAGAGCCACAACCACCCTTCCTACATCGAACCTTATCAGGGTGCGGCGACCGGCGTCGGCGGCATATTGCGCGACGTCTTCACCATGGGCGCCAGGCCGGTGGCGGCCATGAACGCGCTGCGCTTCGGCGCGCCAGATCATCCGAAAACCCGGCATCTCGTTGCCGGCGTGGTTTCGGGCGTCGGCGGCTACGGCAATTCCTTCGGCGTGCCGACCGTCGGCGGCGAGGTCAATTTCGATGCCCGCTACAACGGCAACATCCTGGTCAACGCCTTCGCGGCGGGCCTCGCCAAGACCAACGCCATCTTCCTGTCACAGGCCAAGGGCGTCGGCCTCCCGGTCGTCTATCTCGGCGCCAAGACCGGCCGCGACGGCGTCGGCGGCGCCACCATGGCCTCGGCCGAATTCGACGACAAGATCGAGGAGAAGCGTCCGACCGTGCAGGTCGGCGATCCCTTCACCGAAAAATGCCTGCTGGAAGCCTGCCTCGAGCTGATGGCGTCGGGCGCCGTCATCGCCATTCAGGACATGGGCGCGGCCGGCCTCACCTGCTCGGCGGTCGAGATGGGCGCCAAGGGCGACCTCGGCATCGAGCTCGATCTCGACAAGGTGCCGGTGCGCGAGGAGCGCATGAGCGCCTATGAGATGATGCTGTCGGAAAGCCAGGAGCGCATGCTGATGGTGCTGCGCCCCGAGAAGGAGGAAGAAGCCGAGGCGATCTTCCGCAAATGGGGGCTCGACTTCGCCATCGTCGGCAAGACCACCGACGATCTGCGTTTCCGCGTCATCCATCAGGGCGACGAGGTCGCCAACCTGCCGATCAAGGACCTGGGCGACCAGGCACCGGAATATGACCGCCCCTGGGTCGAGCCGAAGAAGCCGGCGCCGCTCGCCGCGAACGATGCGCCGAAGGCCGATGTCGCCGACGCGCTGCTGAAAATGCTGGGCGGGCCGGATCTCTCTTCGCGCCGCTGGGTGTGGGAGCAGTACGACACGCTGATCCAGGGCAATTCGCTGCAGCTTCCGGGCGGCGACGCCGGCGTCGTGCGCGTCGAGGGTCATCCGACCAAGGCGCTGGCCTTCTCCTCAGACGTCACGCCGCGCTACTGCGAGGCCGACCCGTACGAAGGCGGCAAGCAGGCCGTGGCCGAATGCTGGCGCAACCTGACCGCCACCGGCGCCCTGCCGCTTGCGGCCACCGACAACCTCAATTTCGGCAATCCGGAGCGGCCCGAGATCATGGGCCAGTTCGTCGGCGCGGTTAAGGGCATCGGCGATGCCTGCCGCGCTCTCGGTTTCCCGATCGTCTCCGGCAATGTCTCGCTCTACAACGAAACCAACGGCCGCGGCATCCTGCCGACACCGACCATCGGCGGCGTCGGGCTGATTGCCGACTGGTCGAAGATGGCGCGTATCGGTTTTGCCGCCGAAGGCCAGATGATCGTGCTGGTCGGCGCGCCCGCCACCTGGGGCAGCCATCTCGGCCAGTCCGTCTATATGCGTGACATCCACGGTCGAGGCGACGGCCCGCCGCCGCCGGTCGACCTCGATCATGAGAAGCGGGTTGGCGACCATGTGCGCGCGCTGATCGCGTCCGGCATCGTGACATCGGCGCACGACGTCTCCGACGGCGGCCTTGCGATAGCGCTCGCCGAAATGGCGATGGCCTCCGGCATTGGCGCCACCGTTCCGGGGCTTACCGGCACCGATCCGATCCCGGTCTGGTTCGGCGAGGACCAGGGGCGCTACCTGCTGACGCTGTCGATCGACCCGCAAAGCGGCGAATGGGACAGGATCCGCGAAGAGCAGGGCATGCTCGGCATCTTCGCGCCCTGGATCGGCACCACCGGCGGACGTGAATTGAAGCTCGGCGAGGCCCGACCGATCCCCGTCAGCGAGTTGACCGCCGCCCATGAGGGCTGGTTCCCGCGCTTCATGGATCAGGCCAGTTGACCGGGCTAGAAGCAATCCTTTTTTATGCGACATGATTTAACCGCCAGGGCGCTGATTGCAGTCGTCTTCTGGCCGTCCCTGTTCTTCTTCTGGTTTCTCGGGCCGTTCGTCCTGTTCCTGTTGTCGACGACCTCGAGTGAGGTCTGCCCGCGGCTGGAAACCCGCGCCGAGTTCCTTGCCGCGGCCAACGGCACGCTGCCGATGCTGGTATTGCAGACCCTGATCTACGCCGTTCCAGTCGTCTGCCTGGTGCTCTGGAACAGGCTTTCTCCGGAGCCGGCGCGGGCAAGGCACGTCGCGACCTGCATCAAGCTCTTCGCCGTCGCCGCGTTGATCGGGGCCATTTGGGACTATGGCTCGTCCTTGACCTGCGACGGCTATGGTCGGCCCTTCTTTTCAACCGCATGGCGGATTACGAGCTATCTTCCGATCGTCAGCCTGTTGATCAACCTCCCGCTCTACGTGCTGGTCTTCAGCCTCGGCCGCGCCTATTCGACGCGCGATGACATCACCGAAGACGGCGTGGTTCATTCGAGCCAGGATAACCCATAGGGCCTCATCACCCGACGGAACGGCTTCAATCCGGGCTGGAAAGGCTTTAGGCTCACCCGAGTCACATACACAGCCTGCCCGCTTGAAACAGGATTTTGCCATGGCAATGGATGCTCACGACATCGAAAAATTGATCAAGGAAGGCATTCCGGACGCCAAGGTGACGATCCGCGACCTGGCCGGCGACGGCGATCATTACGCGGCCGAGGTCGTGGCCGAGAGCTTCCGGGGCAAAAGCCGTGTGCAGCAGCATCAGATGGTCTACAACGCGCTGAAGGGCAATATGGGCGGCCTGCTGCACGCGCTGGCTCTGCAGACCAGCATTCCCGACTGAGCGCCGGCGCCGCTCAGGCTTAGCCCAAAATCGCGTTATCCCTTGCGCCATTGGGCCGGCGTCGCGGCTAACGTCTTGTTTCAGCCAACCTATGGGTTTATTTGAAGGACATGTTTCGAGCCTGACTCCCACAGGCGTGAAAGGACCGTCCATGACCGGCATTAACGACTACATCGACAATGAAGTGAAGAGCAACGACGTCGTGCTCTTCATGAAGGGCACGCCCGGCTTCCCGCAATGCGGCTTCTCCGGCCAGGTGGTGCAGATCCTCGATTACATCGGGGCCGACTACAAAGGCGTCAACGTGCTCGACTCGGCCGAATTGCGCCAGGGCATCAAGGACTATTCCAACTGGCCGACCATCCCGCAGCTCTATGTGAAGGGCGAATTCGTCGGCGGTTGCGACATCGTGCGCGAAATGTTCCAGGCCGGCGAGTTGCAGGACTTCCTCGTCGAAAAGGGCGTCAGCGTCAAAGGCGCCGCCTGATTCAATTTTGCTCGCCGGCGCGGAGGCTAACCCTCCGGCCGGCAAGCATCGCTCGGGGCCGCCCCCACCTCGGCAACATAACCCCCGGGTCTCGGGGATGAGACGAACCAGCGCGCCGGCCAGCCGGCGCCTGTTCGTTTGAAAGATCGGACTTTGCCGTGGACAAGCAGGTAGAAGCGTCGCAACGGGCAAGCAGCTTGCCCATTCCGCGCTGGGAATTCATCGCGCTCTGCGCCGCGCTCATGGCGCTCAACTCCTTGGCCATCGACATCATGTTGCCGGCGTTGCAGCAGATCGGCGCCTCGCTCGGCGTCGAGAGTGAGAACCACCGCCAATATGTCATCACCGCCTATATGCTCGGCTTCGGCGGCGGGCAGCTTTTGTTCGGGCCTATTTCGGATCGCTTCGGACGCCGAGCGCCACTGGTCCTTGGCCTGGTCGTCTATGTCGTGGCTGCGGCCGCGGCCGCCATAGCTCCCAGTTTCACCCTGTTGCTGACCTGGCGTCTCATACAGGGCATCGGCGCGGCCGCGACCCGCGTCATCGCCGTCTCGATCGTGCGCGACACGTTCGAAGGCCGGCGCATGGCCGAGGTGATGTCGCTGATCTTCATGGTGTTCATGGCCATCCCGGTCATCGCGCCCGGCATCGGCCAGTTCGTCATGCTGTTCGCCAGTTGGCACTGGATTTTCGTGACCATGGCTATCGGCGCGTTGATCGTTTCGACATGGGCTCTGCTGCGCCTGCCGGAGACGCTGCATCCGGAATATCGCCGACCGCTGACGGTAAGCTCCGTGGTCAGCGGCTTCCGCATCGTGCTCACCAACCGGCTCACGCTTTGCTACGCTTTCGCCAGCACGTTCATTTTCGCCGCCATGTTCGGCTTCATCAGTTCGGCGCAGCAGATCTACATCGACATCTTTCATGTCGGCGAATTGTTCCCGCTGATCTTTGCCGGCGTCGCCGGCGTGCTTGCCTTCTCCAACTATCTCAATTCGCGGTTGGTCGGACAGATTGGCATGCGCCGCCTGTCGCAAGGCGCGCTGCTCATCTTCCTGTGCATCAGCCTTGCCTGGTTGGTGGTCTCGCTGGAGATACAGATGCCGCTCTGGCTCTTCGTCACCTTCTTTGCCGGCGCGATGCTGCCATTCGGCGGACTGGGCGCGAATTTCAACGCTTTGGCCATGGAGCCGCTCGGCGAGCTCGCCGGCACGGCGGCATCCATCCTGGGCTTCATGCAGACCTTCCTCGGTGCCCTCATCGGCGCGGCGATCGGCCAGGCCTATAACGGCACGGTCACGCCTCTGGCCGCCGGCTTCTGCAGCGTCTCGGTCGCGGCTTTGCTGATGATCCTGATCGCCGAGCGAGGCAGGATGTTTCAGCCCCACAATCCCCCTGTTTCGGGACACGTCACCGATCTGCATTAATGCATGTCGCGCAAAAGTGCGCAGCGGTTTTGCGATAACGACATGCATGAAAACAAAGGTTTTAGAGCGCGTCGCCTGAATCCGCTTTAGCGCGACGCGCTTTAATTGCTATCCGGCCGGCAGATCGCCGGCCGAGCGCAGGATTACCCTACTCGGCCCAGAGCTCGCGGCGCAACTCGTCCCAGCTTTGCTTGTCCGGCGCGACCAGCAGGCCGCCGTCGACATGCGACGGCAGGTAGGCGGTGCCGTCGACGCGCGCGACATGGCCGCCGGCTTCCTGATGGATCAGCGCACCGGCGAGATGATCCCAGGGCATCAGCTTGTTGTAGAGCACGAAATGGGCGTGACCGCTGGCAAGCAGCCGATATTCATGCGCCGCGCAGCGATAGGCGAATTGCGACAGCGTCTTGGTCTGGTTGCGGGCAAGCCGCGAGCGTTCAGGCTCTTCGAGAAACTGCCAGGAAACGGCGCCCGTCATCTGCGACATGGGCACCGGTGCCGCGACGCGGACCTTCTCCAGCGCGCCATGCGCGTGGCGGATATGGCTGCCCGCGCCCTTGGCGCCGATCAGCCAGTCCTTGCCGACCGGATCGTGGATGATGCCGGCGACAGTCTCGCCGTTGACGACGACGCCGGCCATGACGCCGAACAGCGGCACGCCGGAAGCGAAGTTGAAGGTGCCGTCGACCGGATCGATGACGAAGGCCAGCGCGGCATCGCCAAGGCCAGATAGCAGCGCCGGGTTGTCGGAACAGGCCTCTTCACCGACCACCATGGCCTGGGGATAGCGTTCGAGCAGCCGGGCGGTGATCAGCCTCTCGGCATTGACGTCCGCCTCGGTCACGAGGTCGGCGGCGGACGTCTTCTGGCGCACGTCGCCCTCGCCCAGCCGGCGGAAGCGCGGCATGATTTCAGTCCTGGCGGCGTCGGCAAGAAGCTCGGCCAGCCAGTCAATCGAACGGTCGTCAAATTTCATCGGAAATGTCTCGTCCTGGATTCGCATCGAGCCCCGCGAAGTCGAATAGCTTCCTGTCCAGGAGATGCGAGAGCCTTACATTGGTCATGGCGCGGATCATCGTGTCCTTGCGGCCCGGCATGCGCTTCTCGATGTCGTCGAGCATCGCCTTCATGGCGTTGCGCTGCAGCCCTTCCTGGCTGCCGCAGAGGTCGCACGGAATGATCGGGAATTTCATCGCGTTGGCGAATTTCTCGAGGTCGGCCTCAGCACTATAGGCGAGCGGCCGCAGCACCAAGACGTCACCTTCGTCATTGAGGAGCTTGGGCGGCATGGCGGCGAGACGCCCGCCATGGAACAGGTTCATGAAGAAGGTTTCGAGTATGTCCTCGCGGTGATGGCCGAGCACCAGCGCCGAGCATCCCTCCTCGCGCGCGATGCGGTAGAGATGGCCGCGCCGTAGCCGCGAGCAGAGCGAGCAATAGGTGCTGCCCTCGGGCAACTTGTCGGTCACCACCGAATAGGTGTCCTGGTATTCGATGCGGTGGGCGATGCCGTTGGCGTTGAGATAATCGGGCAGGATGTGCTTCGGGAAATTCGGCTGGCCCTGGTCGAGATTGCAGGCGAGCAGTTCGACCGGCAGCAGGCCGCGCCATTTGAGATCGAGCAGCAGCGCGAGCAGGCCATAGGAATCCTTGCCGCCCGACAGCGCCACCAGCCAACGCTCGCCGGGTTTCACCATGGCGAAATCCTCGATCGCCTGGCGCGTCAGCCTCAACAGCCGCTTGCGCAGCTTGTTGAACTCGACCGAGGACGGCACGTCGGCAAACAGCGGATGGAAGCCGCCGTCGGTCTCGTCGCCGATCGGCTCGAGCGTTTTGACATCTGGCAGCATATTCATGGCGCCGGCCCTGCGTTCTGTTGGCGCCCGGCTTAGCGGACATAGCGGACAAAGAAAAGGCCGCCTCGAGAGGCGGCCTTGGATGCTGCGGCTGATTGATGTCGATCAGCGCGAGTAGAATTCGACGACCAGGTTCGGTTCCATCTGCACGGCGAACGGAACGTCCGACAGGCCGGGAACGCGAGCAAAGGTCGCGGTCATCTTGTTGTGGTCGGCTTCGATATAGTCCGGCACGTCGCGCTCGGCGAGACCAACCGATTCCAGCACGATCACGAGTTGCTTCGACTTCTCGCGCACCTCGATGACGTCGCCCGGCTTGCAGCGATACGAACCGATGTTGGTGCGCTTGCCGTTGACGTTGACATGGCCGTGGTTGACGAACTGACGGGCGGCGAAAATGGTCGGCACGAACTTGGCGCGGTAGACGACCGCGTCGAGACGCGACTCGAGCAGGCCGATCAGGTTCTCGGAGGTGTCGCCCTTGCGGCGGTTGGCCTCTTCATAGACCTTGCGGAACTGCTTTTCCGAAACGTCGCCATAGTGACCCTTCAGCTTCTGCTTGGCGCGCAGCTGCAGGCCGAAGTCGGAAAGCTTGCCCTTGCGGCGCTGGCCGTGCTGGCCGGGGCCGTATTCACGCTTGTTGACCGGGGACTTCGGGCGGCCCCAGATGTTTTCGCCGAGACGGCGGTCGATCTTGTATTTCGCGGATTCGCGCTTGCTCATCGCATTCCCTTTCAAAACAATATACCCGGAACCCCATGGCTCCGGGTGAAGGAAACGCGCCCTCCTCTGGCCTCCGTTTTCGAGACCTGACAGGGTTTTCCACGCAAAGCGACGGAAAACCCACGGGACACGTCAAAAGAAACCACCGGGCGTCGCCACCCGGTGTTGGTGGGGCTGTTAAACACAGATTTAACCGCTGTCAAGCTTACGGCTGGCCGCGCGGGTCGCAAGCCGATAACATTTCCCGCGTTGCGTGCGGTGCCGGTTGTGGCGAAGGCCACCGGCAGCAGAGCGGCGTAGCTTTCAAGGAGCCGCGCTGCTCTGCCATCTTAATGAAGGGACTGGAGCAGAGGAGCCCGAATTCCCATGAAAAAGTTCTTCCTTACCCTGACCGGGGCCGCTGTGCTGGCGGGGTCCATGGCTGTCATGACGCCGGAACCCGCCATGGCCAGGCATTGGAGTGGCCACAGGCAGGTATGCCGCGTCGTGGTGACGAAAAGAGTGGTCTGGCGCCACGGCCATCGCCACGTTGTCCGTTACAAGACGAAGCGCTGCTGGTGGCGATAGCGGGCAGCTGAGTCAACCTGAACAAGCCCGCGAGCGATACCGCGGGCTTCTTCATGTGATGCTGCGATCTATGACTTTTTGCCGGGCAGATCCTTGCGTTTGGTTTCGGCGAACTCTTCGAGTTGCTTCTCGCTCATCGATTCATACATTTCGCGCGAAGCGCCCCTGAGCTCGCTTTTCTTGATCTCGCCGCGCTTGGCGGAAAGTGCTGCCCCGGCGGCCTTTTGCTGTGCTTGTGATGTGGCAGGCATGGCGATTTCTCCGGTTTCTCCTTTGCTGTGAGAAGAAACGCCGCGCTGAAGCGGCAGTTCCAGCGGCAGCGGCTCGGCCCGTCGGTCTGCTTGGGGCCGGCCGTCGGGCGGGCGGGCGGCCTTGGCGGTTTCGCTGGCAAGCCTTCCCGTGTCGGGAACGCCAGTGTAGGACGGCTGCATGAAATCGCTGACCGATCCCTCACAAGCGCTCTCCACCGGCCTCGCCAAAATCCGCACCGAGTTCCATGTGCCGGATGGATTTCCGCCTGCTGTGGTTGCCGCGGCGGAAGCGGCGGCCAGGCGTGTGCCCGGGCAGCATGCCGATCGCACCGCGGTGCCCTTCGTAACACTCGATCCGGCAAGTTCCACCGATCTCGACCAGGCGTTCTCGATCGAGGCCAGCGGTGGCGATCTTCTCTTGCATTATGCCATTGCCGACGTCGCCTGGTTCGTCGAGGACGGCGACGCGATTGATATCGAAGCCTGGAACCGGGGCGAAACGCTCTATTTGCCGGACGGCAAGGCCGGGCTCTACCCGCCGGTGCTCGCCGAGGCTGCGGCCAGCCTGTTGCCCGATGGACCGCGCCCTTCGGTCATCTTCACGGTCCGGATCGCTGGCGACGGCGCGGTGAAATTGGACGGCGCGGAACGGGCCATTATCCAAAGCCGCGCGAAGCTCGCCTATGACAGCGTGCAGCCCTCGGACGTTCCAGCCGGCTTCGCGGAACTGGCGCGGCGCATGGCGGCAAACGAAGAGCGGCGCGGCGCCTCGCGCGTCGATCCGCCCGAGCAGGAGGTGGAGAAGCTCGCCGACGGCACGTTCCGGCTTTCGTTCAGGCCGCTGCTGCAATCCGAGCAGGACAATGCAGCACTTTCGCTGGCCGCCAATATGGCGATTGCCGACGCCATGCTGGCGCACAAGACCGGGTTGTTCCGGGTGATGTCGGGGCCGGACGCCTCCAAGGTGCAAAGACTGCGCAACGCGGCACAGGCGCTTGGGCTTTCCTGGCCCGCCTCCACCAGCCTGCGCGACTATCAGCGCACGCTCGATCCGGCCGATCCGAAACAGGCCGCGCTGATGCTGGAAATCCGCCGCGCAGGCAACGGTGCGTCCTACCAACCCTATCACGAGGGTGTCGTCCCCTGGCATGAGGCGATGGCTGCGACCTATGCGCATGCCACCGCGCCGCTCAGGCGGCTGGCCGACCGCTATGTCGTGCGCTGCACGCTGGCGATCGCCAACGGCCAGCCCGTGCCGCAGGCCGTCACCGACGCGTTCGCCAGATTGCCGAAGATGATGGGGCGTGCGGATGCCCGCGCTTCGCAGATCAACCATGCTGCCATCGACCTTGCCGAGGCGGTCATGCTCAAGGGACGCGAGGGCGAGACGTTCAAGGCCGTCGTCACCGACTTCGTCGATCATGGCGTGCGCGCGCAGCTTGCCGACATGCCCGTCGTCGCCAACGTGAAGGCCTCCGGGCTCAGGCAGGGCGACAATCTCAACCTGAAGCTGGTCTCGGCCGATCCGGATCAGCGCAGCATCGTCTTCGAGCCTGTTTAGCGGCTGGGTGAAGGCGCGTTGAGATTCAGGTCAGGCCGAGTCGAAAATGGCGGGTTCCGAGAACCGGAGCGGAGCGTACTTAAGGTACGTGAGCACCGGAAGCGCAGGAACCTGGCATTTGCAGGCCGGCCTCACCTGAATATCGACACGCCTTAGCGCGCGGTCAGTCCAAAGCCCTGGATGAGTCGCCTGGTGGCAAAATCCACCTTGCCGGAAGTGAAGACGGCGAGATCGGGCTCGCTCTCGCCCGATGTCTCTCCGACCGGTTCGATGAGCGACATGGCGCGCCGCGCGATCGCCTCGGCCGGATCGATCCAGTCGACCGGCCAGGGCGCGGTCTTGCGCATGCGGTTGGCGAGAAACGGATAATGCGTGCAGGCGAGCACGACGATGTCGGTGCGGTTGCCGTCGCGCTCGATGAAGCAGGGCGCGATTTCGGCGCGCACGGCCTCCTCGTCGACGAAACCTTGGCGCATGTAAATCTCGGCGAGCCCGGCCAGCCGGTCGCTGCCGACCAGGCGCACATGGCATTTCTGCGCCCATTTGCTGATCAGATCGCGCGTGTATTGGCGCTTCACCGTGCCGGGCGTCGCCAGCACCGATACCAGGCCGGAGCGGGTGCGTTCGGCGGCCGGCTTGATTGCCGGAACGGTGCCCACGAAAGGATGGCCGGGGAATTTGTCGCGCAGCGCATCGATCACCAGGGTCGAGGCGGTGTTGCAGGCAATGACCGAAATCGCCGGCTGAAGCCGATCGAGCAACTTGCGGAACAGCGTAAGTATGTGATCCTTGAGCGCCGGTTCCTCCCAGGCGCCATAAGGAAAAGCCGCGTCGTCGGCGACATAGACGAATCGGCGATCGGGCATCAGCACGCGCGCCTCGCGCAGCACGGTGAGCCCCCCAACGCCGGAATCGAACATCAGGATCGGGCGTTGGCTTGATCGATCGCTCATTGTCATCCGGCCATGAGAAGCGTCAGGCCCATGATTGGACCGACGGCGCTTCTATCGCGAATGATCGTGGTCTTGAAGAGGCGAATGCGAGCAGCTTTTGCGCAGGCGCCAGGGCATGGTGCCGAAAAGTGTGAAGCGGTTTTCGGACGACGTCATGCTCTATCTCTAAGACTTACTCAAATCCCGCGCTTGCCGAAGCCGGCGGGGCGCGGCCTGCCGAAAGGCTGCGGTGCCGGCGGGACGCGCGCGGCGGAAGCGGCGGCACGTGGGGCGGCCGGCACGCTGGCTGTTACGGTGCGTCCGGCACGCGCTGGTGCCGGCAGCGGACCGTCGAAGTCGAAAACATCGGTCAATTCATCGATATTGCTGCCCGCGACGGGCTTCGCCCACAGGATCGTGCACCAGAGGCCGAACACCGAAAGTCCAAGCAGGTTCAGCCCGCCTGGAATGCTCTCGGGATCGCCGAATTTGACGACCAGCAGCACGCCTGCCTGCAAAAGCGCGTAGACGGCGGAAAGGGCGATGTAGGCCCACAGGATCCATCGGCGCCCGTTGGCATCGCGGGTGCGGCGCGAGGCGATGTTGCCGCGCAGCGCGACAAAGACGAGGGAGGCGATGAGGACGGCGCCCGCCATGCCCTGCCGCGCCGGACCAGGCCCCGAATTGATCAGCCCTTCGAAGCCGATCGTGCTGACAATGCAGATAAGGATCACCACAGTCTCGGCCACGGCGAGGCCGAGAGAGTAAAGGAAAAAGCGCAGTCGACCAATATTGGACGAAAACATGTGCCACCCCCACTATTGCGGTCAGGATGGCGTATAACCGAATAAAATTCGGTTACTTCAAATGCTCACAGCTTACCGATTTTAACTTTCTTCGTCTTTGGCGCGACTGCGTGCACCGGCCGGCAATCGTCTCGGATCGTCCCCGGGCGAGCCGTCGCCGCGCGGCATGGCCGGCGAGAACCGGTCGAGCGACGAGATGATGCCGCGCAGCACCTTCAGTTCCGGCTCGGCAAAGCCCGCGCGAGTCAACACGGCGCGCAGATTGTCGACCATCTTCGGCTTCTTTTCTTCCGGGCGGAAGTAGCCTCGCGCTTCCAGCGCGTTTTCCAGATAGGCGAACAGGCTGTGCAACTGCTCCTTGGTCGCCGGCACAAGCTCCGGTCCGGAGAAGTTGGTCCGGGTCTCGTCGGCGAGGCCGGACTTCATCCATTCATAGGACATCAGCAGCACCGCCTGGGCGATGTTGAGCGAGGAAAAGCCGGGATCGACCGGGAAGGTGACGATCTCGTCGGCGAGCCCGACCTCGTCATTATAGAGGCCGAAGCGCTCGCGGCCGAACAGGATGCCGGTACGCTCGCCCACCTCGACACGTGCTCTCAGCGCCCTGCCCGCTTCCACGGGACCGCGCACCGGCTTGAAGCCGTCGCGCTCGCGCGCCGTCGTGGCGAAGACGAAGTTCAGGTCGGCGACCGCCGAGGCCAGATCGTCGAAAACCCTGGTGGCGTCGATGACGTGGTCGGCCCGGCTGGCGGCCGCGCGCGCCTTCTCGCTCGGCCAGCCGTCACGCGGGTTGACCAGCCTGAGCTCGGATAGGCCGAAATTTGCCATTGCGCGGGCGACCATGCCGATATTCTCGCCGAGCTGCGGCTCGACCAGGATGATGGCCGGTCCGGCGGAAGCGGTCTTGGCTGTATTTTCGATGGCTGGCATAGCTGTGGGTAACCGGGGTTTGCGGCGTTTCGGCGTCCCCTGCCACATCCGGACCGGAAAATGAAGCATTCACGACAGCGGCACCCGTCCGCTCCGGCGCGGATCGCGGTTTGCGCGCTGAAAAAGCCTTTGATATACGCTCCGCATCCCCGGCCGAAACCATGCGGGCAAGGCCGTTCAGATCCCCCAGCAACGAGGCATTCTTTCCATGGCGAAGATCAAGGTGGCGAACCCGGTCGTCGAACTCGACGGCGACGAGATGACCCGCATCATCTGGCAGTTCATCAAGGACAAGCTGATCCACCCCTATCTCGACCTGAAGCTTGAATATTACGACCTCGGCATCGAGAACCGCGACGCCACCAATGATCAGGTGACGATCGACTCGGCCAACGCCATCAAGAAATACGGCGTCGGCGTGAAATGCGCGACGATCACTCCCGACGAGGCGCGCGTCGAGGAATTCAAGCTGAAGAAGATGTGGAAGTCGCCCAACGGCACCATCCGCAACATCCTCGGCGGCACCATCTTCCGCGAGCCGATCATCATGAAGAACGTGCCGCGCCTGGTGCCGGGCTGGACCAAGCCGATCGTCGTCGGCCGTCATGCCTTCGGCGACCAGTACCGCGCCACCGACTTCCGCTTCCCCGGCAAGGGCAAGCTGACGATCAAGTTCGTCGGCGAAGACGGCCAGGTGATCGAGCATGACGTCTATGACGCGCCGGGCGCCGGCGTGGCCATGGCCATGTACAATCTCGACGAGTCGATCCGCGAGTTCGCCCGCGCCTCGCTGAACTATGGCCTGCTGCGCAACTTCCCGGTGTATCTCTCGACCAAGAACACCATCCTCAAGGCCTATGACGGCCGCTTCAAGGACATCTTCCAGGAAGTCTACGAGAAGGAGTTCGAGGCCGAATTCAAGGCGCGGAAACTCTGGTACGAGCACCGCCTGATCGACGACATGGTCGCCTCCAGCCTGAAATGGTCGGGCGGCTATGTCTGGGCCTGCAAGAACTATGACGGCGACGTGCAATCCGACACCGTGGCGCAAGGCTTCGGCTCGCTCGGCCTGATGACCTCGGTGCTGATGACGCCGGACGGCAAGACGGTGGAAGCGGAAGCCGCGCACGGCACCGTGACGCGCCACTACCGCCAGCACCAGAAGGGCGAGGAAACCTCGACCAATTCGATCGCCTCGATCTTCGCCTGGACGCGCGGCCTGGCGCACCGCGCCAAGCTCGACGACAACGCCGCGCTGAAGCGCTTCGCCGAGACGCTGGAAAAGGTCTGCATCCAGACCGTCGAGTCTGGCTTCATGACCAAGGACCTGTCGCTGCTGATCGGCCCCGACCAGCCTTGGCTCTCGACCACCGGCTTCCTCGACAAGATCGACGAGAATTTGCAGAAGGCGATGGGGTAGCCCAACCTTACGGCACACAGAAGGCTCCGCGAGGAGCCTTCGCTTTTTTGGACACTGCGACGGGCAAAATTGAGAGCTGATCGATGGCCAAGCCAACTCTCTACGGCGCCGACTACAGCGTCTATGTGCGCATCGCGCGAATGGCGCTGGAGGAGAAAGGCATCGGCTACGAGTTGGTGCCGCTCGACATCTTCGCCGCCGAGGGCATTCCGGTCTGGTATCTGGAGCATCATCCCTTCGGCCGCATCCCGGCCTTCGAGCATGACGGTTTTCACCTGTTCGAGACCGGCGCAATCGCGCGCTATGTCGATGAAGCCTTCGATGGTCCCGCGCTGCAGCCGGCCGACGTGCGCGGCCGCGCCAGGATGGGCCAGATCATCGGCATGCTCGACGCCTATGGTTATCGCGCGATGGTCTGGGACGTTGCCGTCGAACGGCTGGAAAAGACGCCGGCGAATGAGGCACTGATTGCCAGCGGGCTGAGCCAGGCTGAGACGGTGCTCAAGGTTCTGACCTCGCTGAAGGCTAAGGGCCCGTGGCTGCTCGGGGACCAGTTGACGTTGGCGGACCTGCATGCGGCCCCGATCATCGCCTATTTCCTCAAGGTCGCGGAAGGACGCGATCTGCTGGCGCGCTTTGCGGATATCCGGGATTGGTATGCCCGAATAGCCGGACGGCCGAGCTTTACGCGGACGGAAAAGGTCGCGTAACTCGCTCAGCCTCGGCGCCGCCCCTCATTGCCCTGCCGGGCATTTCTCCCCGTAAAACGGGGAGAAAGAAGCGATTGCAACGCCGGCGCCTTTTCTGCAACGCAGACTATTGGCGAAAGCCGCGATAACAGCGCCCTTCTCCCCGTTCAACGGGGAGAAGATGGCGGCAGCCAGATGAGGGGCAGCGCAGCCCTCGGAGAGTTGGGAGCCGGCCTGAGCTACAGCCGATCGCCCCGACCGTCACGCCGCTTCCAGCGCCGCCCTGACCGCCGCGATCGCGTCGTTTGCCTTGGAGGCATCGGGGCCGCCGGCCTGCGCCATGTCGGGACGGCCGCCGCCGCCTTGACCGCCAAGCGCGGCGGACGCGACGCGCACGAGATCGACGGCGCTGAAGCGGCCGGTCAAATCGTCGGTGACGCCGACGACCACGCTCGCCTTGTTGTCCTCCCCGGCGCCGACAAAGACGACCACGCCGGAGCCGAGCGTCTTCTTGCCGGCGTCCGCCAGCGGCTTCAGGTCCTTCGGCGCCACGCCGCTGACCGCCTTGCCGAGGAAGCCGACACCTGCGACGGTCTCGTTGGTGGGCGGAGCATCGGATACGGCCGGGCCGGCGCCAAGCGCCAGTTTCTTGCGCGCTTCGGTAAGCTCCTTTTCGAGCTTCTTGCGCTCTTCGAGCAGCGCCTCGACGCGCGACGGCACATCGGCCGGCGAGATCTTCAAGGTCGCCGCCGCGGCTTTCAGCCGCCTGTCCTGCTCGTCCAGATGCCTGCGCGCCGCCTCGCCGGTCAGCGCCTCGATGCGGCGCACGCCGGCCGCCACCGCGCTGTCCGACAGGATGCGCACCAAGCCGATATCGCCGGTCGATTTCACATGCGTGCCGCCGCAAAGCTCGACGGAATAAGGCCGGTTTGCCTTGGCGCCATGCAGGCCGGTGCCCATCGACACGACGCGTACCTCATCGCCGTATTTCTCGCCGAACAGCGCCATGGCGCCCTCGGCGATCGCGTCGTCGACCGACATCAGACGCGTCGTCACCGGGCTGTTCTGCACGACGATCTCGTTGGCCATGCGCTCGACCTCCTCGAGCTCATCGGCCGAGATCGGCTTGTTGTGCGAGATGTCGAAGCGCAGCCGGTCGGGCGCCACCAGCGAGCCCTTCTGCGCGACATGGGTGCCCAGCACCTCGCGCAGCGCCTCGTGGATGAGATGCGTCGCGGAATGGTTGGCGCGCAGCCTTGAGCGGCGGGCATGATCGACCTTCAGCTCGACGGCATCACCCGTCTTGACCGTACCTTTGGCCACCTTGCCGAGATGCACGAACAAACCATCGGCCTTCTTCTGCGTGTCCGAGATATCGATTGAAAAACCCTCGCCGGAAATCACGCCAGTGTCGCCCATCTGGCCGCCGGATTCGCCGTAGAACGGCGTCTGGTTGACGACCACGGCGACCGCATCGCCTTGGCTCGCGCTGTCGATGGTCTTGCCGTCCTTGACCAGGGCCTGGACGATGCCTTCCGCCTGCTCGGTCTCATAGCCGAGGAATTCGGTGGCGCCGCTCTTTTCGCGCACCGAGAACCATACCGTTTCGGTCGCGGCCTCGCCCGAGCCCGTCCAATGCGCGCGCGCCTCGACCTTCTGCCGCTCCATCGCGTCGGTGAAGCCGGCGATATCGACCGAGATGCTGCGCTGGCGCAGCGCATCCTGCGTCAGATCGAGCGGGAAGCCATAGGTGTCGTAGAGCTTGAAGGCCGTCTCGCCATCCAGCATGTCGCCGGCATGCAGCGTCTCGGTGGCGTCCGAGAGCAGTCCGAGGCCGCGCACCAGCGTCTTGCGGAAGCGCGTTTCCTCGAGCTTCAAGGTTTCGGTGATCAGCGCCTCGCCGCGCACGAGCTCGGGATAGGCCTGGCCCATCTCGCGTACCAGCGCCGGCACCAGCTGCCACATCAGCGGCTCCTTGGCGCCAAGCAGCTGCGCATGGCGCATGGCACGGCGCATGATGCGGCGCAGCACATAGCCGCGCCCCTCATTCGACGGCAGCACGCCATCTGCCACCAGGAACGAGGACGAGCGCAGATGATCCGCGATGACGCGGTACGACCCGACGTTCTCCTGGTTCGGCCCCTGGCCTAGCGCCGAGGACGCCGCGTCGATCAAATGCCTGAACAGGTCGGTCTCGAAGACGCTTTCGACGCCCTGCAGGATGGAGGCCATGCGCTCCAGGCCCATGCCGGTGTCGATCGAGGGACGCGGCAGGTCGATGCGCTCTTCCTTCGTCACCTGCTCATACTGCATGAACACCAGGTTCCAGAATTCCAGGAACCGGTCGCCGTCCTCTTCCGGGCTGCCGGGCGGGCCGCCCCAGATATGCTCGCCGCGATCGATGAAGATTTCCGAGCACGGACCGCACGGGCCGGTGTCGCCCATCGCCCAGAAATTGTCCGAGGTCGGGATGCGGATGATGCGGTCGTCGGAGAAGCCGGCGATCTTCTTCCAGTAACCGGCCGCCTCGTCGTCGGTGTGATAGACGGTGACGAGCAGCTTGTCCTTCTTCAGGCCGAAACCCTTGGTGATCAGGTTCCAGGCAAGCTCGATCGCGCGCTCCTTGAAATAGTCGCCGAACGAGAAATTGCCGAGCATCTCGAAGAAGGTGAGATGGCGCGCGGTATAGCCGACATTGTCGAGGTCGTTGTGCTTGCCGCCTGCACGCACGCTCTTCTGCGCGGTGGACGCTCGCGAGTAGGGACGCTTCTCCAGGCCGGTGAAGACGTTCTTGAACTGCACCATGCCTGCGTTTGTGAACATCAGTGTCGGATCGTTGCGCGGCACCAACGGGCTGGAGGCGACGATCTCGTGGCCCTCCTTGCGGAAGTAGTCGAGAAATGTCGACCGGATATCGTTCACGCCACTCATTGCGTACTGCCTTTTCGCGAGAACCGCCGGCGTCGCCGGCGGCTGATGGGCTTTGGTGTTTCCAGAAGATAGATGGGCCTTTTAGCCGTAGCTCTTGAGCCTGTCCAGAAACACGGAGTTAGTGCATGTCGCGCAAAAGTGACCTCGGTTTTGCGACAACGACATGCATCAAGCAACGACCTAAAGCGCGTCGCGTGAATCCGTTTCGACGCGACGCGCTTTAGGTCAATCCGCCGGCGAGCGACGGCCCGGCGCCGCCTGCAAAATGCAAAACCGCCGGCGCGAAGGCCGGCGGTTCGGGTATGCAATACTCAAGAACTCGATTACATAAGTATAAGACGATAAACAAGGATTGTGGCCGAACTCCGGCTAAGCCGACGAATAGCTTTCGCCCAATCCCGAACAGGAAACTGCTGGGCGGTCTTCCTGCAACGAACCGGCCCTACAAGGCGCCGGCTTCGTCCTCGAAACCGTCGTCGCCGCCTTCGGAGCCGCCATTCTCGAGGAATTTCTCGGCGATCAGCCCGGCATTCTGGCGCAATGCAAGTTCGACCTCACGCGCCGTATCGGGATTGTCGCGCAGGAACAGTTTTGCGTTCTCGCGACCCTGGCCGAGGCGCTGCGAATTGTAGGAGAACCAGGCGCCCGACTTCTCGATGACGCCAGCCTTGACGCCGAGATCGATCAGCTCGCCAGTCTTCGACACGCCCTCACCATACATGATGTCGAACTCGACCACCTTGAAGGGCGGGGCCAGCTTGTTCTTCACCACCTTGACGCGGGTCTGGTTGCCGACGACCTCGTCGCGGTCCTTGACCGAGCCGATGCGGCGGATGTCGAGGCGCACCGAGGCGTAGAATTTCAGCGCGTTGCCGCCGGTGGTCGTCTCGGGCGAGCCGAACATGACGCCGATCTTCATGCGGATCTGGTTGATGAAGATGACCATTGTGTTGGAGCGCGAGATCGAGGCGGTCAGCTTGCGCAGCGCCTGGCTCATCAGGCGAGCCTGAAGACCGGGCAGCGAATCGCCCATCTCGCCTTCGATTTCGGCCCGCGGCGTCAGTGCCGCCACCGAGTCGACGACCAGCACGTCGATGGCGCCCGAGCGCACCAGCGTGTCGCAGATCTCCAGCGCCTGCTCGCCGGTGTCGGGCTGCGAGATCAAAAGGTTCTCGAGGTCGACGCCAAGCTTGCGGGCATAAACCGGATCGAGCGCGTGCTCGGCATCGACGAAGGCGCAGATACCGCCCTTCTTCTGGGCTTCCGCCACCGTATGCAGCGCCAGCGTCGTCTTGCCCGAGCTTTCCGGCCCGTAAATCTCGATGATGCGGCCGCGCGGCAGGCCGCCGACGCCGAGCGCGATATCGAGACCGAGCGAGCCGGTCGGCACGGTTTCGATCTCGACCACCTGCTCGTTGGCGCCGAGCCGCATGATCGAGCCCTTGCCGAAAGCGCGCTCGATTTGCGACAGCGCCGCATCCAGAGCCTTTGATTTGTCCACTGCCTTATCCTCTACAAGCCGCAAAGAATTCTGAGCCATGATACATCACCCCTTGGTCGTCAATGAAGGCCGGACAATCCGTGATCCCTGCTTGTTTTGTACCTTTTTTGTTCTCATTTGGCAAGAGGCGGCAAGCAGCTGAAAAGCAATCAATATCTGGATATGTTCTTTCTTTGTCCCACCAGGGCTGGAGCGAAACAGAACCACTGGTCCAGAAGAGATTTGATATCCGCATGTCCCGAATCGCGGCGCCGATTGCGGGGCGACGCGCAGAAACCTAGTGTGCGCAGCCAACTATCAACCAAGGTTACCATATCCGCATGCCGACATCCCCAACAATCCTGGCGCTGGGCGGAGCCCATATCGACCGGCGCGGCCAGGTCTCGGGCGCCTATGTGCCCGCCGCTTCGAATCCCGGCATCATGCGCGAGGACGTCGGCGGCGTGGTTTTCAACGCGCTGCGCAGCGTGGTGAAGCGCGGCGTGTCGGCCTCGCTGATATCGGTGCGCGGCGGCGACGCTGCGGCCGACACCGTCGCCTTGGCGATCGACAACGCCGGAATAGCGGACCTCTCGGTGGTGTTCCTCGACCGCACGACGCCGAGCTACACGGCGTTGATCGACGCCGAAGGTGAGCTGATCGTCGGGCTGGCCGACATGGCGCTCTACGATCTTGCCTTCCCCAAGCAGATGAGGCGTTCCAAGGTGCGCGAGGCGATAGCCGCGGCCGACGCCATCCTGTGCGACGCCAACCTGCCGACGGCGGCGCTGGAGCGCCTGGTAGCGCTTGCCGGTGGCCGGCCGGTCTTCGCCATCGCCGTCTCGCCGGCCAAGGTCGTCCGCCTGGCGCCGCTGCTCGACGACCTGTCGCTGCTTTTCATGAACCGCCGCGAAGCCGCCGCGCTGGCCGGCGCCGAGCTATCCGGCGAAACCCTTGTCGACGCGCTCAGGCGGGCCGGCCTGAATGCCGGCGTGGTCACGTCCGGCAGCGCCCCGGTTCTGGGCTTCGACGACACCGGCGTCTTCGAGATCGATCCACCCGCGCCGCGCAAGGTTGCCGACGTGACCGGAGCCGGCGACGCCTTGACCGGCGCAACCGTCGCCGCCTTGCTGCGCGGCCTGCCGCTGCGTGCCGCGCTGCGCGAGGGCCTTGCCGCGGCGATGCTTGCCATCGAGAGCCCGGAGGCCGTTCCGTCCTTCACGGCGGGCAACTTCACGCAGGCGCTCGGCCTTGTGCCGGAGGCGCGGGAGGTGGCATAGGGCCACCAGACATCCACTTCCTCCTGATCGGAGACAGCCGTGACACCCGACACCGCCCGCCCCTTCGTCGACATCCACCCGCCCGTGGCGGAGGCGCTTGCCGCCGGCCGGCCAGTGGTGGCGCTGGAAAGCACCATCATCACCCACGGCATGCCCTACCCCGACAATGGCGCGATGGCCGCCAAGGTCGAACAGATCATCATCGATGGCGGCGCGCTGCCGGCGACGATCGCCGTGGTCGACGGCCGCATCAAGATCGGCCTGTCCGACGGCGAGCGCGAATCGCTTGCCATGACCGGTGACGCCATGAAGCTGTCGCGCGCCGATATCGGCTTCGCCGTCGCTCAAAAGCGTACCGGCGGCACCACCGTTGCGGCCACCATGATCGCCGCGCATATGGCCGGCATAAAGGTCTTCGCCACCGGCGGCATAGGCGGCGTCCACAAAGGCGCGGAAAAGAGCTTCGACATCTCGGCCGATCTCGACGAGCTGGCGCGCACGCCGGTTGTCGTCGTCTCTGCCGGCGCCAAGGCGATCCTCGATATCGAAAAGACGCTGGAAGTGCTGGAGACGCGCGGCGTGCCGGTGATCGGACATGGCTGCGAGACCATGCCCGCCTTCTGGTCGAGGCAGTCGCCCTTCCGCGCGCCGCTGACGCTCAATGCGCCGCAGGACATTGCGCATTTCTATCGCACGCGGCAGGCGCTGGGCCTCGGCGGCGGCATCCTCATCGCCAATCCGGTGCCGCGGAACGACGAGATCCCGGCCGACGAAATGGCCGGCTATATCGAAGCCGCGCAGAAGGCCGCCGAAGCCCAGAACGTCACCGGCAAGGCGGTGACACCGTTCCTTTTGTCGAAGATCCTGGAGCTCACCGGCGGCCGCAGCCTGAAGACCAACATCGCGCTGGTAGAGAACAATGCTCGGCTGGCGGCGGAGATTGCCAAGGCGTTGTAGGCGCGAAACGCTCAGCTACCGGCAGCGATAGCCAAAAGCGAACGCCGCGTTCCGTCACACCCCCTCTGGCCTGCCATCTCCCCCGCAAGGGGCGAGATTAGCAGCTTGGCCGCCGGCATTCTTCTTGCAACGTCGGCGATTGGCGAAAGTCGTGGCGAGGGTCAATCTCGCCCCTTGCGGGGGAGATGTCCGGCAGGACAGAGAGGGGTGCTGTCCCTCGGCATCTCCAAAAGGCCGCCACAACGCCCTCGAAAATTATCTCCCCGCCCTTCGTCCCGCCTCGTAAGCGCGCCGCGCCCATACCGCCATTTCGTCGGGGTCGTCGAAAGCCTCGTCGGGAATGCTCCAGTATGGCATCGCCACCTCCTTGCCGTGCCGCGAGCCTGTATAGGTCCATTGCTTGCAGCCGGCGGCTTCGAAGTCGGGGATGCTCTCCTCGTCGGCCTTGAGCAGCAATTCGCCGCGCACGACGACCGCGACGATGACGCCGTCGCAATAGATGCCCTTGCCCCCGAACAGTTTTCTGATGCTGATCGGTCCCAGGCTTTCGAACAATTCTTCAAGGCGCGCGTTGTCCATGCCGCGATCATCTCATCCGGCATGGGCCTTGTCATCGCCGCAACCAAAAGCATGCTGACAGGTTGAGATCGGAAAACGGAGATCCCGCCATGCCCGTCCTGCTCAAAGGCTCCTGCCGCTGCGGCGCCGTCCGCTTCGAGGTGGAAAGCCACACCCCGGTGCCGTTCATGCTCTGCTACTGCTCGATCTGCCGCAAGCAGCAGGGCGGCGGCGGTTTCGCCATCAATCTCGGCGCCGACTGCGAGAGCTTGATATCAGCGGCAAGCGCAATCTCGGTGTCTACCGCGCCGAGATCGAGGACGACGAGCATCCGCATTGCGAGGTCTCGACCGGCGAACGCAATTTCTGCAGGAAATGCGGCGCAGCGCTGTGGCTCTACGACCCGACCTGGCCGGACCTCGTGCATCCCTTCGCCTCGGCGATCGACAGCGACCTGCCGACGCCGCCGGAAAAGGTGCATCTGATGCTGAAATACAAGGCGAACTGGGTCGAGCCGGTGGTCGGGAAAAAGGACAAGGTGTTCGACGTCTATCCCGAGGAATCGATCGCCGACTGGCACAAACGGACGGGGATGTGGGTGGATTAGCGACAGGAGGCCGAAATGAACCTCACGACGCACAAGAAATTCAAAGGCGATCGTTTGATGCCTTGGGGCAAGGGCACGGTCGTCTCGGACGCGAAGGGATATGTTTTTCTGTCCGGCAACACCGCCACCATCGACGATTACGATCCGTCGAAACACCAAGGGGGCGCCGTTGGCGACGCGGCAACGCAGTGGCGCGAGATCCTCGCGAACATCAAGTCGGATCTGGAGGAGCTTGGCAGCTCGCTCGACCATCTGGTCAAGGTGACGTTCTACGTCAAAGGACCTTTCCCGTCCGGCGGCGTTCTCAGCTCACCCAACTTTCGTCTGGACGTGCTGGACGAATTCTTCGCCGAACATTGCCCGAAGCACTGCAGCCACAACAACCCGCCGCCATCGGAAGTGATCGGCGTCGCCGCCCTGGCGCAGCCGGATCTTGTTGTCGAGCTCGTCGTCATTGCGGCGCTGCCGGACTGAGCGGAAGCGCCGGCGGGCTTGGTCAGGCCGAGGCGCGTGCCTCGGCAAGCGCCTTGAGGTCGGCAGGCTTCAGCTCGACGGATTCGCCGCAGCCGCAGGCCGAGCTCTGGTTCGGATTCCTGAAGGTGAAGCCGGTGCGCAGCGTCGTCTGCTCGAAATCCATCTCGGTGCCAAACAGGAACAACGCCGCTTCCGGCGCGACATAGACATGCGCGCCGTCGCGTTCGATATGGTCGTCCTTGGGGTTCGGCTCGGTGACCAGGTCGACCGTGTATTCCATGCCGGCGCAGCCGCCCTTCTTGATGCCGAGCCGGATGCCATGCGCACCTTCGCGCGTGGCGACGATCTCGCGCACCCGGTCGGCGGCCTTTTCGGTCATCGTGATGACGGCGAAGCGTCCCATATCATTCTCCACGTTCGCGCGGGTTCAAGGCCCGCGGAATGAGTCTGCCCTTAAGATGGTGAAGTTTCACCTAGCGTGCAAGTCAAGCTCAATACCACCCGACCGCGACCTGCGCCTCTTCCGACATGCGGTCGGGCGTCCATGGCGGGTCGAACGTCATGTTGACCTCGACGCCGGAGACGCCTTCGACGGCGCCGACGGCGTTCTCGACCCAGCCAGGCATCTCGCCGGCCACCGGGCAGCCCGGAGCGGTCAGCGTCATGTCGATCTTGACCGAGCGGTCGTCCTCGATGTCGATCTTGTAGACGAGGCCGAGCTCATAGATGTCGGCCGGGATTTCTGGGTCGTAGACCGTCTTCAGCGCCGAGACGATGTCGTCGGTCAGCCGCGCCAGCTCATCGGCGGGGATCGCCGAGGCCGAAACGATGCCGTTCGCGGCCGTTTCCGGCGCTTTTTCTGCGGTGGTGCTCACGTCGTCCATCATCGTCACCCGAAGAACTTTCGCGCCTTTTCAAGCGCCTCGGCCAAGGCGTCCACTTCGGCCCTGGTATTATACATGCCGAACGATGCCCTGCATGTGGAGGTTACGCCGAAGCGTTTCAACAGAGGCTGGGCGCAATGCGTGCCGGCACGGACCGCGACGCCTTGCCGGTCGATCACCATCGACACGTCGTGCGCATGGATGCCCTGCAATTCGAACGAGATGATGGCGCCCTTGCCGGGCGCGTCGCCGAAGATGCGCAGCGAGTTGATCGCCCGCAGCCGCTCATGCGCGTAAGTCTTGAGGTCCGCCTCGTGCGCGACGATGCGCTCGCGGCCGATTTTTTCCATGTAATCGAGCGCGGCGCCCAGCCCGATCGCCTGCACGATCGGCGGGGTGCCGGCCTCGAAGCGGTGCGGCGGCTCGTTATAGGTGACGATGTCCTCCGTCACTTCCTCGATCATCTCGCCGCCGCCCATGAAGGGACGCATCTCTTCCAGCCTGTCCTTCTTGCCGTAGAGCACGCCGATTCCGGAAGGGCCGTAGACCTTGTGTCCGGTGAAGACGAAGAAATCGCAGTCGAGATCCTGCACGTCGATCGGCATGTGGACGGCGCTCTGGCTGCCATCGACGAGGACCGGAATGCCGCGCGCATGCGCGACGCGCACGATCTCCTTGATCGGCGTCACCGTGCCCAGCGCATTCGACATCTGGGTGATGGCGACGAGCTTGGTACGGTCGGTCAGCCGTCTTTCGAATTCCTCGATATGGAAGGCGCCGAGATCATCGACCGGCACCCAGATCAGCTTGGCGCCCTGCCGCTCGCGGATGAAATGCCACGGCACGATGTTGGAGTGGTGCTCCATGATCGAAAGCACGATCTCGTCACCCTCGCCGATCCGGGGCATGCCCCAGCCATAGGCGACCGTGTTGATCGCCGAGGTGGTGTTGGACGTGAAGACGATGTTGTCGGTGCTCGGCGCATTGAGAAAACGCTGCACCGACTTGCGCGCATTCTCATAGGCGTCGGTCGCCGCGTTCGACAGGAAATGCAGACCGCGATGCACGTTGGCGTATTCCTGGGAATAGGCGTGCTGGATGGTGTCGAGCACCACCTGCGGCTTCTGCGCCGAAGCGCCATTGTCGAGATAGACCAGCGGCTTGCCGTAGACCTGGCGCGACAGGATCGGGAAGTCGCGGCGGATCGCCTCGACGTCATATGGGGTGGTTTCGATCTTCTGGTCCATTTCGAAGTCCTTGTCGGCCGAAGCCGCGATCCTTCCAACACCCCTCATCCGACCGAGCTTCGCTCGGCCACCTTCTCCCACAAGGGGAGAAGGTAGGCGCTACCCGTGCGTCAAAAACCAGCCGTCGAGCCGCGCTTCCAGCGCTTCGACCAGCGCCTCGTCGTCCAGTTCCTCGATCACTTCGGCCACGAATGCCTTCACCAGAAGGCCCCGCGCCGACTTCTCGTCGATACCGCGCGCCATCAGGTAGAACAGATGGTTGTGGTCGATCTCGGTGACCGTCGCGCCATGGCCGCAGACGACGTCGTCGGCGAAGATCTCCAGCTCCGGCTTGGTCGAGAACTCGCCGTCGTCCGACAGAAGCAGCGTGTTGCAGGCCATCTTGGCGTTGGTCTTCTGCGCGTATTGATGCACGTTGATGCGGCCCTGGAAGACGCCGCGCGCCTTGCCGGTCACCACATTGCGGATCACTTCCGTCGAGGTCGTGTGCGGCACGGCGTGGTCGAGCACCATGGTGGTGTCGGTATGGGTGTCGCCAGCGAGAAGGTTGATACCGCGCAATTTGAAGTCGGCGCCTTCGCCCGTCGTCCTGACGACGACCTCCTGGCGAACGAGCCTGCCGCCGGCGTTCATCACGAACAGCGTCAGCTTGGCATCCTTGCCGATATGCGCCTTGAACTGGGCAAGATGCGTTGCCGTGTCCGGCTGCTCCTGAACGATCAACCAGGTCACTTCCGCGCCGTCGCCGACCACGAGCTGGCTGACCGAAGAGACGAGCGCCTCGTCGCCCTCGCCCGTCTGGCGCTCGACGACAATCGCCTTGGCGCCGGCGCCGACACGCGCCAAGAGCCGCACATGCGACTGGCCGCCGGCCTGCAGGTTTTGCAATTCGACCGGCTTTTCCAGTTCCACACCGTCGGCGATATCGACGAATAAGCCGTCGGCGACGAAGGCGGTGTTGAGCGCGCCGATGGCGTCGTCGCTGCCGTAGGGGTCCAGTCCCGGAGCCACGCTGCCATCGGTCAGCTTCTCCGACAGGCGCTGCACCGCGACGCCTTCGATCTCCTGCAGCTTCGACTGCGAGACGCCGTTCAGCACCGGCAGCACCGCCGAGCCTTCAAGGATCGGCGCCAGCGCCTTGACGACAGCGTCGGTCTCGAACGCCGGCACCGAAGTGAGCAGCCGGCGCAGGTCCGTATAATGCCAAGATTCGACGCGGCGCGTCGGCAGGCCGTGCTTGATCGCCTCGATCGCGCCGTCGCGCTTGACCATCACCGCGCCGTCGCCGGGCAGCAGCGACAGCCGCTCGCCGAAGGCATCGATCAGCGCCGTCTCGGCCAATGTGCGCTGGGGCTGTGCATGCATATTCATGGCTCTTGCCTCGACTGCCATCTCACGCCGCTTCGCCGATCACGCCGGCATAGCCGTTGGCCTCGAGATCGAGCGCCAGCGACTTGTCGCCCGACTTGATGACCTGGCCCTTGTAGAGCACGTGCACCGAGTCCGGCACGATGTGCTCGAGCAGGCGCTGGTAGTGGGTGATGACGACGATGGCGCGCTCCGGCGAACGCAGCGCGTTGACGCCGTCCGAGACGATCTTCAGCGCATCGATGTCGAGGCCGGAATCGGTCTCGTCGAGCACGCAGAGCTTCGGCTCCAGAAGCTTCATCTGCAGGATCTCGGCGCGCTTCTTCTCGCCGCCGGAGAAGCCGACATTGAGCGGCCGCTTCAGCATCGCCATATCCATGTTGAGCAAGGCAGCGGCATCCTTCACGCGCTTGAGGAATTCCGGAACCTTCAGCGGTTCCTCGCCGCGCGCCTTGCGCTGCTCGTTCATCGCCACCTTCAGGAATTCCATGGTCGCCACGCCCGGTATCTCCATCGGATACTGGAAGGCGAGGAAGATGCCGGCCGTGGCGCGCTCGGCCGGATCCATTTCGAGGATCGACTGGCCGTTATAGAGGATGTCGCCCTCCGTCACCTCATAGTCCTCGCGGCCGGCGAGGATGTAGGACAGCGTCGACTTGCCCGAGCCGTTCGGGCCCATGATGGCGGCGACCTCGCCGGCTTTCACCGAGAGATTCAGGCCGCGGATGATCTCGGTGCCGTCGTCGACGATGCGGGCGTGCAGGTTCTTGATCTCAAGCATTTTCGTTCCGTTCCAAAATCTGTCCGTTCAAATTCAATGCCAACGCCAGCGCCAGTCGCCGTCCGTCTTGGCTTTAATGAGCGGGATTGTCGCGCCCGTCAGGGCAACGACAATGAGAATGATCAGCCAAGCCGGGACTCCGAGATCGATCAGACCTATCGATAGCGCGACAGCGATCAGGATCCAGGCGACCACGAAAGCCCAGCCTTTCCAGTTGTCGGGCGTCGCGCCATAGCCGAGGCGCTTCGGCCTGAACCATTTCTCTGCGCTCATCCGACACTGCCTTCGAGGCTGATGCCGATCAGCTTCTGCGCCTCGACGGCGAACTCCATCGGCAGCTGCTGGATGACATCCTTGACGAAGCCGTTGACGATCAGCGCGATCGCCTCTTCCTCGGGGATACCGCGCTGCATGACGTAGAACTTCTGGTCCTCGGAGATTTTCGACGTCGTCGCCTCGTGCTCGAACTGCGCCGTCGAATTCTTGGCTTCCATGTAAGGCACGGTGTGCGCGCCGCACTGGTCGCCGATCAGGAGCGAATCGCAATTGGTGAAATTGCGCGCATTGGCCGCCTTGCGGTGCGCCGAGACCTGGCCGCGATAGGTGTTTTGCGAGAAGCCGGCGGCGATGCCCTTGGAGATGATGCGGCTCGACGTGTTCTTGCCGAGATGGATCATCTTGGTGCCGCTATCCACCTGCTGATAACCGTTCGACACCGCGATCGAATAGAACTCGCCAGAGGAATCGTCGCCGCGCAGGATGCAGCTCGGATATTTCCAGGTGATCGCCGAACCCGTCTCGACCTGCGTCCACGAAATCTTCGAACGGTCGCCGCGGCAGTCGCCGCGCTTGGTGACGAAATTGTAGATGCCGCCCTTGCCCTCGGCGTCGCCGGGGTACCAGTTCTGCACAGTCGAATATTTGATCTCGGCATCGTCGAGCGCGATCAGCTCGACCACCGCCGCGTGCAGCTGGTTCTCGTCGCGCTGCGGCGCCGTGCAGCCTTCGAGATAGGAGACGTAAGCCCCCTCCTCGGCGATGATCAGCGTGCGCTCGAACTGGCCTGTGTTCTTCTCGTTGATGCGGAAATAGGTCGACAGCTCCATCGGGCAGCGAACGCCCTTGGGCACGAAGACGAACGAGCCGTCGGTGAACACGGCGGAATTCAGCGTCGCGTAGAAATTGTCCGAGGTCGGCACGACCGAACCCAGATACTTCTTGACCAGTTCCGGATGCTCGCGGATCGCTTCCGAGATCGAGCAGAAGATGACGCCGGCCTGCGCCAGCTCCTTCTTGAAGGTGGTGACAACCGAAACGGAATCGAACACGGCGTCGACCGCGACGCGGCCGGACTTGTAGACGTTGTCGCCAACCTCGTCTTCTTCCGCGTCGACAGCTGCGGTCTTCTGCACGCCGGCCAGGATCTCCTGCTCCTTGAGCGGGATGCCGAGCTTCTCGTAGACCTTGAGCAGTTCAGGGTCGACTTCGCTCAGCGACTTCGGTCCCGGCGTGCTCTTCGGCGCGGCGTAGTAGTGGATGTCCTGGAAATCGATCTTCGGATAGTGGACGCGCGCCCAGGTCGGCTCTTCCAGCGTCAGCCAGCGACGATAGGCCCCCAGACGCCATTCGAGCATCCAGTCCGGCTCGTCCTTCTTGGCCGAGATGAAGCGAATGATGTCTTCGCTCAGGCCCTTGGGGGCCTTGTCCATCTCGATCTCTGTCTGGAATCCGTATTTATACTGGTCGACGTCGATCTTTCGAACCCGATCGATCGTCTCCTGCACAGCAGGCATAAGCGTTCTCCATCCACGCCGGGGTCAAGGCCCGGCAGTTTTCAAACTATGGCACCGCCGAAATCGCGTCCCACGGAGGGACTCGCGGCGGAGTAAGTTCCATATAGTGCGTATCGGCCGGAAATTCACCCGGCCAGGACAAAACGCACGGCTCTACCAGGCCCTAAAGCCTGAATTCGTTTTCGAGCAGCGGAAATCCGAGGCCGCAAGGCGTTTCTCGTTCCGATGCTCCGCCGTCCTCAGGCGGCTTCTTCCTTGCCCGCGCGGCGGGCGACGATGCCGGCCAGTGCTGTCCGGAAGGCCTCGATATCCTCGGCGCCGGTCGCCCGACCGATCGAGACCCGCAACGCGCCCAGGCTGTCGCCGTGGCCCATCGCCTTCAGCACATGGCTTGGCCCGACTTTTCCCGACGAGCAGGCCGAGCCCGCCGACAACGCGACGCCGGCAAGATCGAAAGCGATCTGCGCCGTCTCGGCCTTGATGCCGGGAATAGCGAAGAATGTCGTGTTGGCAAGCCTGGGAGCGCCATTTCCGAAGATTTCCGCGTCCGGCGCCAGTTCGGTCACGATGGCTTCAATCTCATCGCGGCGCCGCGAAACGGCATCGACATCGTCCAGGCCTGCAAGGGCAACCCGCGCGGCTGCGCCGAAACCGACGATCCCGGCGACGTTTTCCGTGCCGGCGCGATGGCCCTTCTCCTGGCCGCCGCCATTGATCAGCGGCCGCGGCATCATCAAATCGGACGCGGCAACGATCGCGCCGACGCCCTTGGGCCCACCGATCTTGTGCGACGACAGGATCAGGTAGTCGGCATAAGGGGCTGACATATCGAGCGGAATCCGCCCGGCGGCCTGCACGGCGTCGATAACCAGCACGCCGCCGGCGGCCTTGACGATTTCGCCGATGCGCCCGACCGGCTGGACGACGCCGGTCTCGTTGTTGGCGGCGTGGATCGCCACCAGCGGCAGCCCGGCGGCCTTGTCATGCGCGGCAAGCGCGGCAGAAAGCGCCTCGATATCGGCAATGCCGTTCCGGTCGACGCCGATCTTCGTCACCTGTGCCGGCGAAAACCGCACCCCATTCAGGATGCAGGGATGGTCGGCCGCAGAGACATAGAAGTGGTTCATGCGCACCGAGCCGCGCCCCATCTGCCAGTCGGGCCCAAGCAGCGTCGAGGCGGCTTCGGTGGCACCGGAGGTGAAGACGACATGCTCTGGCCTGGCGTCGACCAGCCGCGCCACGTCGCGGCGCGCATCCTCGACTAGCCGCCGCGCCGCGCGGCCTTCGGCATGGACCGATGACGGGTTGGCGGCATCGAGCGCGGCGACCATCGCCGCCCGCGCTTCCGCAATGAGCGGCGCGCTGGCGTTGTAGTCGAGATAGGCGCGGGTTGCGGCCATTTTCGCTCAGTTCGTCCTTCCGCCAACTATCCCGCGAGGATAGCGCGTTATTTCCTTGAAATTGCAAGGCAAGCCGTCCTATTTACCCGGCTTGCCGCGCGGGCGGCCGAACCATCGGGTTTCGGCCTCCCAGTTTTGAACAATTCTAAACTAGCTTCTAGGAAGACGCTCGCCCGGCGTCAAGGCCACAGAAGGTGTGGGGCCTGGTTGGGCCAGAAGAGTTCCGGGCTAGCGCATTCATATGCCACGTGGAGTATTTTATGCCTGAGGTCATTTTCGCCGGTCCGGCCGGTCGCCTGGAGGGACGCTATCAGCCCTCGAAGGAAAAGAGCGCCCCGATCGCCATCGTGCTTCACCCCCACCCGCAATTCGGCGGCACGATGAACAACAAGATCGTCTACGACCTCTTCTACATGTTCCAGAAGCGCGATTTCACCACGCTGCGCTTCAATTTCCGCGGCATCGGCCGCAGCCAGGGCGAGTTCGACCATGGCACCGGCGAATTGTCGGACGCGGCCGCAGCCCTCGACTGGGTGCAGTCGCTGCATCCGGATTCCAAGAGCTGCTGGGTCGCTGGCTATTCGTTCGGCTCGTGGATCGGCATGCAGCTTTTGATGCGCCGGCCGGAGATCGAAGGTTTCATCTCGGTCGCGCCGCAGCCCAACACTTATGATTTCTCGTTCCTGGCTCCCTGCCCGTCGTCCGGCCTCATCATCCATGGCGATGCCGACAAGGTGGCGCCGCCGAAGGACGTGCAGGGGCTGGTCGACAAGTTGCACACCCAGAAGGGTATCACCATCACGCAGAAGACGATTCCTGGCGCCAACCACTTCTTCGCCAACGATTCCGAACTGCTCATCCACGAATGTGCCGACTATCTCGACCGGCGACTGGCGGGCGAGCTGGCCGATCCGAGGCCGAAGCGCCTGCGCTAGGCACGCTGGCTGCCCAATCCGGGCGCCTAATGGGTCTGCGTTTGGTCGACGCTTATCTGGCCGTCCTCAGCCGGGCCGGCCATCGAAACCCTGCCTCTTGGCGCGTTGGACGGCTTCAGCCGAAATGTGCGCTTGCGAACGGGCAGCTTCGAGTTCGTCTGGCCGAAGATGAAGCCGAGCCGGGCGAACACCAGCCCCGAGACCACTGCAAACGCCAGCCCGAGGCCAAAGCCCGCAACCGTGTCGCTTGGATAGTGCGCGCCGACGAAGACGCGTGTCGAGGCGATGCAGGCCGTGACCGCCAGCGCGATAGTCCAGCGCCGCGGGAACAGCAGCAACAGGATGCCGAACACCGCGCCCATCGTCGTGGCATGGCCGGAGGGAAAACCGGCAAAGCGCGCGTCCATGGCGAAAGGATGCAGCGACAGCACGCCGAAGCTGTCGAAGTAAAGCGGCCGGGCCCGGCCGATGCTGTATTTCAGCACGTTGACGGCAAGGCCGGACAGGCCGACCGCGCAAAGCACCAGGAAGGCGAAACACGTCCAGTTATAGACAAGCATCCGCCCGTCCCTGGACAGGCGACGCCAGTCCGTCAGGTTGGCGGCGACGAGGCAGAGCGCTGCCGGAATGAGATACCAGCCGCCCAGGCCGAATTGCGTGAAGAAATCGGTGAAGCGCGCGAAGCCGGGCGACCATTCGCCGCGCATCTCGCCGGCGTTGGCGTCAAGGCGCAGGAAAGCCGCCACGATGAGCAGCAGCCAGGCCAGCAGCCAGACACCCCACAAAATTCGCGGATAACGCGCCGGGCGCACGGCAAAGCGCCGCCTCACGATCGACATCGTGTCGCGGAAATTGCCGAGCGAGCGGCGGTAAAGGGCAAGGGGCGCGGCGGACATGGCTTTAGCGCGTGCTCATAGGGACATTCGATATCCGACGCTATTGTTCACGGCGCCACCCGATAAAGCCCCAGCGACAGTCTGTCTCCTGACGAATAGTTGATGCCGACGATCTCGGTCAGCCGCTTCGCCGACTTGCCCTGGGCGGTCAGCACATCGGCAAGCTTCTGCTCGTCCTTGATCGGCGCCAGCCCAAGCGCGCAGGACGGATCGGCCAGCAGATGCCGCGCCACGCCCTCGACGTCGGTCAGCACCGTCTTGGTGCCGACCAGGAAGACCAGGCTCGGCTCCTGGAACTTCGCCGAGGCAAGCACGGTGGTGTCGCAAAGGCGGTTGGTGTCGACGGCGGCCCTGACGGCGGGGCTGAGCCAGATCGGCGTCAGCGACGGCGCGATGACGCCGAACAGCAGACTGAAAGTGATGCCGGCGCCAACCGCGATCGCGGCGATGCGCGAAAGCGGCACCTGCAATTGCCGCGGGAAGGCAAGATAGCCGGTGACCAGAGCGGCGATCGCCGCCGGAATGCTCCACCAGGAGAAGGTCTTGGCCAGATAGAGCGGCGCGCCGACGCAGACCACGGCCAAGCCGATCGCGACAACGGCAAGGCCGAAGGCGGTCGCCCACCAAAGCCATGTCTGCCAGCGCTTGAGCGGCGCGTTGGCCTGGTCCGCCGGCAAGGTGAGCAGCCAGCCGATCAAAAGCGCCATGCCTGGATAGGCCGGCATCACATAGTGCGGCAGCTTGGTCGGGATCGCCTCGAACACCAGCCAGAACGGAATGTACCAGGCGAGGCAGAAGCGCAGGCGCGGATCGTCCCAAAAACGGTTGATGGCCTGCAGCCCGGCGCCGACCGCGATCAGCCCGAAGGGCCACATGAACAGCGAATAGGTCAGCATGTAGAAGCCGGGCGGCAGGCCGTGCGATTCCTCGCCTTGCGCCACCTTGTTCAGCATGTCCTTGCCGACCGCTTCCTGGAAGAAGGCACCGCCGCTCTTCCAGCTGATGAGGACGATCCATGGCAGCACGATCACGAGCACGATCAGGACGCCGCGCACCAGCTTCATCTTGAGCAGCCAGCGCCAGTCGCGGTCGAAGGCAATGAGCGCCGCGGCCGTGAGCAGGGATAGCAGTGGTGAGACAGGTCCCTTGATGAGGATGCCCAACCCCTGCGCGATCCAGAAGATCCAGGGCAGATGCCCGGGTACCGGCTCGTTGCGCTTTGCCACCCAATAGACCTGTGCCAGCGCGCCTTGCGCCGCCACGCAACAGGCGAGCAGCATCGCGTCGGTCTTGGCGTCGCGCCCCTCGAAGGCGGTGGCGAAGATCGCCGCCATCATCAGGCCGGCGGCCAGCCCGGCATTGGCGCCGAAGAGTTTTGTCCCGGTCCAACCGACGCCGACGACGGCCAGCGCGATGCCCAGCATCGAGACCAGGCGATAGACCCAGATCGGCGCCGCGGCCCCCTCGCCGCTCAGCGCGACCGCCGCCGACTGCAGCCAATAGATGCCGATCGGCTTCTTGTAGCGCGTGACATCCTGCAGGCGGATATCGACATAGTCGCCCGTCTCGACCATCTGCTTGGTCGCCTGGACGAAGCGGGATTCATCGCGGTCCACCGGCGGCAGGCTGGCCAGCCCACTGACGGTCATGACGATGCTGAACAGAAAGAGGAAGAGGTAGTTCCTGTTCATCGCGGGAGCTTTTCCGATCTGAAACTGCGGGATGGCCCCGTCGCGGCGCGCTTGTTTTGCGCGGCGCTTCATTACGCCAGCAAAAAGGGTGAAGCAAGGACGGCGCCGCCGCGCTCGATCGGACGCAAAACCGGATTCCACTTTTGCTGTCCGCGGTTGGATGCTAAACGCGCGCCTTCATATCAAGCATGGCCAAGCGCCCGGCGATCTCCAGGAAGAAAAAATGTCCGCCTTCAAATCCGATTTCCTGCGCATCATGAGCGAGCGCGGCTTCATCCACCAGATTTCGGATGAATCCGCCCTCGACCAGCTTTTCGCCAAGGAAACGGTGAGCGCCTATATCGGCTTCGACGCCACCGCCAAAAGCCTGCATGCCGGGTCGCTGATCCAGATCATGATGCTGCACTGGCTGCAGCAGACTGGCCACCGGCCGATCGCGCTGATGGGCGGCGGCACCTCGATGATCGGCGACCCGTCCTTCAAGGACGAGGCGCGCAAGCTTTTGACCCCGCAGGACATCGATGACAACCTCGTCGGCATCCGTCGCAATTTCGCGCCTTACCTGAAGTTCGGCAACGGCCCGGGCGACGCGGTCATGGTCAACAATGCCGACTGGCTGATGCAGATCAACTACGTCAACTTCCTGCGCGATGTCGGCCGACATTTTTCCGTCAACCGCATGCTCGCCTTCGATAGCGTAAAACTCAGGCTCGACCGCGAGCAGTCGCTGTCCTTCCTCGAATTCAACTACATGATCCTGCAGGCCTACGACTTCGTCGAGCTCTACAAGCGCGTCGGCTGCCGGCTGCAGATGGGCGGCTCGGACCAGTGGGGCAACATCGTCAACGGCATCGATCTCGGCCACCGGATGGAGGGTGTGCAACTCTTCGCAATGACCACCCCGCTGCTCACCACCTCGTCCGGCGCCAAGATGGGCAAGTCGGCTTCCGGTGCGATCTGGCTCGATGGCGACATGCTGAGCCCCTACGAGTTCTGGCAGTACTGGCGCAACACCGAGGACGCCGATGTCGGGCGCTTCCTGAAGCTCTACACCACGCTGCCCCTGGACGAGGTGGCGCGGCTGGCGAAGCTCGGCGGCTCGGAGATCAACGAGGCGAAGAAAATCCTCGCCACCGAGATCACCGCCATGCTGCACGGCCGCGACGCGGCCGAGACCGCGAGCGAGACGGCGCGCAAGACCTTCGAGGAAGGCGCGCTCGCCGACACGCTGCCCAGCGTCGAGGTAGCCAAATCGGACCTCGAAGCCGGGATTGGCATCCTGGCGCTGTTCGTGAGCGCCGGGCTGGCCGGCTCGAACGGCGAAGCGCGCAGGCATATCCAGGGCGGCGCCGTGCGCATCAACGACCAGGTCCTGACCGACGACCGGCACGTCGTCACGCTTCAGGATCTCGGTCCGGAAGGTGTCGTGAAGCTTTCGCTCGGCAAGAAGAAGCACGTGCTGGTGCGGCCGGTCTGACCGGCCGCACCTTACTGCGCATTTTGGGATGGCTGTTGTTGCCTGTACTCGAAGATCGAGCGGAATATGCCTGGCGCCACCACCGATAGCGGGTTGATGTTGAGCGTCGGCTTGTTGGCGTTGCCGCGCAGCCGATAGGTGACACCGATCAGGCCGCGGTCGCGCCCGTTGCCGAGCAGCGGCCCGAACAGCGGCAATTCGCCGAAGATGCGGTTGAGGCCATAGACCGGCATGAAGGTGCCGGTCATGTCCATGTTGTTATTCGGGTCGTAGAGCGTGCCCTGGAAGGTCGTGCCGATGCGCGGGCCGCGCAGCAGGCCGTTCGCCAGTTTCAGATAGCCGGAACCCTTGTCGATCTCGGCAAAGCCGCGCTCGAACTGCACCCTCGATGTATCGATGTTGCCTTTGACGGCTTCGTTCAGGCTGCGTGTATCGCCGGCCGGCGTTGTCGACACGATCGAAGCCAGCTTGGGCTCGTTGACCACATAGAAATTGCTGGCATCCACCTGCCCCTTCATCGGCCCGTCGCCGGCGCCCGAGAGCGACAGCGTGATCGCGCCGCCTTCCATATGCTCGTAAACGTTGAGGAACCGCAGGATCGCGCCGGCATCGGCCGACTTGACCCGAAGCGAGCGGCCGCCCTCGCTGGTGGTGTTGTTGATCGCGATCGCGGCGCCGGAGCTTGCCGCGGCCGTGACGTTGAGCCCGTTCACGCGCGATCCAGCAGCGCTGTATTCGAGCTTGAGGTTGGAGAGCACCTCGTCATGGAAACCGGTCAGCGATGCCACATCGGCGCTCACCGAGATCGCACCGTTGCCGGCGCCCTTCGTGGCGGTATCGACATCCGAGGTGAACTGCTTGATCAGTGAGCGGGCGTCGAGCGACGCGCCGCTGACATCGACAGCGTAGCTCTTGCCGGAACGCTTGACCGAAACGGCAACGTCGTCGCCTCTGTTCAACGCGACTTTGCTGAAGCGGGCCGCGGACAGCGAGCCGTTGACCAGCGTCACATTGCCATCGATCGAGAAGCTTTTTCCGCCGAGATCGAAATCCGTCAATGTGGTGGTGCTGCCGGACTTCGCCATGTCGAAAGCGACCTTGGCGGGAATGCCGGCGCCCTTGCTCCAGCCTGCCCAGGGAATGTCGAGCCTGGCGTTGGTCAGGTCCGCCGAAACC
Source organism: Mesorhizobium sp. B3-1-9 (assembly GCF_006439595.1). Taxonomy (NCBI): domain Bacteria; kingdom Pseudomonadati; phylum Pseudomonadota; class Alphaproteobacteria; order Hyphomicrobiales; family Phyllobacteriaceae; genus Mesorhizobium; species Mesorhizobium sp. B3-1-9. The sequence continues at coordinate 268,889 of NZ_VFTJ01000006.1, forward strand.
TGCTGGGCGCCCTCGCCGCTCTTGTCGATCGCCACCTTGATGGTTCCCGAAAGCAGGTCCGACAGGCCGGGCATGCTGGCGTTGCGCGTCTTGTCGTCGAGGACCAGTGTAACCTTGCGTCTTCGCGCCGGCCCGTCGTCGGCAAGCGGCTCGATCAGATCGAGTTCGGCCGGAATGCCGTTGAGCTTGGCCTCGGCGGAAATCACCGCCTGCTTTGGCCCGACGGTGATTGAGCCATCGGCCTCGGTCACCGTCTGATCCTCGAACGGCTTCGCCAGCGACAGGTTTTGATAGTAGAGCGAAACCAGCCAATCGAGCGTCGAGGTGTCCATGCCCCTAGTCAGGGGAATGTCCGCCCTGACGTGGCCGGTGAGGGTGCCGGACAGGTCTTCCGGCGCCAGTCCGACATGGCGCATGGCATTGATCGGCTCGTAGGAGGCGAGCTCGGCGATCGCCGGCGCCTCACCCGCGACGTCGATGTCGAGCTTGCCGACCACAATCGGCAGGTTCGCGTTCTTGATCGTCAACGTGCCGCCGCTTGCCGCCACGGTGCGGCCGCTCGGCATATAGACGCTGCCCGAGGAGAGCGTGATGTCGACATCGTTGCCGTGGAACGCAACGACGCCGGCGGCGTCGCGGACCGGCGGAATGCGCCCGGCGGTATCGAAGCGCGATCCCTCGATCTGGAAACGGCCGAACACTTCGTCGCCGGTAAGCGGCACGCCGTTGCCCAGGCGCCCCGGCACGACCTGGAACTGCAGATTGGCGTCGGTCACCGTGCCGCCGAACAGATTCCCCAACACCCAAAGCCGCGCATTGCGGGCCGAGAACCACGGCCATAATTGCTTGACATGCGAGACCGGCATGTCGTGCACGTTGAGCGACAGCGATACGCCTGGCGGGCCGTTGTCGATGAAGGCGACAGTGGCCGCGCCCAGCACCTCGCCCGATCCGCCGGAGCGCACGCCGATCTGCTCGGCGACGAGCTTGCGGCTCTTTGGCTGGTAGACTCCGGCGATACGGGCCAGGAACTGAAGCGCCGGTTCCGGCGATTCCGAAGGCGCCAGCGTCGAACCGTCGCTGGTGAGGTCATAGCGGTAGGCGGGCTCCTCCCCCGCCACTGCCGGCTTCGGCCCGATCGATCCGGCGAGGTCGAAGCTGGAGCGGCCGCTCCTGATCCGCAGCCGGTCGACCGAGATCTTGTTCGAACCGGCCACCAGCGTGGCATCGGCATCGACATCGGTCGGCAACAGCCCGCGTTCGTCCAGGTCGAGCACCGAACCGTCGAGCGAGAGCGAAGCCGCCAGGCGCGATGGGCTGTCGCCCGACGCTTCCGAGCCGGAAAGCTTCAACGCGATCGAACCCAGTCTGGCGCCATCGGCCGCCGGGGCGACCTCGGTCGAACTGCCCTCGGCGGGGGCGCCTTCTATCTCGAGGTTGGCGTCCAGCGACGAAATGCTCCTTGCCGTCGCATCACGCGTCGCCGAGGCGGTCAAGGTCGCGCGCCGGCCATCGACAACGGCATCATAGGAGGCCTGCATGCTTCCCGTACCGGTCTGAGCGACGGTCGCCGAGGCGACGGTCACGCGCTTGACCGGCCCGGTGTCCGGCAGTTCGAACTCGACATTGCGCAGATCGATCTGGCGCATGGAGTCCTCGCGCACCGCATCCAGCGCGTCATTGACGCCTGAAAACACCGCCGCCGACACTTTCTCCGGGTCGACAAGGCCGTCCTCGTTGCGCAGCGCCGCCGTCCAGTCGCCGCCGCCGGAGGGCATGGCGGCCACCACGATGCGGGCGTCGGAAAATCTGGCGCTGGTCAGCCTGACATCGCCGGAAAGCAGCGGCAGCAGGCGCATGCCGAAACGCACGCGCCCGATATCGGCCATCGGCTTGCCGTCGGCCGTCTTCAGGCTGACATCGTTCACCTGCAGGGCGACGAAGCTCGACCCGTCGAGCGTCAGCCGCGCCGCGCCGACGGTGACGTGGACATCGACGCCGGCCAGCTTCTCGATGGCGGTCTCCGCCTCGGTCCGGAGGCGCTCCGTGCCGATACCGGAGGCGCCGAGGACATAGACGCCCGCCGCCGCCAGAAGCACGAGCGCGCAAAGTCCGGCAAACATCCGGCCGAGGGTGCGGAAACGCCGCCGCACCGCTGCCCGGCCGAGCGGCGGCACGCTGCACGCGGACGGAAGCCTCGCCAGGTCGGTGATCTCGTCACGCCTGAACCTGATCTTCTCGTGCTGCGGTTCTTCCTGATCCAAGCAATATTCCGTTGTGACGAACTCGTCGTGGACGAATCCCCGCTTCACGTTATATCGATGATTTCCCGCGCGTAACCGCAAACAAGGGCATCGATATGGCTGATCTCGACGTGGGCGACGCAGCACCCCAATTCGATCTTCCGCGTGACGGCGGCGGCTCTTTCAGCCTCGCCGCGCTCCGGGGTAAGCCGGTTGTACTCTACTTCTATCCGCAGGACGACACCACAGGTTGCACCGCCGAGGCTATCAGCTTCTCGCAGTTGAAGCCGGAGTTCGAGAAGGCTGGCGCCGTGGTGATCGGGCTGTCTCCCGATAGCGTGAAGAAACACGACAAATTCAAGGCGAAGTACGATCTCACCATCGATCTCATCGCCGACGAGGAGCGCAAAGTGATCGAGGCCTATCAGTTGTGGGTCGAGAAGACGATGTACGGGCGCAAATATATGGGTGTCGAGCGCGCCACCTTCCTGATCGGCAAGGATGGGCGGATCGCCCGCGTCTGGCGCAAGGTTCGCGTCAAAGGCCACGCCGAAGAGGTGCTTGAGGCCGCCCGCGCGCTCTGAGCCGCCGACACGTCTTATCACAACCTCGCACTCGCGATGCGGGCAAAGATTGCGCCGAGATCCCGGCCGGCAAAACTTTGTTAACCCTAATAATGTGTAATCAGGCTTGTCGTTGGTCCCGTAACGAAAGCTTGGTCCCCGTGAAACCAACCCGTCAGTCAGCTGTCTTCGGCAGGCGTAAGGAACCGCACACGGTCATCATCGCCCGGGGCAACGAGATAAGGCATTTCACCATCCGCCCCTGGCTCGCCGCGTTCATCGGCTCGGCCCTGGCGGCGATCGCCATCGGCTATTTGCTCGCGACTTCCTATCTGGTGCTGCGCGACGACCTGATCGGCGCCACGACGGCAAGACAGGCGCGCATGCAGCAGGCCTATGAGGACCGCATCTCGGCCCTTCGCGCCCAGGTCGACCGCATCACCAGCCGCCAGCTTCTCGATCAGCAGCTGATGGAGACCAAGGTCAGCGAGTTGCTGGCCAGGCAGACCCAGCTCAGCGAGCGGCACGGACGGCTTGGGCCGATCCTCGAGCGCGCCGAGAACGAGGTCGGCGACGTTCCCGCGACGAGCGCAGCGGCGCCTAAGCCGGACGCAAATCCAGAGGTCACCGGCAGCCTTTCGCAGGCGCCGACCTATTCCGTCGCATCCTTGAGCGCCGGCGACACCAGGCCCTTCTCGCTCTGGTCGACAAGATCCGACCCGCTTGACAGCGAAACGGCCGCCGACCGCGCCGACAAGCTGTTCGTCTCGATCAATACTTCGCTGAAGGCCATCGAGAACCAGCAGCTTTCGCGCATCACCACGCTTGCCGACAACGCCTACAAGAATGCCGACGCCATCGCCCAGGCGCTGGAAGCGGCGGGCCTGCCGGTCGACAGCGAGTTCGGCAAGAGCGACGTCGGCGGCCCACTGGTTCCGATTGATCCCTCGATGGTTTTCGACAGCAAGGTCAAGGAACTGGACGAGGCACTCGATGCGCTCGACGGGGTCAAGAAGGAGGCGCGCAAGCTGCCGCTCGCCAACCCCGCTCCGGGCCATACGGTGACCAGCCCGTTCGGTGTGCGCACCGACCCGATCCTCGGCACCGCCGCCTTGCATACGGGAATGGATTTCAGGGCGCCGATCGGCATGCCGGCCAAGGTCACGGCCGCCGGCACCGTCACCAGGGCCGGCTGGGCCGGCGGCTACGGCCGCATGGTCGAGGTCGACCACGGCAACGGCTTTGCCACACGTTACGGGCATTTGAGCGAGATCGATGTGAGTATCGGCCAGAAACTCGCCGCCGGGGAGGTCATCGGCAAGACCGGCAGCAGCGGCCGTTCGACCGGGCCGCACCTCCACTACGAAGTGCGTCACGACGGCGAGGCGGTCGACCCGCTGCGCTTCCTGACTGTCGGCAAGAAGGTCGCGCAGTACCTCTAACAGATTGGCGGTCCTCGCTAGACGCCAGGATTCTCCTGCCCGGCCAGGTACATCGTTGCCGCGGAAACCAACGTAAGGACGCCATTCTTCAACGCGGCATCGTCGACGCGAAACCTGGAATGGTGAAGCGGATAGACCGATCCGACCTCCTCGTTGCGGATGCCGAGCCGGAAATAGACCGCCGGACGCTTCTCGCTGTAGTAGCCGAAGTCATCGGCGATGCTCCAGCCGGGCATGGTGAGGACATTGTCCGCGCCGATGCTGGCCTGCGCGCTGGCAAGGATCAGTTCGGCCATTTCCGCATCGTTGACGACGCCGGGTTCGCCGCGATGGATGTCGACCTTCACCTTGGCGCCATGGCTGACCGCTACGCCCTCCAGCACCTCGCGAAGCCGGCGCCAGGCGCGCTCGCGGGTGGCATCATTGCCGCTGCGTATTGTGCCTTTCAACGCGACCTTGCCGGCGGTGACATTGTAGGCATTGCCGCCATTGATGGCGGTCACCGAAATGACCAGCGGATCATAGGGATCGGTCTCGCGCGAAACGATCTTCTGCAATTCGCTCACCATGGAGCAGGCGACAGTCAGCGCGTCGACACCTTCATAGGGTTTAGCCGCATGCGCCGCCGAGCCGGTGACCAGCACGTCGAACGTGTCGCATGCCAGAGTGTACGGCCCGGAGCCGACGGCGACCTTGCCGGAAAGCGTGTACGGATCGACGTGGACGCAGATCGCCGCGTCGACGTCGTCGAGAAGTCCCTCCTCCACCACCCGCTTGCCTCCTGACGGCTCGTCTTCCTCGGCCGGCTGGAAGATGAGCCGAACAGTCCCGCCGAAACTTTCGCGTGAGCGATGCAGATGCGCTGCCACCGCAAAGCCCATCGCGGCATGGGCGTCGTGGCCGCAGGCATGCATCACGCCTGAATTTTCCGACGCATAATCGACGCCGGATTCCTCTTCGATCGGCAAGGCGTCTATATCGGCGCGGATGGCGAGCTTGCGGTTGGACGGCCGGCCGGTGCCGACGATATCGACTGCAAGCCCATAGCCGGCAACGTCGCGAATCTCGGCGATGCCTTCGCTCTCGAGCATCTCCCGCAAATAGCGTTGCGTGCCCGCCTCGCGGTTTGAAAGCTCCGGGTAACGATGCAAGTGACGGCGGATCTCGATCATCCGATCGAGAATTCCGGCATCGATGTCGGCCGCGGGATCGCTCGCGCCGGCCGGTCGGTCAGGCTTTGACATGGATATCCCGCGGGAACTTCGTCAGCGTCTCGTTGCCGGTATCGGTCACCAGAATGGTCTCGCTGATCTCGATGCCCCAGCCGTCCATCCACATGCCCAGGATGGAGTGTACGACATTGCCGGGTTGGAGCACCGTCTTGTCGCCGGGTCTCAGGCTGATCGTATGCTCGCCCCAATCCGGCGGATAGGCAACGCCGATGGAGTAGCCGATGCGCGACTCCTTCTTCAGCCCGTGGCGCTGGATGACCTTGCGCCACGCAGCTTCGACCGCTTCGGCGGCCGTGCCCGGCCGGACCGTATCGAGCACCGCATCCATGCCCTCGATCACAGCCTTCGCCGTGTCCGCGACGCGGGTCGGCGTCTTGCCGAGCTGCATCGTCCTGGCGAGCCCGGCGGCATAGCGGCGGCAGACGCCGGCTAGCTCAAGCGCGATCGTTTCGTCCTTTCCGAACCGCCGGTCGCTCCACATGATGTGCGGCGCGGAAGCGTTTTCGCCGCCGAGGATCGTCGGCGGCAGCGCCGTGATGTCGCCGGCGAAATCGGGACTTCCGGCAATCTGCGCCGCCTGGATGGAAGCAATCGCATCGCATTCGCGCACACCCGGCGCAATGACTTCGTAGGCCCGCGCGACCGCCGCCTCGGCCAGCCTCGATGCCTTGCGCAGATAAGCGATTTCCGGCGCCGATTTCACCGCGCGGATCCAGTTCACGAGCAGGTCGGCGTCGTGCCATTTCGCATTGGGCAACCCAGCGACGAGCCGCGCATGAGCCTTCGGTGAAAAATAATAGGCTTCGAGCTCGATGCCGATGTCTCGGCTGCCCCAGCCCTTGGCGACGATCCACGCCGAGATCCAGTCCATGGGATGCCGATCGGCGCGCTGGACATGGTCCTCCGGAAATCCGACCACGTTTTCCGGCTTCATCCAGGCCGTCAGCAAGCCGCCGGCGGCATCCATGGCGCGGCCGATCCAGACAGGCTCGGCGTCCTCGATCGGAACAAGCACCACCTGCGGCGTGTAGAACGACCAGCCGTCATAGCCGGTGATGTAATGCTGGTTGGCCACGTCGTTGACGATCAGGAGTTCGATGCCGCGCTTTGCCATCTCGGCGCGGATTCTTGCGAGCCGCTGCTGATACTCTTCGCGGGCAAAAGGCAGTTCAATCATCTTTTCTCCTCACCGGATCGATCTGGTCGGGGACGAGCCGCGGCTTCCCCTGCCGCCCACCATCGCGGTGGTTTTGACGGTCGGCAATCGGCCAGGCCAATGCATAGGCAGGGCCTGTCCCGATGATTGCCCCCCGCTCCTGGCCGGTAAGGTCGTGGCACCCTGATCCTGACACGGCAGCGACTTGTCAACAGCTCCCGGCCGTTGGCTTGAGTGCCGAACGCGACCGAAGCCCAAAGCTCGATGTCGGCTATGGCGGCCGGCAGACGGCCGTCAAAGTGCTTGCCTGACAGCTCCCGACAGCAATCAGGCATTCATCGCGCATTTAGTCGGTCTGCGATAGGATGCCTGCGTACAACCAAACCGGGAGACAATTCGTGTTAAAAACTTTTCACGTCTCGATCCGAACGATGCTGGCCTTCATGTGTCTGGCCGGGCTGGTCGCCGCGGCGTCCGCCCTTTTCCCCACCTCGGCCTCGGCGCAGCAGCTGCGGCGATGCGCCGATGAAGGCGGCATATGCCGCTTGCCCTATCCCACGGAGGTCGTTTACGGCGCACGGGGTCGAACAACCTCGCGGTTTTTCGATCGTCAGTCCGTGCCCTGCTCGAATCGCCTTTTTGGCGACCCCGCTCCCGGCCGCGACAAGGCCTGCTATTTCGTGGCGCGCGGCGGCGGTTATGGCGATGACAACAATTACGGGGACAATGATTACGGCTCACGCCCGGACCGCGGCGAATGGGTAGCCTGCGCCAGGGAGGGCGAGTTCTGCGGTTTCCGCGGCCGCGCGATGGTCAGATACGGCGCACGTGGCCAATACACGCAGAATGTTTTCAGAAACGGCGTCCGCTGCGGCAACAACGCTTTCGGCGATGATCCCGCGCCGGGCGCCCACAAGCGCTGCTACGTGAGGCAATAGCGGCCTGAACCCGGCTCTCGACAAGGTGGCGGCCCGGCAAGGGCCGCTGCCGCATTCTGCGTTCTGCTTGTCCGGCGGACTGGTGGGCGATGACGGGCTCGAACCGCCGACATCTTCGGTGTAAACGAAGCGCTCTACCAACTGAGCTAATCGCCCGCTTGAGCGCGGACCTTTAAGCAGTTAGGGCCGTATTCGCAAGGCCAAATGAACGGACGGCGTGCGCCCTGCAGTGCGGATTTTCCCAGGCTCAATGGCGCTGTCAAAAAACCTTCTCCTGATTGCTATAATGCTTGAATACCGCGCTTGACACCCGCAGGCGAACCCCTTATCCAGCGCCCCAACGACGAACACGGCTGACACGTGCTCGTCAGTGCGCGGGTGTAGCTCAGTCGGTTAGAGTGCCGGCCTGTCACGCCGGAGGTCGCGGGTTCGAGCCCCGTCACTCGCGCCAGTCTTTTCAAGGGCTTAGGCCCTGCCCTCCAAAAAGTTTCAACTTTCATTTTCCGGAGAGTTTCAACTTTTTGTATTCGTTGCGTTCTTCGGCCAGCGCCTTGCGGCCGGCGCGACGCGACTGGTCGGCCGCGCGAACCGCGGCCAGGTTGACCGGCATATAGGTCTTCTGCAGCGCCTTGTTCTCGTCGATCGAGTTGCCCATCTTGGCGGCGATGGCCTCGACGGAGGCACCGCCGGCATTGGCCTCGACCGCGCCGGAACGCCGCATGTCCATCAGGCGGCGCTTTTCGTTCTCCCCGAACACCAACCTGCGGACGTCGGCGAAATCGTCGACAAGGCTGTCCTTCGTATAGGGCACGCCGGCGCGCGGCCGGCCTCCCTTCGGACCGGGCGCGAAGCCGCGCGAGCGGAAGATCGGCGCATCGTCGAGCAAGGCGACGCCGAGCTGCTCGACATAGGCGAGCACCAGGCGCTGCGTGCGCCGCGACAGCGTGCCGAAGGCGCTCTCGCCGCTCTTGGTGCGCGCGATCAAAAAACCCCATTCCTCCGCCGTCTGCATCGCCTGCGCCGGCGTCAGCGTGCGCACGTCGACCGGCGAGAAGCTGGTGTCCCAGGCCACGGCGATGATGCAGGCAAGGCCCTTGAAGCCGGCGCGCCAGGCGCCCTTCACCAGCCGCACGACCTCGCCGGCTGTCCAAATCTGGTTGCGGGCATTGGGCGTCTTGCGGCGGATCGCCAGCGACGGATCCGCCTTCGGCGCGCAGAGCTTCATGCCGGCCATGACATTGTAGAGCGCGCGCCACGTCTTCATGGCGCGGTAGGCGGTGTCGACGCCCTTGGCGCGCAGCAGGCGCGCATACCAGTCATCGAGCAGCTCGAGGGTGATGTCTCGCGGCGGCAGGTCGGCGAAGTACGGCTCGATGAAAGCCCAGCCCCGCTCCCAGTCCTCGCGTGTGCGCGGCGGCCGGCTCTTCCAGGCCTCCATGCGCCGGTAGCGCGCGAAGGCGTCGCCAATGGAATCCTTCGGCCAAGCGTCGAGCCGCGGCGGCTCCCTGCCCTTCCTGAAAGCCTGCCAGCGATCTTCCCATTCTTTTGCTATCGCCCATGCGTCGGGACCGTCCAGCCCGCAGGGAATGCATTCGAAGCCGGCTTTCATCATCTTCGGCGTCGGAAGCCAATAGCCGTATTTGCCCTTGCGGATGACGTAGTGCTTCAGCTTGATCTTAACCAAGGGTCGCCAGCCTCGCCTTTGCGATTTCGGCGCTAGACTGCGCGGTCGCGGGCTGCCCGGCAAGACCCGAGCGCCTGTCCTGCCAGGCGTCGATCGCCACCATGTCATAATTGCCGGTGATCGGACAGGCTTTCGGGAACCCCTGCAGCTGCAGCGCCGGCAGCAGCTCGAGGAATTCAGGCAGCGTCAGGTGCAGATAGCGCGCCGCCTTGGCCGGCGGCACCAGGCGCGGCTGCACGGGAAAGCGGACGGATGACGGCTGCGGCGCGTGAGCGTGGGTCACGGCTTGACCTCGCGATTGGCGATCGTGAGCAGAACATCCGCGTGACAGGGCGCGCCTGGCTTGCACCAGCAGGCGAGGTTTTTGCCGCGCAGCTCGCCGGCATTCTCGGCGACGAAGCGGCGCGTACGTTCCAGCGCCTCGACGTCGGGATCGGCGCCGACGCGCATCAGTCCGGCGAGCAGCGCCTTGTGAAGATCGACGCAATAGGCCGCATCGCCGTGCTTGCCGACGATGAATGGATTTCCCCATGGGCCCGGCCGGCCAACATGCACGGCCGGCAGTCCATTGGTCGCAAGCGATAGGGCCTGCAGGTCAAAGCCCTTGGCACGGGAGAGACGAAGGCGGACTGGCTTGGTCATGGCGTATGTCGATGCTTTGCCAGCTGCCGCACAGCGCGATGAAGGTGGCATGCCCATGCCCCTGTTCCTTTCCAGTACACGGCCATCGGGCCCTCATTCGCCGACGACCTTGGCGATCACAAAACCTTCGCTGCGCGCGTCGGACACCATCACGTCGAATTCGTCGGCCTGATAGGTGCGGCGCTGGGCGGCGCCGCATTCGCAGACGATCTGCTGAAGGCCGGCGTGTTTTTCGATGGCCATTAGCGCGCCTCCGGCATGCCGTCGTGCTCGATGCCGTCGAGCAGGCGGCCGGCGGCTTTCTTGCCGAGATGCTCGATGAATTCAGCCCCGGCTTCGGGATAGAGCTCTGCGCGGTGCGGCACGTGGGGATGTGCGGCAAGGCAGCGCCAGCCGGACCGGGGATTGCCTGCCGCTTTCTCCGGTGTTGACGGTGCCCACGCGCCCCATTGCTTGAAGAAAAAAGCTGTGCCAGCGCTGGCGCAATGGTCACGGATCCAGCGAGGCCACCGCGGATGCATTGGTCTGGCTTGATGACCGCTTTCGCCACCGACGATGATCTGGTCGAGCTTGGCGCAAGGCTCGGTCGCACTGTGAACGCCTTCTGGGGCATCGTGATACTTGAAGCCGCGCAGTGCGTCGATGAAGTAGTGGCCAGTGCAGATGCTGGTGAAATCGATCGGCCCGAGCAGCGGTTCGGCGGAGACGAAGCGGATGGCGGCGGGCGTCGACGGCGCAACCTTCGATACGCGCCGGCTGACGCCGCCGCCTCTGTTGTCGCAATACTCCCGCATGCGCCTGGCGCGCTTGGTCAGCACCTGGAATGTGTGATGCGGCGCCCGCGCCATCACGGCGAACACGCGGTCGATCCATGCGTCGGGCACGTCCTCGTGGAAAAGATCGCCCATGGAGTTGACGAAGATTCGGCGCGGCTCTTTCCAGCGCAGCGGCTGGGTCAGGATCCGCCCGGGCGCCAGCGCCAGCTTGCCGGTCCAGACGGCATTGCCGTTCACCTTCTTCGTGGTTCCGGCATAGTGTGGTGCGCCGCCCATCGCCTCGATGCGCGCCGCCATCCTCATGGCGTAGCAATTAGTGCAGCCCGGCGACAGGATCGAGCAGCCGACGATCGGGTTCCAGGTGGCATCGGTCCATTCGATGGGCGATTTGTCAGCCACGGTTCACATCCTTCGCGATCTTGATCTTGGTGACGATGCCGATGTGGCCGGCCTTGGCGGCCTTGCTGGCGGCGTCCTTCGGCGTCTCGGCATCGACGATGAGGCGCTTGCCGTCGGCGTAGTGAATGCGGAAGCTGGTCATCAGCGCAGCTCCGCATAGAGCAGGCCGATGGCGGCGACGGCGATCATCAAGCCGATCAGGATGCGGCGGGCGATCGGCGATTCCGCCGGCCGGTCGATGCAGTCCTCGCCGCACATGCATTCGGGGAAATTGCTGCAGCGGATGACGGTTCCGGCATCCGCCGGCGCGAGGGTGTAGCCCGTGGGCAGGTCGACGTGGCGCATGCCGGAAGACAGCATCGAAAAGACCCGGTCCTCTGGTGGGGGCGGCGGTGGCGGCGCCGCGAAATGCGATTCCGGATTGTAGAATTTCCGCTCGTTCATGGCAGCAGCCAGCCGAGCGCGAAGAAGGGCGTGGCGAAGGCGATCAGGCAGGCGAAGGCGAGGCCTGCCGGGCCGTCACCGCCGATCGCGGCGATAACCTCGGCCGGATCGGTGGCGCGCTGCAGGTCGGCCAGGATTTCGGACGGACGGCGCTGGGCCATGAGCTGGCGCGAAATCCATGCCGTGTGCTCCGGCGATTTCGCGGCCTCGGCGATGAGAAGATCGGCGTTGGTCATGGCCGTCACGCCACCCGGCGGACGGCGCGCGACTTCGCCAGGTCGGCAGCGTCGGCGCCGTGTTCCTTGATCTGGGCACGGGTGAAGCCGGAGTGCTCGGCCAGGCTGTCGGCCGTGACGGCGACGCCGTTCATGCCCATCTGCAGCATCTTGTCGGCCATCCGCTCGACGATGCTGCGCTCGACCAGAGCCGGGCCTTTGCGGGCGGGCATGGTTTCGTGAAGTCCGTAGGTGATCATGGGAATGCCTCCATCGCGGAAATGCGAGTGGCGGCAAACTTAAGTGTGGCTTAATTTTAAGTCAAGCTGAATATCAGTGTCACTTAAGTTTCGGGCGGTCGCCGCTTGGAACTCGGCTTGGCGGCGACAATGGCGAGCGCTGCTTCGGCGAGTTCCATCAGCTTTTCGCGCTGGTTGTCGTCGACCGCGACAAGGAAGGGCCGGAAGATTTCAGCCAGGCGAACGGCCGGGTCGAGACTGAAGGATCTCTCCAGCCGCTCGATGATCTCACGGTTGAGGCTGTTGCGTCCGCGTGCGGCTTCGAGCTGCGCCTTCAGGGCCGGCGGAATGCGGAGATGGAAACTTGGCGGCTCGGGCTGTGGCATCCCCGACTTATGGCCGAAAGCCGATGGTGCCGAAATGGTTCCAGAATGTTCAAATCCGGCACTACCTGTCCCCGCTATCCACAGGGCATTATTACAGGTTGAAACATTCTGTTAATCCGCTGCCAATGCATGTAATCGTACCAAATTGAGACAGGGGGTGTTCCTGCAACGTTCTTGACAGGCCAGAAGGAAATTGTTCCTATTCTGGATACCGCTCCGGGTGGGAATAGAGAAATGATCCAATATAGTCCGCGTGAAAAGACGCGGAGCGAGGAAACCTTACAGCAGCTCTTGAACCTTGGCTGGCCCTTGGACCCGGCGAAGACAATCCAGAAGGATGCCGCCTCGATCGCTAACGCGATGCGCTCGATTCACGGCGGGGATTGGCGAATTCAGATTGATCATCAGGGCGGGTTTGTGATGATCGTCCGGCATTAGCCTGACGGAACCCTTCGATTACCGAAAGCAGCACCGCGACGTTGTCAGGCAGCAAGCCATCGATCCGTTCCAGGCAGGATCGTATCTCGTTCGGCTGCCGGATCGGTCCGGTAGATGCCTCCGCAGCATCTGGCCCCCACAACAGAAGATCGCCCGGCCGGCAATCCAGCGCCTGGGCGAGCGCGGTCAGCGTCGAATCGGTGAAACCCTGCTTCCCGTTCTCAAGTTGCGAGATGGAGGAGGCCGTCAGCCCGATCATATCCGCCAGAGCCTCCTGATTGAGGCCGCGGTGCTTGCGCCATTCCTTGAAAAAATAGGTCTGCTGCACCTGCGCTGCGGGATTCTTCGCCATACTGAATGTATCGCTCATAGCTTAAATTCTCTCCATTCGGCCCGACTGAAAAAATAAGCTTGACTGAAATTCAGTGGGGCTTAAGTTGGCGCGCCATGGAAACGCTTCTGATTTGGCTCGACGAAGAACGTGGCCGGCGCCTATCGCTCGCCTCCCATCTTGGCATCTCGCCTTCCGCGATCTCGATGTGGAAGCAGGTCCCTGTCGAGCGCGTCACCAGGATCGAGCAGTTCACGGGCATTTCGCGCGGCGTCTTGCGGCCCGACATATACGGGGTCGCCGCATGAGCGCGCTCGCCTCCGCCGATTTCGAAGATCGTCTCGTTCCGCGCATGGTTCCCCAAGAGCCTGACCGCGCGGTTGCTGCCGCGCCGGCCGGAAGTTCCTCCCCGGTCGGCGCGGCTTTTTCACATTTCACACAAACCTGTGGCGATGCCCCGCAACAGGCGACGACCGCGCCGGGTGACGTCACCCCCGCATCCGGCGCGGTCCACCTCTCCGAAGCCTCGCGCTTCATCCTGTCGCTGATCGCCGCCCATGAAGGCCGGAGCGAACGCGACACGCTCGCCTGGATCATTGCCGAAGCCGGCAAGGCGATCGGCATTCCGGCGCTGCTTTCGCGCGGCGCCGAAGACATTGGAGATATCGCCGACCTGCCGGGCCATGCCCGAAAGGCGGCAAACCGATTCCGGAGCGGCGGACCATGAAGACATCGACTTGCGGGCCTCCTGTGAACTGACGCCCGCAACCTGAACCTTTCACATCAGTCCCGCCACGGGATTTTTCCCCGGTTTGTCCCGGGGCGGGATTTCTTTTGCCTTACGAGGAACATCGCCAATGACGACAGCTCGCGTGCTTCGCATCAAGTCGGCGCAAAATCAGCTCATCGCGGCCTGCGGCGGCCTCGACGATTCCGCCGACATCAGCCATTTCGGTCGCAGCACGGTCGGCCGATGGGCCGATCTCGGCGACCCGACGCTGATGCCGCTCGGTGCGCTGCTCGCGCTCGAGGCGCATTGCGGTCATCCGATCGTGACGGCTGCGCTGGCGGAAGTGAACAATCGGCGCTTGGCCGAACCGGAAGCGGAAGCCGTCAGCCAAGGCAACGTCATGGCGCGCCATGCCGACGCCATCATCCACGCCGGCGAGCTGATGGCCGCCGGCGCCGCCGCCTTCGCCGACGGAAAGGTGACGCCGAACGAAGCCGTCACCATCGATCGTGCCGCGGCACAGCTTGAGCGCGGCCTTTCCGAATACCGCAAGGCGCTCGCCGGCGTCCGCGCGGCCGGCGGCCTGAAAGTGGTGGGCGAGTGATGGGCGGCAATCTCTCCATGCCCGATCCGGTCGCTCGCCCGGATGCGTTCTACCGCTTCTCGGTCAAATGCGACCGGGCGATGAATGCGCGCCTCGAGACTGCTGCCCGCGAAGCCGGCGTCACCGTCACGACCTTCGTGCAGCGACATTTCGAGACGATCCTCGACGAGCCGGCCGACGGCACGGGGTTTTCGCCGGATGTCTTCGCCAGGAAGCACGGTATCTCGGTCCAGGCGGCGCGCATGTGGAGCGTCATGCGCAAGCAGGCGGACCCGGTCGGTGACGTGACCGGCGCTCTTCGCGATTTTGCCACCGCGGCCAGGATCGGCGCCGGCCAGGGTGGCGAATGCCTGTCCGAACTCGTCATTGCGAACCTGGCACGCATCATCGCGCGGCCCGGCCCAGGGCGCGTCGGCACCTTTCGGATTTCGAAGGTGGCGTGATGAGCGACGAATACGACCCCTACTCGCCGCGTCGCCGCGCGAAGAAAGACGGCAAGCCGAAGGGCGAGCGCCGCTTGGAGGCGACCGAAGAACTGCAGGCGGCTGAAACGACCAGCACGGCTCAGACCGTCGCGGCCGGGCAGCTTCGCACCATCATCGAGCGGATCGAGCTGCTCGAGGAGGAAAAGAAGGACGTCTCCGAAAGCATCAAGGAAGTCTATGCCGAAGCGAAGGGCACCGGCTTCGACACCAAGGCCATCCGCACCATCATCCGGCTGCGCAAGAAGGACCAGGCTGAACGGCAGGAGGAAGAGGCAATCCTCGACCTCTACAAGGCCGCGCTGGGGATGGTCTGATGAAGTATCAGCTGCTGCCCCGCCTGTCGGCCGAAGAATACGCTGCGCTCGAACGCTCGATCATCGCGCATGGCGTGCTGGTGCCGGTCGAATATGACGAGGAAGGCGAGATCATCGACGGCCATCACCGCGTCGAGATCTGCGAAAACCTCGGCCTGGTCGACTGGCCGCGCTTCGTTCGCAAGGGGCTTTCGGAGGTCGACAAGCGCACGCTGTCACGCGAACTGAACTTTGCCCGGCGCCACCTGACGACGGCGCAGAAACAGGCGGTGATCGCCGACCAGCTGCGCGACACGCCGTCGATCTCGTCGCGCGCTATCGCCGCGATGCTCGGCGTCGACCACAAGACGGTTTCTGCCGTGCGCGGCAAGCTCGTGAAGGGTGGGGAAATTCCCCACCATGACGAAGTCGAAGGCAAGGACGGCGTGCGCCAGCCGGCGACCAAGCCAATCAAGACTGCCTTCGTCCCCGACCAGCCGAATGTACGCGAATACATGAAGGGCGCGAAGATCATCCGCGCCGAAAAGCAGAAGCTGTCGCACACCGTGCGCCTGGCGCACATGGATATGGTCGCGGAAACCGGCCGCGCTTCGGCGCCGCAAAAGCTCTCGCGCGTATATCCGGTCTACTATGCCGATCCGCCCTGGCGCTTCGGCGTGCGCTCGGAAGTGACCGGTCGCGAGAAGAGCGCGGAAAACCATTATCCGACGCTGCCGACCGACGAGATTTGCGAGCTTCTTTCCGGCCTGATCGGCGGGGAGCATCCGGCCGTGTGCTTCCTGTGGGCCACCAACCCGATGCTGCTCGACGGCCTGCGCGTGCTTGAGGCCTGCGGCTTCGCCTACGTGCACCACTGGATATGGGACAAGGAAGTCGCAGGCACCGGGTATTGGGGCCGCGACAGGCATGAGCTGCTGCTGATCGGCCGCCGCGGCGACATCGCCGCGCCACTGCCCGGCACCCAGCCTGAAACCGTCTATCGCGAGCGCAAGGGCAAGCACTCGGCCAAGCCCGACTTCTTCGCCGAGCAGATCGAGAAGCTGTTTCCCGGCGTCGCCAGGCTGGAGCTGTTCGCGCGCACCGCGCGGCCCGGCTGGGACGCGTGGGGCTTCGAAGCCGATCCATCGAAAGGTCCAGTGGACCTTTCGTCGGCTGAGAAGGCCGGGAAGATTGCGGAGCAATCGGGGTCGCCGGCGGCGGCGCCTTCGTCGGATTGGAGCGCCGATCCCCGGCTCATCGAGATCGGCCGCAAGGCCTCTGAGGCAGCGGAAGGCAAGCCAAAGCGCCGCGCCAGAAAGGCGGTGCCAGCATGAACCTCACCTGGTCAAAGGGCGCGGTCAAGATTGCGCTGTCGCAGGGCGGTGGGATGACCGTCGACGCCGATATCATCGGCGGCCTTGCGGTGAGTAAAGCCGTCGATGCCGAATTGCTGGATGGAACACCGTGCTTCACCGTCACCCACCTCGCCACGGGCCGGCGAGCGACGCATCATTTCCGATTTGACAGCATGGCCGATGCGAGAGCCTGCGCCGAAGCACTCGCTCATCTTCCGGTCGACTGGGAAGAGGCCAATTCGCCAACGTTCAAGAAGCAGTGGCTTGTGGAGGCTGTCACGGCCATCTCAGCTTTGTGCGGCGGCTTCCTTGTCGAGTCTCCTATGGACGGACCAGCGGGAGGTCACGCATGAGCGACCGCCGCGCCCTTATCCGCGACCGGATATTCGCCTGCGTCGAGATCGTCGACATGGGCTACATCACGCCTTGCCACATCTGGCGCGGTCCCGATTCCGGAAGCGGTCGCGGTGGCGGCTACCCGCGCATGGCGCTCGATGGCCAGACGATGGCCGTCCACAAGGTCAACTGGACCAACGAAAACGGGATCATTCCCGGCAAGAAGCAGCTCGACCACAAATGCCGCGTGCGGCTTTGCATCCGCGAAGATCATCTGGAACTGGTCACGCATCTGCAGAACCAGAAGCGGCGCGACCTGGCCAAAGGCATCGCGCCGAAGCGTAAACGCCGCAAGCGCAGGGCGCTGCCCTCCTCTGCCACGGCTATGGAGGGCATGCCGGCATGAACGCGCCTCTCGCCCACCCGATCGCCGACGATCCTTATCTCGATTTCCTGCGCCGCAAGATGCAGCTCGCCAAGGCGGACGGCTTCGACGTCGCCCCGGAGGACATCAACCCGGCCGGCGCGCCACATTGCCGGGCCGTCGTGCGCTGGGCGCTGAAGGGCGGCAGCCGCGCCATCTTCGCGTCGTTCGGCCTGCACAAGACCTTCATGCAGATCGAGCTGATGCGCCTGGTTGGCCAGTTCGAGCCGGGCCTTCGGCTGATCGTCATCCCGCTCGGCGTGCGGCACGAGTTCTTCGCCGAGGCGGAAGAGCGGTTCCAGGGCGAGTCCGGCGTCACGCTGAAATTCATCAAGTCCAACGTCGAAATCGAAGGCGAGGACCTGATCTATCTCACCAACTACGAGAGCGTCCTCGCCGGCAAGATCGACGTGTCGCGCTTCGTCGCGGCCTCGCTCGACGAGGCGGCGGTGCTGCGCGGCTACGGCACCAAGACCTTCCAGACCTTCCTGCCGCTGTTCAAATCGGTGCGCTTCAAATTCGTCGCCACCGCGACGCCGTCGCCGAACCGCAGCAAGGAACTCATCCACTATGCCGGCTTCCTCGGCGTGATGGACACCGGCCAGGCGCTGACGCGCTTCTTCCAGCGCAACTCGGAATCGGCCGGCGATCTGACGCTCTTCCCACACAAGGAAGACGAGTTCTGGCTGTGGGTG
Organism: Mesorhizobium sp. B3-1-9; assembly: GCF_006439595.1. Taxonomy (NCBI): domain Bacteria; kingdom Pseudomonadati; phylum Pseudomonadota; class Alphaproteobacteria; order Hyphomicrobiales; family Phyllobacteriaceae; genus Mesorhizobium; species Mesorhizobium sp. B3-1-9. The sequence continues at coordinate 286,939 of NZ_VFTJ01000006.1, forward strand.
CACAGCTGGGCGGTGTTCCTGCAATCGCCGGCCGACCTCGGCTTCGACGATGCCGGCTATGTGCTGCCGGCCGTGACGGTGAACTGGCACGAGGTGCCGATCGACCATTCGACGGCCGGCTACGGCCGCGACGGGCAAGGCCTGCTCATCCGCAACACGGCGCTCGGCGTCACCCAGGCGAGCGCGGCCAAGCGCGACAGCCTGCCCGCCCGCATCGCCAAGATGTCGGAACTGATCGCGCAGGATCCGGAAGCGCACAGCGTGCTGTGGCACGACCTCGAGGACGAGCGGCGCGCGATCGAGGCGGCGGTGCCGGACGTGCGCTCGATCTATGGCTCGCAGTCGATCGAGGCGAACGAAGAAAATGCCGTCGGCTTCAAGCATGGCCGGTTCCGGCATCTTGCCACCAAGCCGGAGATGTCGGGCGCTGGCAACAATTTCCAGAAGCATTGCCATTGGGCGATCTTCGTCGGCATCGGCTTCAAGTTCCACGATTTCATCCAGGCGGTGCACCGCATCGTGCGCTTCGGCCAGCGCCAAGAATGCCGCATCGACATCATCTATTCGGAAGCCGAGCGCGAGGTGCGCCGCAACCTCGAAGGCAAGTGGGCCGAGCATGAGCGGCTGATGGCGCGGATGGCGGAGATCATCCGCCGCTATGGCTTGGACGGGCTGCCGCTGGACGACGTGCTGCAGCGCTCGATCGGCGTGGCGCGGCGCGAGGAGCGCGGCGACGGTTTCATCATCGCGCACAATGACGCGGTGCTGGAGGCGCGGCGCACGGCCGACGCGTCGATCGGCGAGATCATCACCTCGATCCCCTTCGCCAATCATTATGAATACACGGCGAGCTACAACGATTTCGGCCACACCGACGACAATGCGCATTTCTGGGCACAGATGGACTTTTTGACGCCGGAGCTGCTGAGGATCCTGAAGCCCGGTCGGCTCGCCTGCATCCACGTCAAGGACCGCGTGCTGTTCGGATCGGTGACCGGCGAAGGCGTGCCGACCGTCTCGCCTTTCCATGCCGAGGCGATCTTCCACTACCTGAAGCACGGGTTCCAGTACATCGGCATGATCACCGTCGTCACCGACGTGGTGAAGGAGAACAACCAGACCTACCGGCTGACCTATTCCGAGATGATGAAGGACGCCACCAAGATGGGCGTCGGCTGTCCGGAATATGTGCTGCTCTTCCGCCGGCCGCAGAGCGATCTCTCGCGCGGCTATGCCGATGAGCCGGTGGTGCATGACAAGCCGCTGGTCTACGCGGACGGAACGAAAAGAAAAGGGCTCACCGGCACGCGGGAAGACCACGGCACCGAGCTGACAATGCGCTGGAGCGACGGCGACCGGCGCGCCCAGGTGCCGGGCAGCGGCTATACGCTGGCGCGCTGGCAGCTCGACGCGCACGCTTTCTGGCCGTCTTCCGGCGACCGGCTGATGACGACCGACGAGCTGGTGCGGCTCGGCCCGAAGCCGCTGCGCGAACTGTTCCAGCGCTCATTCGAGGGCGCGATCTACGATTTCGAGAAGCATGTGCAGCTCGGCGAGGAACTGGCCGCGCGCGATGCTTTGTCGAAGACCTACATGACGCTCGATCCGCGTTCCGGCGATCCGGGCGTCTGGCACGACGTCGTGCGCATGCGCACGCTGAATGGCGAGCAGGCTCACCGCAATCTCGAAAAGCATGTCTGCCCGCTGCAGTTCGACATCGTCGACCGGCTGATCGACCGCTACAGCAACGCCGGCGACATCGTCTATGACCCGTTCGGCGGGCTCATGACGGTGCCCTACCGCGCCATCCTGAAGGGGCGCCGCGGGCAGGCGTCCGAGCTTAGCGCGACCTATTTCAGCGACGGCCTGCGGTATTGCCAGGAGGCGGAGCGCAAGCGCGCCATCCCGACCATGTTCGACATGCTCGGCCTCGACGACATCGATGCCGCTATCGCGGCGGAGGCTGGCAAGAAATATCGACAGGCAATCGCGGAAACGATCGCGGAAGCTAAGGCAGGCGACAACCGACGCACGTTGCGTGCGCTTCGCGATCAGTTGTTGGCCTTGTCCGATTCCGACCTCGACCGCGAATGGAACGGTTTCGATGACGGCTTGCTATACGCCTACAGCGAGGACGGCGACGAGCTCGTGATCGGCGACGACATCGCGGAGGCGGCGGAGTGATGCGCGATCCGATCACCGCCTTCGGCCTGTTCGTGCTGGCGCTGTTTCGCCGTCCGCTGCCGTCATATGAGATCGTCACGACGCCGGCGGGGCCGATGATCGTGACTCCGGGCGCCGTGACGGCATCGGACATGGACGCGTTGCGCCAGGCGCTGCAGCGCCAGATCGCCAGCGACGAGGCCCGCCATGCCTGATCCCTTCGACCGCGTCCGCTTCGCCGCCACCGTGCGCCGCCGCCTCGACGGCATCTCGGGCCGGGCTGCCGTGGCGACCTGGCCGACGCTCAACGTCGCCATGATCAGCCGCGCCAGGAATGGCGAGAACCTGACCATCGGCAGCTTCCTGGCGCTCTGCAAGGCGCTGCGCCTTCGCCCGATGGACTTCCATGTCGACGGCGCGAAACGCCGCCGTGTGACTCGAAAAACCATTCTGCAACAGGCTGTTACAGCGTCTGTGCCATGTGAAACACGGAGCGCACCATGACCGACACCATGCTGCCGATGCTGCGCCAGCTCTACAATGCCGACGGCAACCAGGCGCGCGCCGACATCCTTTTGCGCATACCGGATTCTGTGCTGCTCAAATATCGCGGCTCGATCGTCGAAGCGTGCCGGCGGGCATCGTTTGAGGTCGGCTTGGCCTTCGTCGACATGCGTACATCCGCCCTTCTCGCGGTCCGCGATGCGACTGGCCAGGTGCCGCCAGAGCGAGCCGCGATGGTGGAGCGTTATCGGCGCGCGCTGGTGGGTTTCGTCAATGGAGGCGCGTCGTGACCGCGCCTGTCGAAAACCGGATCGAGGGCAAGCTTGCCCGCAAGCTGGCCCCTGTGGTGCGCGAAATGCTGCTTGCCGAGATCGAGCGGCTGGCGGCCTCGACCGTGGCGAAGCCGAAAGCCTCGAAGGCCGATGACGACATCATGGAGGCCTGCCGCATGGTGGCGAGCGCTGCCGACGGGCTGGCGCACGCGAAGTTCGGCCCCGGCGAGATCGCTGCGCGCAAATCGCTGGAGCGCGCCGCCACCGTTCTCGGACGCGCCATGCGCAAGCACGGGCGGATGCCCGGATGAACGCGCATGCGCTCTCGCCCGATGCCACCAGGCTCAAGGCCATCAAGGTCGCGATCGACGCGCTCGGCCCGTGCGACTGGACGCGCGCGCATGACGAGACCGGCGCGCTGATCGAGGCGCGCGGCGATTATGGCGAGCGCTATGTGCTTGCCCGCTTCGGCGATCATGCCAGCGTCGACGAGGTCGCCTTCGTCTGCGGGGCGCCGGACACGGTGCGCTTCCTGCTTCACCTTCTGGCGCGCGCGTTTTCCGAAATCCATGAACTGCGCGGCGAGCCTGTGCGCCGGAACAAGCCCGTGGGTGAGCCGGCAGCGGACAAGAACTTCGCGGCCGAGTGCGCCCTGAAATGCCAGGACGCGCGCTTCAAGGTCTACCTCGAAGAACGGCACGGGCTGGAACGGCCATTGACGGATGACCGCGTGGCGCAGCGCGTGCGCTCGATCCTCGGCGTCACCTCACGAAAACAACTCAACGACGGCGGAGCGCCGGCCGAAGCGTGGAAAGCGCTGCGCGCCGATTTCGCCGCATGGCTGAAGGCGGGACGATAGATGCTTCTGGATTTCGAACCGCGGCTCGCGCAAGCCGACTATCCGCCGCTGATTATGGACAGCTTCGCCGGCGGCGGCGGCGCCTCGACCGGAATCGAGATGGCGCTCGGCCGCTCGCCCGACATCGCCATCAACCACAATCCAGTGGCGCTTGCGCTGCATGCCGCAAACCACCCAGAAACGCTGCATCTGTCGGAAAACGTGTACAAGGTCGACCCGCTCGACCATGTCGCTGGAAGGCATGTCGGCCTCGCCTGGTTCTCGCCGGACTGCAAGCACTTCTCGAAGGCGAAGGGCGGCAAGCCGGTCGAGCGCAATATCCGCGATCTCGCCTGGATCATTCCGGGATGGGTCGATCGCATCCAGCAGAGTGGCGGTAACGTCGACGTGGTGATCCTCGAAAATGTGGAGGAGTTCCGCGACTGGGGCCCGCTGCGCGAGACGGAACGCGGCCTGATGCCGGATCCAGAAGCGCGCGGCGAGACCTTCCAGAAATGGTGCAAGGCGCTGCGCCGCCTTGGCGGCAAGATCGATTGGCGCGAGTTGCGCGCCTGCGACTATGGCGCGCCGACAATCCGAAAGCGGCTGTTCGTGATAGTCCGCTTCGACGGACAAAAGATTGTGTGGCCGAAGCCGACGCATGGCAAGCCTGACGATCCGGATGTGATTGCCGGCCGCAAGCAGCCGTGGCGAACGGCAGCGGAAGTCATCGACTGGTCACTGCCATGCCCTTCGATCTTCGACACCACGGAGGACGTGTTCGCCAAGTATGGCCTTCGCGCCGTGCGCCCGCTCGCCACCGCGACGATGAGCCGGGTCGCGCGCGGGGTAGATCGTTATGTGCTGAAGGCGACGCGACCGTTTCTGGTCGACGTCGCGCACGGCGAAGTATCACCATCCGGCGTGAAGCGCTGGGGTCATGGCTTTCGCTCTGTCGATGATCCGCTCTCGGTTGTGACGGCTGGCGGCATAAACCACGCTGTCGTGTCGCCGTCCGTCATCCGCTTCAACACTGGCGCGACCGGCCACGACGCGCGCGAGCCGATGGCGACCGTCACCGCCAACAGCTTCAAGAAACGGCCTGGCGGCGCGGCGCCGCTCGGCGTCGTCGCGCCCGTGCTGACTTATGGCCAGCAGGGTGGCGGCATTCGCAGCGTGGAAGATCCTGCGCATACCATCACCGCCAGCGCCAAGGATCAGAATGCGGTGATCGCGCCGACGCTGATCCAGACCGGCTATGGCGAGCGCGAAGGCCAGTCACCGCGTTCTCTCGATATCGACGCACCGCTCGGAACGGTCGTCGCAGGCGGCGTGAAGCATGCGCTTGCGGTTCCGACCTTGATCGGCTGCGGCGGACGCGCCGGGCAGAGCCGCCCACGCGGCGGCGACGAGCCGACGGCTACGGGAACGGCAAAGGCGGACGTCTGCCTCGCAACAGCGTTCCTGACCCAGAACAACTATCAGGAAACCGGCCACGACGCACGCGAGCCGGTCTCGACCATCGTCCAGAAGGGCTGCACGCAAAGCGTGGTCGCGGCCCATCTTCTCAACATGAAGGCCAGCGATCGGCGCGACGGGCCTCTCGATGCACCGCATCCGACAGTGACCGCCGGCGGAGGCAAGGGCGGCGGCACCGCCGTCGTCGCGCCGCACCTGATGACGATGCGCAATGCGCAGAAGGCCTATTCGTCCCCCGACGAGCCTGCGCATACGGTGACGGCCGGCGGCGCCGGGCTGACAGTCGTGGCGCCGTTCATGCAGAAATATTACGGCACCGGCGACGGCGCTCGCGTCGACGAGCCTTGCCATTCGGTCACCACGAAAGATCGCTTTGGCTTCGTCGAGGGCGAGATCGGCTGGCCGCCGTTTAGCGAAGCGCAATCGGCTCGCGCCCGTCAGGTCGCCGACTTCATGCGCGAGCAGGGTTTCTGGGACGAGCGCGAGTTCGTCACCGTCGAGATTGAGGGCGAAGTCTTCACCATCGTCGACATCGGCATGCGCATGCTGACGCCGCGCGAGCTGTTCTGCGCGCAAGGCTTCCCGGCCGATTACATCATCGACGTCGACTATGCGGGCAGGCCGCTGGCCAAGAGCGACCAGATCGCCTGCTGCGGCAACAGCGTGGCACCGCCGATCGCCGCCGCCCTCGTCGCTGCCAACTGCGGCCACCTGGCGCGCTACCGGGAGGCGGCGGAGTGACTGGCCCTCGCCTATCCATCATTCCAGCGCGCGCGGCGACCGACAGGTCGCTGAAACCGCGCGACCTGCAGGTGCTTTGCGTGCTTGGGCGCCATACCGACGATCTCGGCTGGTGCCGCAAGAGCCAGGTCAAGATGGCCGACGAGATGGGCTGCGCGCGCTCGACGGTGTTCGAGGCGATCGAGCGGCTGGTCAAGGCCGGCTATCTTGAGCGCTACGAGCAGGAGGAGGAAAACGGGCGCGACAGTCCGCATGTCTATCGCGTCATCCTCGATCCGAAGCATGCCGATCCGCGCAGCGTGAAAGAGGCCGATTGCGACCAGGATGACCCCTGCCGACAGCCCGGCACCCCTGCCGGTATATCGGCACCCCCTGCCGGTCCAGAACCGGCACCCCCTGCCGGCCCAGAGCCGGCACCTAAGAACGACCCTCTTAGAACGACCCACCAGAACGAATCCGAGAGAGAGCGCACGCGTGAGGAAGAAAAGGCAATCGAGCGCTGGCTGAAGAAAACGCATCCGGCCTGGCCGAGCTATATCAGCGACAGCGGGCCGAAGGCGCTGGCCGAGGCTCGAAAGCTGACCGACGCGGAGCGCGACGCCGCGGCCGACCGCATGGCCGATTACGTGGCCAGCGCCAAGGTCGGCGGCCGGACCGTGATCTGCACCTTCGCCGTCTACCTCGCCGAGAAGCGCTGGGAGAAGCTGCCGCCCAAGGCGCAGCCGGCAGCGGAGGCCGACGACTATGCGCCGCCATTCGGGCCGGTGTGGATGGCATGGGTGATGGCGCACATGCTCGACGGCCCGACCAATCCTGCGGCGACGGCGTTCGCTGAACGCTGGCCGCACCTGTTCAAGCTGTTCGGCATGGCGCGCAGCGGCAAGGGCTATCGCTTCGGCGAGCGCTGGCATGCGCTGAAAGGCCAGATGGTCGCGGTGCCGGTCGACATGCCGCAGTGGAACGACTGGAAGGCGCTGTTCCAGCAGCGCGGCTGGCCATGGCTGCCTGACCCTGGCCGCGTGGCCTACTTCCCGGTTGGCGGACCGGTCGGACTGGCAGCATTCGAACAGGCATTGCGAGGGAACCATGATGCGGGCGGACGTGCAGCGGCTGAGTGAGCGTGAACACGTCTTTGTCGATCGCTCGACGGGAGAGATCATCAATGTCGATCGCGCCTGGCAGAAGAGCGACAAGCGAATCGCATTGCGCCGGCGGGAGCAGGCGATGCTCGCGGCGGCGGGGATGGATGGCCCGGAAGCGCATTGGTATGTGCTGCAGGTGAAAAAGGGCCTCGACATTGCTGTGGATAAGTCGCTCGAAGATGCAAAGATCGAGCGATGGATGGCACAGGAAACCGTCGTGGTCCGTCGTCGTGGCCGCTACGGAATGATGCGTCCAAAGACCAAGACGGTGCCGTTCCTGCCCGGCTACATCTTCGTGAATGTGGTGTGGTGCCCGCCCTGCTGGCATGCGCTTTCCGGCATCAAAGGCGTTGAGGGCGTGCTCGGTGGCGCTGAACGTCCAGCTCCAGTTCCTGAGGCTAAGATGTTGAAACTTCGTGCTGATGTCGAACACGATCCAGAGGCCATCAAGGCGATGATCAGGTCGTTCGATGTTGGCGATCAGGTCAGCGTCGATGACGGTCCATTCGCCTCGTTCCCTGGCGTGGTGAAGTCGGTAGACGACAGAGGCCGAGCGCAGATCGAGGTAATGCTCTTCGGCCAATTTGTCTCGGTCGACCTCGACCTTGCGCAAATCAGCAAATCGTAATAGCGAGTCTGTCCCTAGGACGAGCTGAAAGTGTCGCACTCCCGAAAGGGCTGGAAGCGCCATCAGCCCCAGGCGAAGCACCCCAGCTTCGCCGCAATGGATAAGATTCCAGCATGAGCAGCAACGCAGCGCCTTGGCGGCGCTGGTATAAGACCGAGCGTTGGCAGCGGCTGCGCGAGCGCATCCTGGTGCGCGACCTCTACACCTGCCAAAAGACTGGCGTGCTGCTGATAGGCAAGCACCCCGCACCCAACAGCCCGGTCATCCACCACGACAAAGAGCATCGCGGCAACGAAGCGCTGTTCTGGGATGAGGCCAACCTGATCGCAGTCTCGAAGGAATGGCACGACAGCGAGGCGCAGAAGGCAGAGCAGGCCAGCTTGCAGCAACGCGGCGTCTGGCACTGACGGTCGACCGGAGGGGGTGGGTCGAAAGTCTGGGAGCCCCTCCCCGCCGGACCCGCGTCCCCCACATTCGGAGATTTTTTTTCGATGGAGCCGAATTTTGACCTGTTCGGTCATCCGGTTCGTGAGGGCTTCGGCAATCGCGGCCGTCCGCCGTATGAGCCGACCGAGAAAGATCGCAACAAAGTCAAGCTCTTGCTGGCTTTGGGCTGGGCAAACCAGCGGATTGCCAATGCGCTCGGCGTCTCCCCGGCGACTTTGAAGCGGTATTTTAGAGCCGACATGCGCGAGCGTGACGCCATGCGCGATCGGCTCGATGCTCGCCGCTTCGAGATCGCACTGGAGCAGGCGAACGCCGGCAACGTCACCGCCCTGCGCGAGCTTGGCGCGATGATCGACCGCAACGACCGCATGTCGATCGAGGCTTCCATGGGCAGGGGTCGCGACGAGGACAAGACGAGCGAGAAGGTCGGCAAGAAGATCGTCGACGAGCAGCGCGCCCATGCGGCCGACGCCGATCTGATGGCCGAGCTGGAAAGCGAAGCGGCGCAGAATGCCCGCCATTGAGGCGTTGCCGCGCTTTGCCTGTCCGGACTGGTGGGAGCGCATTCAAGCCGGACAGACGCCGATGGCAGACGTTCCGCTCAACCAGGAGAAGGCGGCCAAGGCGCTGGCTTTCTTCAACCGGCTGAAGCTACCGGATGTGCCGGGCACTCCGCCGCTTTGGCAGGCCTGCGGCGAGTGGTTTCGCGATATCCTCGTCGCCTTCCTCGCCAGCGAGGATCCGGAGACGAAACAGCGCCTGGTCTGGGAACTGCTCTGCATGGTTCCCAAGAAGAACTCGAAGACGACCTATGTGGCGGCGCTCGGACTGACCGCGCTGTTCATGGAGGAAGCGCCCAACCGGCAGATGCTGATCGTGGCGCCTAGCCAGAATATCTCGGAGCGCTGCTTCAACCAGGCGCAGGGTATGATCAGGTTGGACCCTCGCCTCGATGCGATCTTCAAGGTGCAGGATCACATCAAATGCATAACCCGGCGCAAGACCGGCACCGAACTGAACGTCAAGACTTTCGATACCTCGATCGTCACCGGCGAAATCCCGGTTTTGACGATCATCGACGAGTTGCACGAGCTGGGTAAGAAGGCGAAGGCCGCGGCCGTCATGCAGCAGATACGCGGCGGCGGCATCACCATGCAGGGCGGCCAGACCCTGATGATCACGACCCAGTCGGACGAGCAGCCGGCCGGCATCTGGAAGACGGAACTCGACAAAGCGCGCAGGATCCGTGACGGCAAGGGCGGCAGCGCGCCGATCATGCTACCGGTCCTCTACGAGTTCCCGGCCGAGTTGCAAAAGGATCAGTCCTACTGGCGCGACCAGCGGCACTGGAAATACCTATTGCCGAATATTGGCCGCTCGATCAGCCCGCAACGCCTGATCGAAGACTATGAAAACAACGGCTCGGCCACCAAGGAAACCGAGCAGATATGGGCAAGCCAGCATCTCAACATCGAGATCGGCGTCGGCCTCTCCGACGAGGGCTGGCGCGGCGCCGATTATTGGGAGCAGCGCGCCGATCCGTCGCTCACCCTGGAATCACTGATCGCCCGCTCCGAGGTCGCCGTTGTCGGTGCCGACGGTGGCGGCCTCGACGATCTGTTCGGCATCTGTGTCATCGGACGCGAGAAGGTCACGCGTCGATGGCTCGTCTGGGCGCACGCATTCGCGCACCCGAAAGTCCTCGAGGTGCGCAAGGAAATCGCGCCGCGGCTGCTCGACTTCGAAGCGGAACGTTCGCTGACGATCTGCGAGGTCTCGGTTTACATCGCGCGGATTGCGGAAATTGCAGCGCAGGTGCGCGACGCCGGTCTCCTGCCGGAGAAGAACGCCGTCGGCTTCGACCCTAACAACATCGCCGCCTTCGTCGACGCGCTTGCTCTGAAGAAGATCGAAGGCCTGATGCTCCATCGCTTGCGCCAAGGCCCGGCGCTATCGCCGGCGCTCTGGGGCCTCGAGCATAAGCTGAGCGACGACACGATCAGTCATGACGGATCCGACATGATGGCCTGGTCGGTCGGCAATGTGAAGATCGAGGTCAAGGGCAACGGCAACATGGCGACCAAGCAGGCCGCCGGCCGCACGAAGATCGACCCCGTAATCGCCATGCTGTGCGCGGCGATCCTGATGAGCTGGAACCCGGAAGCTCACGGCGGCCCGTCCGTCTACGAAGAGCGCGGCATCTTGATGGTGGGATGAGAGCGGATGAGCATTTTTGACTGGTTTCGCCGCTCCGGGCTGGCGCCGGAGGCCGCAAGCTCCGCCGTCCATGCCATGGCAGGCGAGGCCGCGCAGTTCTACGGCATGGACGATCCGCGCCTGCTGGAATTCATCCGCAATGGTGGCGAAGGGCTGACCGAGGCGGGCCTGTCGATCACTGCAAAGGCGGCAATGAAGAACCCGACGGTTCTCCGCTGCGTGTCGCTGATCTCGTTTTCCATCGGCATGCTGCCGCTGCATCTTCACCGCAAGGCGGACAGCACGATGGCCGACGACCATCCGCTGTTCCGGATCCTGCATCGGAGGCCGAATGCCTGGCAGACGGCCTTCGAGTTCCGGTCGCTGATGCAACAGAACGCGCTCGGCGCGAGCGGTTCCGGTCAGCGCGGCGACGCCTTCGCGCTGATCGTGCGGAGCGGCACCCGCATCATTCAGCTGGTCCCTCTGCCTACCGATCAGGTGACGACGCGGCAGAAAACCGACTGGTCGCTGGAATACGTGTACAACAAGCCGAACGGCGGCCAGGTCGTTCTGCCGCAGACGGATGTCTTTCATCTTCGCTACGGCCTGTCCGAGGACGGCATAAGCGGCCTTTCGCTGGTGAAACAGGCAGCCGAGGCGATTGCGCTGGCGATCCAGACGGAAAAGGCCGCAGCGCGGCTTTTCCGCAACGGCATGGTTGTCGGCGGCGCGCTGAAGCACAAGGATAAGCTCTCGCCGGAAGCCTACGAGCGGCTGAAATCGAGCATGGAAGCTCGCGAGGGCGCGGCCAACGCGCATAAGTGGCTAATCCTCGAAGAGGGCATGGATATAACTCCTGGCGGCACAAGCGGCCGTGACAGCCAGGCCATAGAGCAGCGCAAATATCAGGGGGAAGAGATTTCCCGCCCCTTCGGCGTACCGCGTCCCTTGCTCAATCTCGACGAGACGAATTGGGGCACGGGCGTCGACGTGCTTGGTCAGTTCTTCGTCCGGTTTGGCCTCAATCCATGGTTCGAGGCGTGGCAGCAGGCGATCGTGCGCTGCCTCCTCACCGAAAAGGAAGCAGAACTCTACGAGCCGAAATTCAACGCCGGCGCTCTTCTGCGCGGTTCGATGAAGGACCAGGCCGAGTTTTTCGCCAAGGGCCTTGGCGCCGGCGGCCAGCAGCCCTTCCTCGAGGTCGACGAGGTGCGCGGCTGGCTCGACCTCCCGCATAGCGACAATCTTCCACCGCCTCTTGGCCAATCGAATGGAGCGGCAAATGAGCCTGCGAAACCTGCCTGAGATTCAGGCCTTCCAGAAGCCGGCTTGGCTCAACTTCGAGGCGCCGGATCAGAACGTCGAGGCGTTCGATCCCGCCATCGTCGCGGCTGGGGAAGCCGACGACGGCGTCATCTCGATCTATGGCCAGATCGGCCTCGACCCGATCACCGGAACCGACAACAGCGAACGCCGGATCACCGCCGCGCTGCGTTCGATCGGAAAGCGTGACGTGACATTGAATATCAATTCGCCAGGCGGCAACTTCTTCTCCGGCCTTGCGATCTACAGCGTGCTGCGCGCGCATCCGGCAAAGGTAACCGTGAACGTGCTGAGCATGGCCGGCTCAGCCGCCTCCGTGATCGCCATGGCTGGCGACAAGGTGCTGATGGCCGACGGCTCCTTCATCATGGTCCACAACGCATCTGGCGTCGTCATCGGAAACAAGTTCGACGCGAAGGATGCGGCCGATCTGCTCGGCCAGGTCGATGACTCGATGGCCGAGATTTACGCCGCGCATGCAGGTGTCGAAAAGTCCGTTGCGGCCGGCTGGATGGACAGTCGCCGCGGCGACGGCACGATGTTCAATGCCGCCTCGGCAATCGAGAAAGGCCTCGCCGATGGCAAGCTTGCCGCCGGCGCCGTCAAGGTAAAGGCGGAACTTGCAAAGCCAGTGCCACGCGAGCGCATCGCGGAGAACGCGCTTATGGCAGCAACCAACATGTCTGCGCAGGAGGCAAAGGCCTTCATCGCAGAGCTGAAATCCGGGACGCGAGATGCTCCGGTAAACGTCACGCGCGACGCTGACGATCTCATGGCTGCCATCGAGCAGCTTCGATCCACAATCCGGTCATAGGAGACAGAGAATGACCAAACATTTTGCGATGCCGCGCCGCGGCATTGTCGCCGTGCGCGCGGATGCAAGCGGCGACGTCAAGGCTCTTATCGGTGAACTCAGCAAGGACTGGGAAACCTTCAAGGCCACGATGGCCGAGAAGGACAAGGAACTCGCCAAAAAGTTCGACGATGTGGTCACCACGGAAAAGCTCAACAAGATCAATTCGAGCGTGTCCGAGCTGCAGGCAGCGGTCGACCAGGCCAATGCCAAGCTGGCGGCAATCCAGGTCGGCGCCGGCAGCGGCGCGCGCGAGGTGAAGGACAAGGAATATTCCGACGCCTTCCGCGCGCATTTCCGCAAGGGCGATATCCAGGCATCGCTCAACAAGGGCGCCGATTCCGAGGGCGGCTTTCTCGCTCCGGTGGAGTGGGACCGCACCATCACCGACAAGCTCGTCGAAGTCTCTCCGATGCGCCAGATCGCTGCCAGCCAGACGATCTCGACGGCGGGGTTCAAGAAGCTGTTCAACCTTCGCGGCACCTCGTCCGGTTGGGTCGGCGAAACTGCGGCACGCCCGCAGACCAACACGCCGACTTTCGGCGAGATGACCTTCGCGCCGGGGGAAATCTACGCCAATCCGGCCGCGACCCAGCAGATGCTCGACGATGCCGAGGTCAACCTGGAAGCGTGGCTGGCGAATGAGGTAGAGACCGAGTTTTCCTACCAGGAGGGCCTCGCCTTCATTTCCGGCAACGGCGCCAACAAGCCCTATGGCCTGCTCACCTTCGTGACTGGTGGGGCCAACGCTGCGGTGAACCCGCTCGGCGCGATCGAGCTGAAGACCACGGCTGCCGCCGCGGCTATCGATTCCGACGAGCTGCTCGACCTGATCTATCTGCTGCCGTCGGGCTTCACCCAGAACGCTCGCTGGATCATGAACCGCACCACGCAGGGCGTGATCCGCAAGCTGAAGGACGGCGACGGCAATTATCTCTGGCAGCCGTCCTATGTTGCCGGCCAGCCGGCGACGATCGCCGGTTATCCGGTGACCGAAATGCCGGGCATGCCCGATATCGCTGCATCGGCGCTGCCGATCGCCTTCGGCGACTTCCGCCGGGGCTATCTGATCGTCGACCGCACCGGTGTCCGCGTGCTGCGCGACCCGTTCACCAACAAGCCCTACGTGATGTTCTACACCACGAAGCGCGTTGGCGGCGGCGTCCAGAACCCGGAGACCATCAAGGTCCTGAAGATGTCCGCCTGATCGAGTTCGGCTCGTCACGGGGAGCGGCCCAAGCCGGGCCGCTCTCTCAATGAACCGAAGGAGAGTGCCATGACTGAAAAGACCGACGAGACGAAAGACCAGAAGGCCTCGGCCAAATCCGAGACCTCCAAAAAGACGACGGTGAAAGCCGCCGGCAAGCAGAAGTTCACCCAGGAAGAGCTGAAGCAGAGAGGACTTGATCCTGCCTGCTACGGCTACGTGAAATAGAAGCAGACCGATGTACCGTCCAGTCCTCGTCACCGCGCCGGCCGCAACGCCAATCATCCTGGCGGAAGCCAAGGCGCAGCTGCGCGTCGATTTTCCTGACGACGACGCACTGATCGGGTCGTTGATTTCAGCCGTTACCGACCATCTTGACGGCTGGACGGGCATCCTCGGCCGCTGCCTGGTGGAACAGGAATGGCGGCAGGACTTCGACTGTTTCGCGCGGTGCCTTCCGCTGCCGCTTGGTCCGGTCACGTCCGTCCTCAGCGCGAAATGGCGCGATAGCGCTGCGGCGGAAAGCACAATCGACCAGGGCGAATACACCCTTCTGACGGATGCCGGAGGGCGGTCGCATGTACGGTTCAATGACGGCTTCACTGCGCCAAGCGATCTCGCCGAGAAGGCGGCGGTGAGCGTCACCTATAAGGCCGGCTATCCAACTGTTAACGGCGTGAGCACGGTTCCGGCAGCCATCAAGGCTGCGATCCTGCTGCACGTCGCGCATCTCTATCAAAATCGCGAGGCGGTCGCGGAGACCTCGCTCGCGGAACTGCCGATGGGCGTTGACGCCCTTCTGGCTCCCTATCGCGCAATGAGGATTTAACGGAGACCTCTCCCATGGCTGATCTTGTGATCACTCCCGAAAATGTCATCGCCGGCGCTGATGCCGGAACCGAAACCGGAGCCGCCGGCGAAACGATCATCGCTGGGCAGCAGCTTTATCGATCCAGCGCCACCAAGAAACTGATGAAGGCGGATAACAATGCCGCCAGCGTCGAGGCTCGGACGGCGATTGGCACCGCTCTCAACGGTGGAGCCCTCGATCAGCCGATCAAGTTCCAGAAAAGCGGCGACGTCAACGTGGGCGCTATTTTGACGCCTGGTGCCACCTATTTCCTGTCGGACACACCTGGTGGAATTTGCCCGGCTGCTGATCTCGGCGCCGGCGAATATGTGCAACTGATCGGCATTGCCAAATCGGCGTCAGTTTTGACGCTCGATTATAAGTACACCGGCGTTTCGAACTGACATGTGGGTCCGCTTCACCGCTGACTTCGACTGGAAGCCGACGCCGCAATCCATCATCGCCTACAAGGCGGGGATGGAGCAGAACGTCACGCGCGTCTGCGCGGCGGCGGCGCTTTCGGTCGAAAAGGCGGTGAAGTGCAAGCCGCGCAAGGGCACCGACGATGCCGAAGCCTAATGCCGGCTCCCTGCGCGAGCGCGTCGCCTTCGATGCGCGTGCCCAGATCGACGACGGATACGGCAACACCGTTGCCGGCGACTTCGAGGAGCGCTTCCAGTGCCGCGCCGAGTTCCGCAGCCGGGGCGGCTCGGAGGCTGTCATGGCGGCGCGGCTCGAAGGCCGCAACACTTTCGGCGTCTACGTGCGCTCTTCCTCGCAGTCGCGGCGGCTGACGACCGATTGGCGCATGCGCGATGTCAGGACCGGCACCGTCTACGCGGTCATCGCCGTCGACATCATCACCGATCCGGCCTGGGTCTATCTCACCGTGCAGTCGGGCGTGGCGGCATGAGACCTAAGGTGAAATGGCAGGGGCGCGAGGCGCTCTATCGCCGGCTCAACCAGCTTCTTCCGAATGTGGAAAAGGAGGTGGCGGTCGAGCAGCTGGAAGGTGCGAAGGAACTCGCCAACAGGATCCGGCCGCGCGCGCCGCGCGATACCGGACACTACGCCCATACCATCCAGGCGGATCGGGCGATCGGCGGGTTGGCGGCAAAGTCAAAGCGACTTCAACCGGCAAAGCTTTGAACGCGACCAAGGATCCGAATGCCACCGGCATCTTCGCTGAATTCATCTGGCGGTTCCTCGAATTCGGCACGGTCAAGATGGCGGCGCGCCCGCACATCTTCCCGACATACCGCGCATACCGCAAAAAGCTTCGCCGTCGCATTGCCGGTGCCGTCAATAGAGCCGTTCGCAAGGCAAAGGCCGATGAACAGCTTCTCATAGATCAGAATGATGAACTGATCGACGCTATTGAGAGGTCTAGATGACTTCGCCAAGCCTGGAATTGCAGGGCGCAATCGTGGCGCGGCTGAAAGAAGTCGCCGGCGTGACGTCGCTCATCGGCCAGCGGATCTACGACACCGTGCCGCCCAACCCGATCTTTCCCTATGTGACGTTCGTCCCGATGGACGAGCTGTCCGACGACGCCGACTGCATCAAGGGCTTCGCCATCACCTTCGACATCAACGTCTGGTCGCGCGCGGTCGGCTTCCCCGAAGCGGAAAAGATCGGTGACGCCGTCCGGATCGGCATCCTCGAACCTGAGCTGGCCCTGGCGGAAAACGCCCTGGTCTATCTGCAGCACCGGCAGACCGTCTTTTCCCGCGATCCGGACGGCCTGACCAACCGGGCTCGCATGAGCTTCGAGGCCTTCGCGGAACAGCCGTGAAGTAGGCCGCGATTTCAACAGCAGGTGGCGCGCCTGCCGGCATCCGCCGCGCCGTTCAAACGACATGGAGAAAATGCGATGGCATCCCCCACGACAATCAAGGGCGGCAAGGTCAAGGTCATGCTCGGCGACGGCGCGACCCCGGAGAACTTCGCCGTTCCCTGCGGCTTCACCTCCCGCTCGATGACGCTGACCAAGGCGCTCAATGAATTCCAGCTTCCGGACTGCGACGATCCCGATGCCGTCGACTGGCTTGGCCGCGATGCCACTTCGCTGTCGATGTCGATCAGCGGCGAAGGCGTGCTCGCCGCCGAATCGGTCGAGACCTGGCTCAATGCCTGGGAAAGCGTCGATTCCGTCCATGTGAAGGTCGTCTGGGAGTTCCCGGCGAAAACGATCACCTGGACCGGGTCGATGCATGTCGAGACCTTTGCCGCCACCGCGCCGAACGCACAGCGCGCCACGGCGAACGTCTCGCTGCAGTCCGACGGCGTCATGACCCGGGTTGTTTCGTGAGCCGAGACGCGTCGACCACACAGACCTTTGCGGATGACGACTATGTCTTCCGCATGGGCTGGGGCGAGCTGGAACAGCTGCAGGAAGCCTGCGATGCCGGGCCTTATGTGGTGCTCGACCGTTTGGTTTCCGGCCGCTGGCGCATGGGCGACATTTCCAATGTCATCCGCCTTGGGCTGATCGGCGGCGGCATTGAGCCGGTCAAGGCGCTGAAGCTGGTCCGCGCCTATGTGCAGGACCGGCCGCCGCTCGAAAATCTCGTGCTGGCGCAGCTCGTCCTTGGGGCCGCCGTCGCCGGCGCGCCGGAGGAGGAAGTCGGAAAAAAATCAGAGGCTCCGGGTCAGAACGATCCGACGAACTCCCCAACGGAAAATTCCGGTTCGGAGCCATCTACGGCAACGGAGCCGTCCTCGGCTTCACCCCCCAGCAGGTCCGGCGAATGAGCATGTGGCAGTACCTCGCCGCGCTCGAAGGCTACCAGAAGGCCAATGATCCGGACGGGGACAAGGCGCTCACCTCCAAGGAAGTCGACGAACTCTGGGACTGGATCAGGGAATAAAGTTTCATGGCCGGCGACACCGAAGACCTGATCCTGTCGATCTCTGCCGACACCAAGCAGATACAGCGCGCGCTGCAGCGCCTGACCGGCGACACGCGCGCCACAACGACTGCCATCCAGCAGCAGTTCGACGATCTCGGCAACCGCACGGCCGGCGCCTTCGACAACACCGCGACGCGCGCCAGGCAGTCGTTCCGGGTCATCCAGGGCGGCGCCAAGGACATTCAGACCGCCATGAAGGCCTCGTCATTTCAGACGGCCAATCTTGGTGCGCAGCTGCAGGATATCGCCGTGCAGCTGAAGGGCGGCGCGTCGCCGCTCACGATCGCGCTGCAGCAGGGCACTCAGATCAACCAGGTGATCGGGCAGGCTGGTGCCGCCGGCGCGGTCAAGGCGCTGGGCGGCGCCTTCACCTCGCTGATCAACCCGGTGTCGCTCGCCACCATCGCGACCATCGCCCTGGTCGGCTATGCGGTCGAATATTTTTCGGAGGTCGTCAGCGGCGGCGACAAGAGCGCCGAGACCCTGAAGCAAGAGGCCGAGCTGCTCGACAGGGTCGCACAGAAATGGGGCGACGCCCTGCCCGCCGTCAAAGCCTATGCCGACGAGCGCAAGCGCGCGCTCGAGGAAGGCGATATCCGGCAGGCCACACAGTTGACGATCGATGAGCAGTTCAAGGAAGCGCGAGAAACCGTCAAGGCGCTGACCGTCGATATCGCCGACCTGGTGAGCCAACTGCGGCTGGCCGGCGCGCCCAACGAAGAGATCGTTGCGGTCCAGCGCGCGTTCACTGCGCTGCAGAAGGCGGTGGAGGACGGCAAGGATTCGACGAAAGAGAACAAGGCGCTCCTCGAGGCGCTTTCGACCGCTTATTTCAATCGCGGCGTGCCGGCGGCCGATGCCTTCGCACGCAAGGTCCACGACATCGCGGATGGCTTCGCCGCGGTCGCCAAGCAGGCTGACGAGGCGCGCAAGGCGCAGGATGAGGCGCTGAACGCTGAACGATTTCGCGGCTTCAACGGGCCGCCAGGCGCGTTTGTCAATCCGCAAGGCATCCACCTTCCGACCACGGCTCCGACCCCGGACCAGCGTCCGTCGTCCGAGGATGTTGGCCAGTCGATCAACAGCCTCAATTCGGCGATCGATGCCTTTGTCCGGCGTGTCGATCGCGCCGAAGGCCGTGGCGACAATCCAAATTCGAGCGCGTCCGGCGTCGGTCAGTTCATCGAATCGACCTGGCTCAACCTGTTCAAGAAATACTATCCGCAGCAGGCGGACAGCATGTCCCGTGACGCCATCCTGGCGCTGCGCGACAATGCCGATGTCTCCTATGACCTCATCCGCAAATATGCCGCCGAGAACGCCAAGGTGCTGCAGGATGCCGGCGTGCATGTCGACGAGGCGGCGTTGCAGCTGGCGCACTTCCTCGGCGCCGGCGACGCCGCGAAGGTGCTCAATGCGGCGCCGGGCACGCCGCTTGCCGGGCTGATCTCGCCGGCGTCCATCAAGGCCAACCCGACCATTCTCGGAGGCGGACGGACGGTCGACGATGCCATCGCATACGCGCAACGCCGCGCCGGCGCCAGCACCAGTTCGGCAAAGACTCCGAGCGACATTTTCCAGGGCAGCATGGAGGATATCCAGCGCCGCATCGACCTGCTCAACGCCGAGGCGCAGGCGCAGGCCGGGCTCAATCCGCTGGTCAACGATTATGGCTTCGCGCTCGACAAGGCCAAGATCAAGCAGCAACTGCTCAACGACGCGGCGAAAGCCGGCGTCGAGGTCACGCCGGAACTGGCCGCCAAGATCGACGAGCTCGCCGGCAACTACGCCAAGGCATCGTCCAGCGCCGATCAATTCAAGGCCAGCCAGCAGAAGATCCTCGATCAGCAACGCGAGCTCAACGACTTCGGCCGCGGCGTGCTCGGCGGGATCATCGACGATCTGCGAGCGGGCAAGGATGCCGGCGAGATCTTCGCCAATGTTCTGAACAAGATCGCCGACAAGCTGGAAGACATGGCGCTGAACGCGCTGTTCCCGGCGGGGGGCGGTGGCTTGTTCAGCGGTCTTTTCGGCGGCGGCGGTGGCGGCCTGCTCGGCGGCTTGCTTATCCCTGGCATCCTCCATTCCGGCGGTGTCGCCGGCGTCGACGGCTACGGCCACGGTCGCGCCGTGGCGGCATCCACCTTCGCCGGCGCGCGCCGGATGCATGGCGGTGGCGTCGCCGGCGGCCTCCAGCCTGGCGAAGTTCCGGCAATCCTGCAGAAGGGCGAGGTGGTGCTGCCGCGCGGCGCTCGCGGCGCCGGGTCCAGCGACATGGTGCGCGTCGTGCTTCAGGACGATAGCGGGCGCATGTCCGACATCGCCGACCAGCGCATCAAGACGCATTCCGGCACGATCGTCGAAGTTGCCGTCCAACGCAGCACCAAGGCTGTCCGCAGGGGCATGCCCGGCTATCTCGCCGAAGCGCAAAGCCGGTCTTTGTAAGGGGCACCGATGACCATCCGTTGGCCGTGCGAGGTCCTGGTCCCGCGGGACGTCGCCTTCGATCTTGCGCCGCGTTCGCTGGCCGGCCCAGCGTCGGTCAGCGGCGCCACGCAGGTCGTGTCGAGCGATGCCGGCATCTGGAAGGCGACTTATGGGTCGATCGTCGTCAACAACCGCAACGCCGTCCTGGCGCACCGAGCTATCGCATCGCTCCTCGAGGGACGGCTTGGCTCCATCCTCGTCCCTCTGTGCCGCGGCTATCAGCCGGTTCCGGCCGGCGCTGTCGCGGCCGGCCTCTATGACCAGGTACCGCACAGCGACGCCGCCCTGTTCGATGACGGAACCGGCTATGTCGGCGAAGTCGTCGACGTCGTCGCGGCGGCTCCTGCCGCACTGCGCGCCACGACGATGACCGTCACCGTGAACTATGCCGGCGACATCCAGCCCGGCCAACATTTCTCGGTCGGCGAGAGGCTTTACCGGATCCGGACGTTCGATCAGGAAACTGGCACGATGACGTTCCGGCCGCCGCTGCGCGAAGCGGCAAGCGCAGGCGATAGGCTGGAATTCGACGATCCGGTCTGCCGCATGCGGCTTGCCAGCGATGACGGCATGGACCTGCAGCTCAGCCTGCGCCGCTTCGGCACGCCGACCGTGCAGTTCATAGAGGACGTCTGATGTCGGCCGATTTCTTCACGCCCGAGCAGCTTGCGCTGCTGACGGCTGGCCGGGTCTATGTGAGCATCCTGGTCAAGTTCGATTTCGCCTCCGGCGCGGAATATGCCTGGAACGGCAACACGAAGCTGACGGTCAACGGCAACACCTATCTTCCCATGCATGGCACGGCGCAGATCGAAGGCCTTGGGCTGTCCGGCAGCGGCGCCAGCGACAGCGTCACAGTCACGGTCGACGGCCTGCCTGACCAGGCGCTCGGTTTTCTGGCCAAGGCCCTCGAGGATACGCCGCTGATCGACCAGCAGCTGATGACCGTCTACCTGCAACTGTTCGATTCCGAATGGCAGACGGTCGGCAATCCGATCCCGATCTTCTGGGGCTTCATGCAGCCGCCAAAGGTCGGACGGACGGAGATGCAGGACGACCAGGGCGCCATCCAGTCGATCGCGATCGTCGCCGAGAACGCCTTCTTCAACCGGTCGCGCCCGCCCTATGGCCGGTACACCGACCGCGACCAGCAGGCGCGTTCGCCCGGCGACAAGTTCTTCGGCTTCGTCAGCTCGATCCTGATGAAGACAGTGACTTACCCCGACTATTGACGAGGTGGAGACGTGACCGAGGCCGAGCGCCTGCATGCGGTGCGCGACTACATCGCCGCCGAGATGCAGCGCCCTTACGAGAAGGGCGTCACCGATTGCGGCGGAACGATCGACCGCTGGGTCAGGCAGATCGCCGGCGTGTCGCCTGTCTCGGCGTTCGGCCGCCAGCTTCGCAATGCCGAGGATACTGCCGAGTGGGTTGCCGTGCCGCAAATGTTCGCGGTGCTCGTCAACCGGGCGGCGCGCGCCGGCGGCTTCAAGAAGACTAAGACGCCGATCGCCGGCGATGTCGGGCTTATCTTCACCGACAAAGGGGTGATGGCTCCGGCCATTCATGCCGGCGACAGCTGGTTCACGCGCCACGACACCGGGGCGATTGCCGTTCCAATCGACAGGTTCTGGAAGGCCTGGTCCGTATGAGAACCAGATACATCTCGAACACGCTCAATCAGGAAGACGACCGGTCGCTCTTCGGTCGTGCCAGGATGGGTCTGGAAAGCCTGGTCCTCCTGGCCGTCGTCTCGGCTGGCGTGAGCGGCGCGACGGCAATCGCCATCACCGTCGGCGCGATCGTCGGCACCATCCAGATCGGCGTCGCCGTCGGCCTGTCCTACCTCGCCAGCTCGTTGTTCCGGCCGGATCCGCCGAAGCCGCAGGACGTGCAGACCTCGGTCAAGAACCCGGTCGCGCCGCGCGTGCGCCACTATGGCCGCGTGAAGCCGTCGGGACCATGGGCCTTTGTCGAAAGCAAGAACGGCGATCTCTACAAGGTCATCGCGCTCGGCACCGGACAGCTCGACGCGATCGAGGAATACTGGGTCGACGACAACCTGGTCACCCTGGACGCCAATGGGCAGGTCCAGGAAGAGCCCTATCACTACAGCGACAAATACAAGGTACGCATCAGTTCGAGGCTCGGCCTGCCGACCGAAACCTCTTACGGCGAGCTCACCGCCGAGTTCCCGGAATGGGACGTCAACCATCGCGGCGACGGGGTCTCGTCGCTCTTCACCAGGCAATTGGCGACGCCATCGGATAAGGTGACGAAGCTGTTCCCCAATCTGACCAACACGCTTTATCGCGTGGTGGCGCGCGGTTCGATCGTCTACAGCCTTGGCACAAACACGTCGATCTGGTCGGAAAACGCCTCCGACATCATCCGCGATTATGTCCTTCATGCCGATGGCATGAGACTGCCGCAAAGCGTCATCAACACGCCACTCGCATCCGCCGGCTGGCTCGCCGCTTACAACCGCTGCAACGAGGCGGTGACGCTCAAGGCGGGTGGCACGGAAAAGCGCTACCGCATCTGGGGCTCCTATCAGCTCAACGAGCGTCCGGCTGACGTGCTTTCACGCATGACGGCCGTCTGCGACGGCCGGCTCGTGCCGACGCCGGATGGTGGTCTGACCCTCGATATCGGCACATGGGCCGATCCCGTCGTCACGCTCGATGCCGACGCGATCACCGGTTTTTCGGAAGTGGCGCGCGGCCGGGACGTTTTGACCACCGCCAATATCATTCGCGCCACCTACACGTCGCCGTTCCACGATTACCAGTCGACCGACGCCGATCAGTGGATCGATGAGGATGACGTCGCCCTGCGCGGCGAAATCGCGAAGGATGTTCCCTTCAACATGGCGCCTTCTCACAGCCAGGCGCGCCGGCTGATGAAGCTAGAAGCTTACCGGGCGAACCCGTCATGGGTGGGTGTATTCCAATGCAACCTGCGCGCCATGGCCGCCTTCGGCAAGCGCTTCGTGCGCATCACCTATCCATTGTTCGGCATCGACGAGGTGTTCGAGGTGCAGGATTTCCGCTTCAACGTCGCTGACGGCGGGATCCTGACCGGGGTCTCGCTGCAGGTGCAGTCCATGCCCTCGCAGGCCTATGACTGGAATGCCGCCGCCGAAGAGGGCACCGCGCCGATCTCGGAGGAGACGACGGTCGACAAGACTATCCCTTTGCCGACCGGCTTTTCCTTCGGCGTCTCCCGTATCACGGTCGGCGGCCAACAGGTGCCCTATGGCGTGCTCGCCTTCGATGCGTCGCCTTCCGATGCGCTGATCATCCAGGGCCAGTACAAGAAGGTCTCCGACGCTGACTGGCAGGTGGTGCCGATCAGCGACGATGCGACGACGGCCAACACCACCGCCTTGTCCGACGGCGTTCAATATGAGGCGCAGGTCCGTTTCATCACGCTCACGGGTCGCGAAGGCGCCTGGACGCCAAGCCAGTTCGTCACGCCGGTCGCCGATCCGACGGCGCCTGGCGTGGTGACAAACGTCACGAAAACCGGCGGAGCCGGCACGGTCGACCTCGGCTGGAAATCGCCGAACAGCGCCAATTACGTCGCCGCCAACATCCGCCGCAACACGGTGAACACCGAAGGGACGGCTGTGCTCGTGCGCACCGAATACGGGCCTCCATCGACCAATGATTCCTACCAGGACGGTGGCCTCGCCGCCGGCACCTATTACTACTGGATCAAGGCCGCCAACGCCTCCGGCGTCGAATCGGCCAGCGTCGCCACCGGCGCCGTGACCGTTACCTGACACCCTGCCGCATCCGTCGCGGCATTTCCCCTGAAAATCTGCGCATTCTGGAGAATTGGCATGGTCGATCTGGCCAACACAATCTTTCGCGACTTCGTGACGGACGGCGTTCCCGCAAGCGGAACAAACAAGCCGCGCAAGAGCAAGATTCGCGAATGGGGCACATGGCTTGAATCGATCGTGACGGCGTTCACGTCGAACGGCGGCCTGATCTACGGCTCGAAGGCGAGCATGGACGCCGATCTTGCACATGGCGCCAATTCGTCGGCGTGGGTCATCGGCGATGCCACGGTCGCCAACAATGGCGTTTATCAGAAGCTCGGGGCCAGCGGCGCCGGCTCGTGGTCGCGGATTGCGGATCTTCCCTACAGCTTCATCCGCGCAACCGACGCTGGTGCAGGGACGGCTAATGCGATCCAGGCCACGACCAGCCTTCCTTTGCCGGCAGCGGATGGCGTGGCGCTGATTGCGTTGAATATTTTTCGCAACAATACCGGTGCGGCGACGGTCTCGTTCAATGGTGCGGAGGCGCTCACGATAAAGACTGCGAACGGCAATGATGTGTCCGTTGATTATCTGGTGGCCGGCGCGATCATCTCTGGCTACGTCTCCGGCACGACCTTCAGATTGATCACCGAGGTTGGCACGGCCGCGGACAAGGCCGCAGCTGAGGCCGCGGCCGTTGCGGCCGAGAATGCGCAGGCCGCTGCCGAGGCGGCGGCGGCAAGCATTGTCAACGTGCCGATCTATGTTTCTGACCTGGCTGCGCTGGCACTTGTGGACCAGACTCTGCGCAAGGTTGCCATAGTCTATGACTCTGGCGGCAAGAACGGGCGTTTCGCTTGGGTTAGCGGCAACTTGTCGGCTTTTGTCGCTGCCGACACATTGAGGGCCATTTATGTGCCGCCGGCGAGCGCACCGACCGGGGCAAGCGGTTGCTGGGTCAGGCAAGGCGACTGGGCGGTTTATGGAGCCAACGCCGAATGGGGCGGATATACTACGGACTATAACGACGCCACTGGTGCCGGCACGGAAAATGGTTCGATCATTGCGGCGATGCTGGCGATATCGACAGTGCGGCATGTCAAATGCCCGGCCGGTTTTGCAAAGATGGACGGCCTGGTCATCCCGAAAAATAAGACGGTGTCCGGGGTTAAGCCGACGCTGCAAACGTTCCTCAACAGTACGGCTAAGCCTTCTACCTTCACAAGTGGAACCGTGTGGTGCAGCCGCGTCGCCGCTGTCATGGGCGTTTCTGTCGGGACCATAACGGCCTCCGGCTCCGGTGGCACGAACGGAACGGGCTTTTCACTTGCTTTCACTGGTGGCACTGGGGCTGGCGCGGCTGGCACCTTCGATGTCAGCGGCGGTGCAGTTACCGGCATCACCATCACCAACGGCGGCAATTACACGGTCGCGCCGTCTTTCTCTTTCGCCTCGAATGCGGGGCTGACCGGGGCGAATATCAGCACCGTGCTCCGCCCGACCAACGAGTTGGTGCGACTAAGCCAGCACAGCGGCCTCAAGGACGTAATGCTGTTCTGGGACAACCAGCCGACGCCCGCCGCGGCGTGGGCACCGAACAACACACCCTGGGCTGTTCGAGCCGGGCGCTTCACCGACAACGCCCGCACCGATCGCGCCGAGAAAGCCTGGATGGAAGGTGTAATCGCGCTGGCTTTCTCCTATGGAATAGAGTTCCAGCGAGGCGGGGAAGGCGGATACATCCGCGATTGTAAATGGCATGCCTTCAAAGTCGGGCTCTCGATCGATGGCGTCCACCATATCCTCATGCTCGACAACGTCGAGGCGTACCCATACTGGAGCGTCGACAGCAACGTCGTGCTGTACATGCTCGACAACTATATCGCCTATGAGTTTGGCCGCATCGACGGACTAAGGACAAAGGGCGGTCTGTTCTCGATCTACACAAATGTCGGGGTTGGTTTCATACCGTCTCGATCCTACGACTTCATGGGGCAACCGACATACTTTGCTGATATTGACGCCATATACTCGGACAGCTGCACCCATGGCCTCATGGTTTATCCCGGTATCGTCGCCGTTCCGGTCACTGGCAAGATCGGGCATCTGATCATCCACCGCACCAGTCAGGCGGGAATCGCGGTCGTTGCTGCATCTGATTATGGTTTCCGGCTCCGCGGCCTGTGTGACCTTTCCGTTGAAAAGTTCGAAGGATCCGGATCGGGGTTCGCTCGGCCCGGAGGGCACGGTGTTGCCACAGTTTCCGGCGCGCGAATGACCATCAACTACGCGCGCATCTGTCAGTGGGACACAGACGCGCAGAGCAAGCCCGCATTCTCTTTCGGTGTTGCCGGAACACATCTGACCGTCAAGCATGTCGAGTTCCATAACGGTGCGAGTTGGTGGGCGCCAGGCGTGCTGCGTGTCTTCCAGGGCGTGACGGCTTCCGGCGAAGACAATATCGATACCGGCAAGCGCATGTATATCGACGGCATTGGCAACGCCGCGAGCAAGGCCGTGACGATCAACAGCACCGGCCAGACCCTTGCAGCCTCGATCCCGGTGAAGATGGTTTCTGCAGGCTTCAGGGAATTCCGGGTTCGGATGCGCGTACAGGCGCATGCAACAGCGACAAGCTTTACGGTGCGGTCGGGGGGAAACGTCGGCACGATCACCGACGTCCAGACGCTCGCCATTGCAGCCGCCACCGTCGACGTGGATGGCAATTGGAAGACCATCAACCTGACACCAACAAGCGAGGCAGAATTCGGAGCGCTGGTCGCTGTTGGAACTCCGGGCGACGCTACCCTGACGTTCGAGCGGTTAGGGATGGAAGTCCGCTGAAAATTGTTGCGGTAGACAAACTGGGGTGAGCCCTTGCCCACCAATGCGACATGTGATTGATAGCGGCAATGGAAAACGCGTCGAAATGGAAGAAAGCCGTCGAATTCATGGTCTCCGTGGCCCTGATCGTGACGATAGCCTATTTCACCGCGGTGTGGCTTGGGTCCTTGGGGAACATGTGCGGGGCGGATGCTAACGGAATGCACATCGTCGACTGCTGAAGTACGGTGGTCGTGGATCGCGGTCTTCTCGATAGCTCTATTTGTTTTCCTGCGGTATGTTACCGAGAGCGCGGCTGTTCCGATCGTTCCTGACGAAGTAGGGTACCTTGCCATTGCCAAATACTTGGCGATTGGACAGGCGCTCAATCTAGCAGAGACGTCAAACTACAGCTTCGGACACCCGCTTCTGTTGATTCCGGCCTTCTGGTTCTCGCGCGATGCGTCGACCATCTATCAAATCGGGGTGGCAATCAGTTGTCTCGCCACGGCGCTGGTGCCATTGGCCATGGTTGGAATCGCCACCAATTCTGGGCTTCCGAGATCCTTGTTCCTGATCGCAAGTGCTTTCCTTGTTGCTGTGTTCCCGGCCTACATCTACCACAGCGCGCTGGTGTGGTCGGAGGCAACGTTCCGGCTGGCGTTTCTGCTTGTCCTTCTTGTTTTTGCATGGGCATGGCGCTCCGGCAAAACATGGCGGTGGCTCCTGTTCGCCGCATCGGTGATGGCGCTCTATGCCATTCATGCCCGCGCCTTGGGTGTTATCCCTGTTGCGGTCGTGACATTGATGGTGGCGCGAGCCATGCAGAAGGCCACATGGACCGGTGTCTTCGCGGCGGCGACATTGATGGCCGCGTGCTGGCTCGGTATTCATGAAATCAACAATCATTTGGAGGTGGCGATCTGGGGCGGCAGCGTTTCCGAGAGCGGCAAGATTGGCGACTTCCTCGGCGTTCTTACGACGCTCCCCGGGCTCAAATCCGCAGTCGCTGTTTCTCTCGGCCAATTCTGGTCGTTGCTGGCGTCGTCTCTCGGCTTCTTCGGCATTGGCCTCTACGCCGGATGGCAGATCACGAAAGTGAACCCGACCGTGCGCCCCTTGATAGCCTTTGCTACCATTGCATTACTGGCAGTCGGGGCAGCATCGGTCTTGCAGATGATGCAGCCGTCGCGCATCGATCATGTCATATACGGCCGGTATCTTGACGGAGCGTCGACCATCGTTGTCTGGCTGGGCTTGCTGTGGCTTGGCCAGCACGAAAAGAGAGCCGGCGCCGTAGCCTTAAACGCAAGCCTGATCGCGGTCTCGGCTCTGGCGACACTCAAGCCGTTTATCCATGCGCCTCTCTCGCCTGTCGTGACACCGAATATCTCAGGGCTGCTTTGGATCGATAACACCGGGATAGCGATCGGCACGGCATCCCTGCTTACCATCATGGTCATGGGGTCGCTGGTGGCGTTAGCGGTGTCTTCGTCGGCGCTGGCAATGTCTTCACGACCGTGGCTTGCTCTCTGCAGCGTGGCGACGATTGCGGCTGCCACGTCGGCGAGCGCTCTCTGGCAGCAGGACCAAGCGCACATGGGCCGCGCGGGGTATGTTCAGATATCGACGGCAGCCTATGCGAAAGCAGCCGGTCGCCCGGTTCATTGGGACGTTTCCGCGGCCAGCAACGGCAATACCATGATCGATCAGTTTGCGGCGGCGTCTGGCGCCATGCAGCCCTCGAATATCGCTGAAGAAGACATTCCGATCGATGATGCCGCCGTGGTGGCGGATACTTTCGAGAAGAATGGATATGCACTTCTGGGCGATCTACCCGACGAGACGAAGCTGGTAGTCAAGTCGCGTTAACCTGGCCGCCTCTGAGCGGGCCATTTCCTTCGCTATAACCCAAGAGGTCACCCCATGGACACCACGTTCAAGGGCGCCGGCGCGCGCCTGAAAGATATCGATATTCCGCGGATCGGCGCCGAGATTGGCGTGGGCGAAGACGAGCTGCACGCCTTCATGCAGGTCGAGGCGGCAGGATCCGGATTTGACACGGCCGGCCGGCCGAAGATGCTGTTCGAGCCGCACGTGTTCTACAGGCTGCTCGGCAAGGGCGCGAAGCGCGACGCCGCAGTCAAGGCAGGCCTCGCCTATCCGAAATGGGGCATGAAGCCCTATCCCAAGGATAGCTATCCGCGCCTAATCAAGGCCCTTGCGATCGACGAGACGGCAGCACTTATGTCGGCCTCTTGGGGTTTGACCCAGATCCTCGGCGAAAATCATCGCGACGCCGGCTACACCTCGCCGCAGGCGATGGTCGCGGCCTTCATGGCGTCGGAAGCCAATCACCTCGAGGCGACGGTCCGATTGCTCGTCGCGTGGAAGATCGACGACGATCTAAAGGCGCATCGCTGGCCTGTCATAGCCAGGACCTGGAATGGGCCGGGCTACAAGCAGAACGCCTATGACCGGAAGATGGCAGCCGCCTTCGCCAAATGGCAGAAGATCAAGGATACGCCGCTGTGGCCAATGGAGGCGCCGGATGCTGCTCAAGCCGCACCGGAACCGCAGCCGATGGCGGCTGAGCCTGTTGTCGCGGCGCCCGACAAGGCCACTGTCGAGCGCGTGCAGCAGCAGCTGAAGGATCTCGGCTATACCGAAGTCGGCGCCGTCGACTGCAAGATCGGCACGATGACCGCGACGGCCATCCGAGCCTTCCGCGCCGATAACGGCCTGCCGGCCGGCGACGGCATCGACGACGACATGCTGCTTGCCCTGCAGAAGGCCAAGCCGCGTGCCATCGCGCCAGAGCGCGCCAATGCGGCGCCGGAGGTCGTGCGCGACAAGGTGCCGGAGGTCAAGGCGAACTGGCTGACCAAGATGGGCGGCTATATCGTCGGCATTCCGGCCGCCGTCGGCGCCGGCGTCAAGGGCATCCTTGGCAACCTCGACGCTGCCAAGGGCTATGTCGAGCCGCTGACGTCGTTCGCCAGTGACGTGCCCGGCTGGGTCTGGCTCGCCGGCATCGCCGGCATCGCCGGCGTCCTGGTGCTCGTCTCGCGGCACGGTGAGGCCAAGGGCGTCCAGGCGTTCCAGACCGGGGCGCGGCGCTAATGGGCGGCGGCGGCAACAATCCCGATTTCTGGGCCGATCTGGCGCTCGACGTGCTGTGCAGAAGCAGGATCGTGCTTGCCGTCGTGTTCGGCCTCGGCTGCCTCGCCGGCTTCGCTGTCGGTCACCTGCTATGAGCGCGCTCATCACCATCATTGCGGGCCTCGTCGGCGGCAACCGATTGCTCGCCGGCGTCATCGCGTGGGGCGTCATCGCGCTCGCCGTCTCGGGCGCCGCCGTCGGCGTCTATGAACTGATCAAGCACCAAGGCGCCGACGAGGTCCGCGCCCAAATCGAAAAGGAGAACCAGGATGCCGTCAACAAGGGCATTGAGGCCAGCCGGTCTTTTCGCGATTGCAATGACGCTGGCGGGCTGTGGGACTTCCGGCGTCAGCGGTGTTCCCGCCCTGCGCTCGGCCATCGGTAGCAGCCTCGCCGGGGCGCAGGGCAAGACGCTTGTCGACCAGAACAAGATCGACGAGACGCTTGCCGCCGGCTGCGCCGTGAAGTTCTACACGCCGGCCGAATGCGACCGGCAAACGAAGGCCAGCGCCGAGCGGCGCGCCGAACTGAAATCCTAGCAGTGCATCGGGCGGGGACATGTCGACAACCAGCGTCGAGCGCACGCTCGGAATCCTTTTGGGAAAGCTTGAGGCGATCGAGGATCGGCTTGAGCGAGCCGACGAGAGCCGGGCAAGCATTCACCGGCGTCTCGATGAGGTCGTGATGCGCACAACGCATCTCGAGGCGGACGTGTCCTCGGTAAAGAACAAGACCGAAGCCATCCAATCCGTGACCGATGATGTCGTGACCCTGCGCAG
Organism: Mesorhizobium sp. B3-1-9; assembly: GCF_006439595.1. Taxonomy (NCBI): domain Bacteria; kingdom Pseudomonadati; phylum Pseudomonadota; class Alphaproteobacteria; order Hyphomicrobiales; family Phyllobacteriaceae; genus Mesorhizobium; species Mesorhizobium sp. B3-1-9. Next base: position 317,520 of record NZ_VFTJ01000006.1, read on the forward strand.
CCAGGCGCAAGGGGCCGGCACGCTCGGCCGATGGCTGATCCGGATCGGCATAGGCGTGGTGACTGCCGCCGGCTGGCTGCTCGGCGCCTACACCTATCTCACCGGCCGACCGCCGCCTTAGCAATCCCGCGCCCGGCGGTTCCGGGCATATCACGAAAGGACCAGTCCAATGACCAGAATGCGCGCCAAGATGCGCATCACCGCCGTTACGCCCTATCCGGCCGAAGGCGATGCAAGCCAGGAAACGCTGCAGTTCTATGCCGTCGCCAAGGATGGCCCTTACCCCTCCGACGGCAGCGACGAGGACAACAGCTACGCCAAGTTCTCGCCGTCGGGCGAGCTGAAGCTGACGGTCGCCAATCCGGCGCTGATCGGCAAATACAAACAGGGCGATACGTTCTACGTCGACTTCACGCCGATCGGCTGATGGCCCTTCACAGGCTAGAGCCCGCCCGTCTTTGGACGCGCGGGCTTTTTGTTGCCCGGCGCCGACCATGGCCCGGTGTTTCGTGCAGCATGACCTGGCGAAGGTCGCGCATGTCGACCGGCATTCCGCATGTTGGACAAGCGTAGAAATGCCGGCGCTCGTCGCCGATGTCACTGCCTGCCGGCTTTCCCCTGATCGGCGGACCCAATGTGAAATCTCGTGCCATAACCATTCTCACATACAATTTCACTAAAATGCCCGGAACCGTATAGCAGCGCGCGGCTTCTAATCGCGGTTGTTGGGTGTTGTGCATGCGTAACGCCGTCGAGCGTCTGAAGTTCATCAAGCCGATGGAGCCGGAGCGGTTCGACAATCCGCCGGCCGGCGCGGAGTGGAGCCACGAAATCAAGTTCGATGGCTATCGGACGCAAGCGATCAAGGACGCCGAGGGTATCCGTCTCTACACGAAGAGCGGCATCGACTGGACGGCGAAATACCGGCCGCTCGCCACCGAAGCCGGGAAGCTGAACGCCGAAAGCTTCATCCTCGAGGGCGAGGTAATCGTGCTCAACGACAAGGGCCTGTCGGACTTCCATGCGTTGCGCTCGGCGATCACGCGCCGTCCTCAGGATCTCTACCTGGTCGCTTTCGATCTTCTCCACATCAACGGCCACGACCTCCGCGACATGGCGCTGAAGGACCGGCGCGAGGTGCTGCAGGCGCTCATCCCGGCCGGCGGGCACATCCAGTTCTCGGAGGCGCTGCCAGGCACTGGCGATGCCGTCTACCATCTGGCCTGCGAGGCGAACCTCGAAGGCATCGTGTCGAAACGGCTGGACAGCGTCTATCGCAGCGGCCCGACGATGATCTGGCGCAAGATCAAATGCTTTGACGAAAAGGTCATGGAGATCATCGGCGTGCAGCGCGAGCGCGGCAAGCCGGCGATGGTGCTGATGGCGGACAAGGGCCGCTACATGGGCGGCGCCTTCGTCACCTTCAAAGCGGACAAGCGGCAGCGGCTATGGGACAGGGTGCAGGGCAAGGTCGGTGCGCCGCCGCCCAAGGGGCTCAAAAAGGAAAAGGCAGAGTGGCTGAAGCCAGGCCTTTCGGGCAAAGTGCGGTTCCTGAAAGGCGAAGAGCAGCTTCGCCACGCGATGCTCAAGGATTTCTGGGAGGACGACGATGGCCGTGGCTAAGAAGGACCAGGAGCGCGTCACCTATGCCTGGATGTATGGCCAGCAGGCGCGCAAGGACGGCAAGGAACGTGTCGTACCCGAATATTGGGCCGAGCAGGCTGAAGCCTGGCTGCAGGGGTTCGACGGCGTGCCGCTGGGCAGCGCGCCGAAGCCGGTGAGCGAGACACTGGAAGCCGAGCTCGACGAGAGCGCGGTTGGCAAGCCGCGATAATCCCTTGACGGCACGGACAGGAATTTGTTCTTATTTCGTTCTACCGGAAAAGGAGAACGAAAATGCCGCGCCGCCGACGTCACGATGACATTTCCGAGGGCCAGCTCGCGCTGATCGAACGCCAGATGTTCAGCCTGGACAGGGCCTTGGACAGCGCACAGCTCTCACTGACGCCGTTCAAGCCTCACTATGATGCGATCAGCGGCCTGAAAAAACACATGCGCGAGGCGATGAACCTGCTCATGGACAGGCCGATAGACTATGAGCGGCCGCACGCCGCGCCCATGTCCGGAGCGGTGCCGCCGCCGAACTTCAAGAGAAGCTGACCGATGTCATGGCGATCGAGACGGTCAGGGACGTCTGGCAGGCGGGCGGACGTATCCATTTCCGCTGCACCTGGGGCCGGCGCGCCGGTCTGAAAACAATCCGCGAATGCGGCTTCCGCTACGATCTCGACCTGATGACCTTCATGATCACGCGCGGCCGGGCATGCCTGGTCTCCGACCTCAAGGACAAGGTCCGTTGCCCGATGTGCGGCTCGCGCGACGTGACTATCGGGATCACCCTGCCGGGTAGTGCGGATGCTGGTGCGATGGTGGCGTCTGACAGGTAAAGCGGTTTCAACTTTGCCTATTTTTGCCGGCAATTCGAAGGTGTCGCGAGTCGAAACCTTCGCCTGAACCTGTTCGGCTTTTCACTGGCCTGTCACGCCGGAGGTCGCGGGTTCGAGCCCCGTCACTCGCGCCATTCATTTCCCAAAATGGCTATATTCCAAAGTGACTCCTGACACTGGCGGGAGAAAGAACGGGACCTTGTAGGCAGCCGAACGAGAGCGCTTCGGCCGTCCGCTTGGCCTTTATATAAGCATCTGCTAAAGTTAATTTTTACAAGAGTCCGAGCCGCCGTGCGAGCCAACCTTCCGCGCTTTTCCCAGCAGTGGGTCGGCCGCGTGATTGCACGCCAGCCAATGCTGGCACTGCCGATTGATGCTGTCTCGCAGTTGGAGGGGCGCAAAACTCATCACGGAGGATGCGATGACCAGTCCAAGCATGTGGATAATATGGGCTTCGTGGTTTCTTTGGCTTTTTACCCTGCCCGTCCAAGCAAGCAGCTTGGGTGACCTTGTCAGACACGGCGACACCGCGAGGGTGGCTTCTGCCTTGGACAAAGGCGCCGCCGTCAACGAAGTTGACGGTGTTACGGCGCTCTATATCGCCTGTGAGGGCGGGAATGTCGAAATAGCAAAGCTTCTGATAGATCGTGGGGCGGACGTTAACATGCCCGTCAGCTGGCAAAGAACGCCCCTCTACGCTGCCAACAATGGTGGCTACCCAGACATCGTGAAGCTGTTACTGGATAACGGAGCCGACCCAAATCAGGTGGCGAAATCGCAATCCCCGCTGCACGTGGCTGCCGAGAAAGGCTGTCTTCGTTGCGTAATCCATCTCGTGGACGCTGGAGCAGACGTCAACGCGCTGACATCAAATGGAAATCCACCCATACACCTGGCCAAGCTCGGTGGTCACGAAGACGTCGTCGCCTACTTGCGGGATCACGGCGCCGGACGACCGGCCATTGCGCCGATTTCGGCGCGACTTGCATCGGCAAACGTTGAATCGGGCAAGGGGATTTTCGACCAAACATGCGGGGTCTGTCATCTTTCAGCGCCGGGCCTCAAGGTTCCCAAACGGGTCAATCTTTGGGGCGTTGTAGGGCGACCAAAAGCTTCACAAGGCGATGTCCCGTATTCATCGGCTCTAAAGGAAGCGGGCGGCACATGGACCTTTGAAGATCTCAATTCCTTCATCTCAAACCCGGCATTCGCATTGCCTGGAACAGACATGATTTTCCCGGGCCTGCGGGACGAGAACCAGCGAGCAAACCTGATTGCTTACCTGCGGACCCTGAGTGACAAGCCGTCGCCGCTTCCCGAGAATTGATTGCTCCTGCGGTGCTGCATGGTGGAGGAGCGGACCCCTAAAAACGCCATCATCCGTTCCAGCTGACCAGCCCCAGCAACCTTTCGCCGAGCGGCGTCAGCTTTGCCGTCTCGGCGTTTCTCTTCTCCCACCCGCGCGGATCGCCCGCAAAGCCGGCGCGCCGCGGCGCCTCGCGCTCGCGCCAGGATCGGATCCGCGCCTCGCGCTCGCCGAGATTGCCCTCATCGGCCGGGAACATGGAGATGTACTGCGCCATCCTCACCCTGCCGTCGGACGTGTTCGGCGCCACGCCATGCGCCAGGAGCGAATTGAAGATCATCAGGTCGCCCGGGAAAAGTTCGAGCTTCTCGATCCTGTCCTCGATCCCCCTCATGTCCGGGTGGTGCGGATCGCGGCCGGCTGGTTGGGTTTTGACCCATTCATCGAAATGCTCGAACAGATAGGGCACACATTGGAAACCGCCGATATCACCGCCGTCCTGGTGAACCAGCGAAAGCACACCCTGGACCGAGATCGGCTTGGGCTCGAGCGAGGTGTCGGCGTCCCAGTGGATGAAACCAGGGGATGCGCGTCTGCCCTTGTTGGGGGTGTTGAGGTTGGCGCGGTCGATCGCGACCCACAGATCCTCCATGTCCCAGATGTCGACAAAGGCGTCGTAGACGCGGCGCGCCATGCGATTGTCCCACAGGAACTGGTGGTTGTAGATCTCGACCATGCCGGCGTTGTTGATTTCCTTCAGGGCATAGTCGCGCCGCTGGGTGACGTCCCAGGTCGCCGGATCGCTGGGGTCCTTTTCCTCGAATTGCCAAAGCAACGCCTTGAGGCGCTCGACATTTGCCTGCGGCACGGCATTGCGCACGATCACGAAGCCCCGCTTTTGCCAGTGGGCGAAATCCTCATCTGAAAGCACGCGCAGCGGAAGCATTTTCTTGATCCTGGACAATTGGGTCGTTACCCGGCTGGACGTCGGGTGATCGTCCTTGGTGATGTCCTTCGCGTGGGCCATCGATTTCCTCCTCGATCTTGTCTTGTCGAACACGAGGCTAACCGAACGGCGGACCTGCATGTTGTCCCTGACAGGCCCTCAATGATACTATTCTGGCGTCCATCATTCTTTCTATGCCGTTCGAGGCAAATTCCTTAGTGGCACGCCATGAAGCCGTATCTTGAGAAAGTCACAATCGCCGATGACGCCTCATGGTCGATGGTAAGGGTCCCGCGCGACCCGACCATTCCCTTCGAATGGCACCATCATCCGGAGTATGAATTGACGTTCACCCTGAACTCGCGCGGGCGCCGCTTCGTCGGCGACCATGTCGGCAACTATGACGATGGCGATCTCGTGCTGCTCGGCCCGAACCTGCCGCACACCTGGTCTTCTTCGGACAAGATCGACGTGAGCAGGCCGCATCTGGTCATGGTCATCTGGTTCCGGCCCGAATGGGCACGTGGATTGACCGGGCTCCTGACGGAGCTGCGACCGGTCGGCGGCCTGCTGGAAAGATCGGCGCGCGGGCTGAAATTCTCGCAAGGCGCGACCGGGCGCGTCAGGGCGCGTATCGAAGCAATCTTCGACAAGCCGCCCGCGGAGCGGCTGCTCGACCTCATTTCGGTCCTGCTGACGCTTGCCGGGGATGACGAGGCCGAGCCACTGACTGCGCCGTCCCGCTCGCCCTCGCCCATCGCCTCGAGCGGATCGCGCATAGATCGCGTGCTGGACTATCTGCACGCGCACTACACCGACGATCTGAGCATCGACCGTCTCGCCCGCCTCGCCGCGCTCAGCCCGTCAGGCTTTCACCGCATGTTCACGCGGCACACGCGCTTGACCCTGGTCGAGTATGTGACACGGCTGCGCATCGGCGAAGCCTGCGCCCTTCTCACAGAAGAAGACAAGCCGATTGCCTACATCGCCGAGCTTGTCGGCTATCGCTCACTGGCCAATTTCGGCCGTCAATTCAAGGCGTTGAAAGGGCTTACGCCGCGCGAATATCGCGACAGCTTCGCCAGCTGAGGTCTTTCTCGGAACCATTCCAACCTTGTCCCGTTCAGCCCACGGGCGAAAAAACGGGAGATAAAGATGGCTGTGAGATGCCGGATTTCCATCGACGACGAGACGGATGTCGACGAGCTCGCCTTCCAGGAATTGCCGCGGGTGGGCGAAAGCGTGTCGATGCCGGTCGAAGGATCGAGCAGGGACCTGCGGGTGCTGCGCGTCGTGCATATGCCCGGCAGCGAGCAAGGTGCAACGACGATGCTGGAACTGACCAGCAGGATTCTGTAGCGCTGTCCTTGGAAAATCATTCGCCCAGGACAACCCCGGACGCGATAATCTGGGCCGTCCGTTCGGTGAGCTTCTGACGCTTCACCAGCGTGGGCTTTTCGTAAGGCTTTTTCATCCTACCGTTCCAAATCGGCGCCGCCGACAGGACGATGAACGCGCTCGCCTCAGTAGCGTTCCGGAATAAGCGGCCTCTAACAAAGCCGCGAAAAATGGACCGCGGAAGGTCTCAGGCCCTAGCGAGCAGCGCTTCGACCTCTTTGAGGGTCGGCATGGACGGCGCAGTGCCGGGGCGCGTCACCGAAATGCCGGCGACCGCGCAGGCAAAGCGGATGGCCTCCAGCGGCTCGACGCCTTTTGCCAGGGCCGCGGCCAAGCCGCCATTGAACGCGTCACCTGCCCCCGTGGTCTCGACCACCGGGCCGGCATTGACCGCGCCGACATGCTCGGATCGTTCCTTGGTGTGCAGCAAGGCACCCTTCTCGCCGAGCGTCACGATGACGGCGCCGACACCCTTGGCCAGCAGAGCGTCGGCGGCGCGGCGGGCGTCGTCGATCGACGAAACCTTGATGCCGGTCAGTCCTTCGGCTTCGGTCTCGTTGGGCGTGACATAGTCGCAGAACGCGTAGATGCGGTCGGGCAGGCTGGCGGCCGGCGCGGGATTGAGGATGGTCGTCACCCCTGCTCCACGCGCGATCTGCAGCGCCTTCAATGCCGCGTCGATCGGCTGTTCGAGTTGGGTGACGAAAACGCCGGCGGACCGGATGAGTTCGGCATGCGCTTCGATGTCGGCCGGGGAAATCAGCATTGCAGCGCCCGGGCTGACGATGATGGCGTTGTTGCCGCTGCCTTCCTCGACGAAGATGTAGGCAGCGCCCGTATAGCTGTCCGGCGTGTCGATGACGGCGCTTTTCACGCCCGCATCCTTCCAGGTCTGCTTGGCCATGTCGGCGAAAGCATCGACGCCGAGGCGCGTCAGGAAGGTGATGTCGGCGCCGAGCTTGCCGGCGGCCACGGCCTGGTTCGATCCCTTGCCGCCCGGGCCGAGCTTGAAGGAATTGCCGAGGATCGTCTCGCCCAGGCGCGGCTGGCGGTCGGCGCGATAGGCGGTATCGGCGACGAACACACCCAGGATCACAACGGGCTTCATGACAACAGGCTTGCCGGTGGCCATGTCCTTACTCCGCATCCGGCGGCACGACGCCCTTGCGGAAGGCAAAGCAGCCATAGAAGCGGCGCTCACCGGTCTGGATCACGCAATAGGCTTTCTTGGAGCGCTCGTAGAAGGCATAGCGCTCGATCGAGATCATCGGCCAGGGCTTGCCCTCGGCCGCGTCGATCTCCTTCTGCACCTCCCTCTGCACCGGCGGGATTTCGTTCGGCTTGCCGACGATCTCCATGCGCGCCGCCGCATCGTTGACGAAAGTATCCAGCGGCAAGACCGACAGCACCGCCTTCACCACTTCGGCCGCCGTCGCATCGATGCGCAACAGCTTGCCGAGCACGGTTTGCCGCGCCACCGAATCGGACGGGAAATTGGTGTCGGCGATGATCAGGTCGTCGCCATGGCCCATCGCCCGCAGTGCCTGGAGCACATCTGCATTGAGCAGCGGATTGATCCCTTTGAGCATGGTTTCCTCTTGAAGGGTTGTGTGCGGTCAGAGACGCTTGCCGGTCCCGGCGTCGAAGAGGTGGACCTGGTCGAGACGCGGCTTGAGCTTGAGCGTGTCGCCAGGCTTGAAGTCGTGGCGCTCGCGAAACAGCGCCACCATCTCGCCCTCGCCGAAGCGCACGAAGGCCAGCGTCTCGGAGCCTGTCGGTTCGACCACCGAGACGGTGGATGCGACGCCGTCCGGATGGATCTCCAGATGCTCCGGCCGCACGCCGTAGATAACGGGCTGGCCATCCTCGGCAGCAACTCCCGACGGCATCGGGAATGCCGTGCCCGCGATCTCGACGACCGGCTTCTCAGCCTTCTTCACGGTGCCCTTGAGCAGGTTCATCGAAGGCGAGCCGATGAAGCCGGCGACGAAAAGGTTCGCCGGCCGATCGAACAGCTCAAGCGGGGCGCCGACCTGCTCGATGCGGCCGTCGCGCATCACGACGATCTTGTCGGCCATGGTCATGGCCTCGATCTGGTCATGGGTGACGTAGATGGTGGTCGTCTTCAGCCGCTGGTGCAGCTCCTTGATCTCGGTGCGCATCTGCACGCGCAGCTTGGCGTCGAGGTTGGAAAGCGGCTCGTCGAACAGGAACACCTGCGGATTGCGCACGATGGCGCGGCCCATGGCGACGCGCTGGCGCTGGCCGCCGGAAAGCTGGCGCGGGTAGCGCTTGAGGTAGGGCGCGAGGTCGAGGATGTCGGCGGCGCGCTTGACGCGTTCGGCGACGACGGCCGGATCGGTGCCGCGCAGCTTCAGCGCGAAGGCCATGTTCTGCTCCACCGTCTTGTGCGGATAGAGCGCATAGTTCTGGAACACCATGGCGATGTCGCGCTTCGCCGGCGGCAGGTTGTTGACGACGCGGTCGCCGATCGAAATCGTACCGCCGGAAACGGTCTCCAGCCCGGCCACCATCCTCAAAAGCGTGGACTTGCCGCATCCTGACGGACCGACCAGAACGACGAACTGTCCGTCGGCAATATCGACGCTGACCTCATGCAGGACCTTGACGGTTCCGAACGCCTTGGCCACACTGCTGATCGCGACTTGAGCCATCGTCTCCCCTTTATCGTTTGCGGTGAAGCTAGCCATTGCCAACGGCGACGGCAAGTCGGTATCTTATAGATAAAAAGCCAATCTTGTTGACAAGGTAATCGATTACGCGAATAGTGGCGAGTGCCAATCCGAGAGCAGGCCTGTTACCCTGAAATCGGAGCTCCGGCGACGCAGGGTGGGGTCCCACGTCCGGTATGATCGAGGAGAACCGAGAGACGTTTCGACGTCCGAGAGATTGGCACTTCAATTCAATGGCTGTTGTTCTGGGAGGAACCTGTAGATGAGAGTCGATCTGTATGAAAAACTGATGCGCGCCGGAGCGAACCGCCGCGATCTGCTGAAGGGCGCGGCCAGCATGGCCGCGATCGCCGCCGCCTCCGGCGCCGGGCTCGGCGCGCTGACGAGGCCGGCCGCTGCCGATGACGACCTGCGCAAGAAGATCCTGCAGATCCCGGGCGTCGGCAAGGGCCAGCCCACTGACGCCGACTTCCAGAAGGTCGGCGAGCTCTGCCTCGAAGCGACCAAGGCCAATGTCAAGGAAGGCGAGTTCGCCGGTGTCGAGCTGACCTTCATGGGCCTCAACAACCAGAACCTGCACAATGTGCTGTTCCGCGGCTTCCTGAAGCCATGGGAGGCCTATACGGGCGCCAAGATCAGCTGGATCGACCTCGCCCAGGCCGACTACAACGCCCGCCTGCAGCAGTCGATCGCCACCGGCACCGTCGATTTCGACATCATCGAGATGGGTGCGCCCTTCGAAGGCGATGTCTGCGGCAAGGGCCTCACCTCCGAGATGCCCGACTGGGTCAAGAAGCAGATCGACTTCGACGACCTCGTCAACTACCTGAAGCCGCCGGTCGGCACCTGGGACGGCAAGCAGTATCGCGTGACCATCGACGGCGACACGCACAACTTCAACTACCGCACCGACGTGTTCGCCGATGCCGATCTCGCCAAGCAGTGGAAGGACAGCGGCGCCACCACCGAATGGGGGGTGCCGAAGACCTGGCAGGAAGTGCAGGCCGTCACCAAGTTCCTCAAGGGCAAGAAATTCAAGGGCCAGGACGTTTATGGCTATCTCGACGCGCCCAAGCCCTGGGGCGGTTTCGGCTTCTACTTCCTCGGCAGCCGCGCCACCGCCTACGCCAAGCATCCCGACGACAAGGCCTGGCTGTTCGATGCCGACACCATGAAGCCGCGCATCAACAATCCAGCCTGGGTGCGCGCCATCCAGGACGTGATCGACGCCCTGCCGTCCGAGCCCGCCGACCAGATCAACGCGGATCCCAACACCACGGCCTTCCAGCAGTTCCTGGCTGGCACCGGCTCGATGATCCCCTGGTGGGGCGACGTCGGCTCGAACGTCAAGACCAATGACTCCTCGGTCATCGGCGACGTCACCGGCTTCTCGATCCTGCCGGGCTCCGACGACGTCTACAACTCCAAGACCGGCAAGTGGGACAAGCTTGCCAGCGGCCCGAACTATGCGCCGAACTGCGCCTATCTCGGCTGGGGCGTCTATGTCATGGCCCGCGTCGACAAGGACGAAAAGAAGAAGAAGGCGGCATGGTCGGCCGCCGCGCATCTCGGCGGCAAGGACCTGTCGATCTGGACGGCGATGTATCCGTCGGGCTTCCAGCCCTACCGCAACTCCCATTTCAACATTCCGGAATGGGTGGCGGCCGGTTACGACGAGGCCTTCATCACCTCCTATCTCAAGTCGGAAGGCGATTCCTACAACCACCCGAACGCCGCGATCGAGCCGCGCATCCCCGGCATCTTCCAGTACTACTCCGCCGCCGAGGACATTCTGGCCAACACCTTCGCCGGCAAGATGAAGGCACAGGAAGGCGCCGACGCCATCGCCGCGGCCTGGGAAAAGCTGACCGACCAGATCGGCCGCGAAAACCAGGTCAAGCTCTACAAAGCCTCGCTCGGCATGTAGGCTGGCTTGTGAGACGTCGCGGCCCGGTGGCACATCGTCACCGGGCCGCGTCTTTACCGGCTTGGCCGGTTTGATGCGTTAGAGCAATTCCAGGAAAAGTGTGAGCGGTTTTCCGTCCGGAATTGCGTAAAAACAAAGAGATAGAGCGGTTCACCGTTTCCGTGAAACGGTGAAGCGCTCTAGAAGGCGAGAGGCGTGGCTGAGCAGATTTCGACCGCGAATGCGTGGCCGGCGAATCCGGCCGATCTGATCCCGGCAGGCCGCAAGCGCCTCGGCTGGGGCCTGCTGGCCCTCGCGACGCTTGGCCTGCTGGCGATCATCATCGTGCAGGTCCTCTACAAGACCGAAATGTCCACGGTCGGTTTCGACACCTGGCGACCGGTGATCTACGCTTACATCTTGTGGGGCGCAGCGCTCGGCGCCTGGCAGGTGCTGACGCGTGGCGAGGACGGGCAGCGCGCGCTGTTCCTTTTGCCGGCGCTGCTCTTCACCATCGCCATGGTGATCTTCCCGACCCTGTTCGGCTTCTACATCGCGCTCACCGACTGGAACCTCAGCTCGTTTACCGGACGCAGGTTCAACGGCCTCGACAATTTCTGGCAGATGCTGGCCGATCCCTACTACCGCAATGCGCTGTTCAACATGGTGCTCTACGTGCTCGCGGTGCTGGTCGAATATGTCATCGCCTTCGGCCTGGCGCTGCTGCTCAACGCGCAGATCCGCGCCCGCAAATTCTTCCGCGTCGTCTTCCTTTTGCCGCTGATGCTGTCGCCGGTCGCGGTGTCCTGGATGGTCGGCAAGTCGCTGATGGAATACCGGTTCGGACCGGCGGCGACGCTGGCGCGCCATCTCGGCTGGGACAATCCCGCCTTCTTCTCCGATCCGATCACCGCCCGCATCTCGATCATGATGCTCGACGCCTGGACCTTCATCCCGTTCATGATGATCATGCTGCTTGCCGGCCTGCAGGCGATGTCGCGCGAGGTTCTGGAAGCCGCCCGCGTCGACGGCGCAACCGCATGGCAGACCTTCTGGCAGGTCACCTTCCCGCTGATGCTGCCGGTGTCGGTGACGGCCGTGATCCTGCGCATCATCTTCAAGCTGAAGCTCGCCGACATCATCATCACCTTGACCTCCGGCGGCCCCGGCGGCGCCACCGATTCCGTGTCGAGCTTCATCTATCGCGAATATCGGGACCGCTCGAATGTCGGCTACGGCACCATGCTGGCCATGGCCTATCTCATCATCATCGTCGTGTTCGTGACCTGGCTGCTGAAATTCGCCAGTCGCTTCGTGCGCAACGTCAACTGAGCGGCCGTCATGAGCGTCCAGACCACCGACTACACCGTTTCCGAAATCCGCTCGCCGGCGGCCTTCATCGCCAGCCGCGTCTTCATCTATGGCGCGCTTATCTTCTGGGCTTTCGTCTGTCTGTTCCCGATCTACTGGACGATCACCACCTCGTTCAAATCGGCGGTCGACGTCACGCAAGGGCATCTCATTCCCTTCGTCGACTTCCAGCCGGACTGGAAAGGCTGGCGCTCGCTCGGCCTGTCGCCGGATTCGATCTTCCAGACATCGACCGTGCGCGACGAATTTCTGAAACGGTTCATGAATTCCGTCATCACCTCTGTCGGGGCATCGGGCCTCGCCATCATCATCGGCAGCCTCGCCGCTTATGGCCTCACCCGCTATCGCTACAAATTCGCCTGGTTCAAGAACGAGGACATCTCTTTCTTCTTCCTGTCGCAACTGATCCTGCCGCCGGTCGTGCTGGCGCTCCCCTTCCTGGTGCTCTACCGCGAAGTCGCCCTCCTCGATACGCGCATTGGGCTTGTGCTCCTCTACACGCTGATGGTGCTGCCGATCGTCATCTGGATCATGCGCGACCAGTTCAACTCTATTCCCGTCGAATTGGAGGAGGCCGCTTTGGTCGACGGACTGTCGATCTGGGGCGCCTTCTTCCGCATCGTCATGCCGATCGCCCTGCCCGGCATGGTCGCCGCATTCATCCTGGCGATGGTGCTGTGTTGGAACGAGTATTTCTTCGCCGCCCTTCTGACGTCGACGGACGCCAAGACAATCCCCGTCATGGTGGCGAGCCAGACCGGCTCGCAAGGCATCAACTGGTGGTCGATGGCGGCCTTGGCCACGGCCGCGATCACGCCGCTGGCGATCATCGGCATCGCGCTCGAGCGCTATCTGATCATGGGCATGACGGCCGGCTCGGTGAAATAGGCGCCTTCCCCTTCTCCCCTTGTGACCCCTTGTGGGAGAAGGGAGAGCTAGGCCTGCAGGATCGACCGCAAATGGTCGAGGATCATGGCGACGCCGATCTTGCCGAGACCCGCGGAGGCTTCCGCGGCGCCTTTAGTGTACCAGCCGGTGTTGTCGGCGAAATGCTTCTCGTCCACCGCCTCCGGGCATAGGGCTAGCATCAGCGATGTCTCGCCGATGCCGGCATGGTCGAACGGGTATTTGCCGTTCATCGCGGCTGGCATCAGCGGATGCACCTGCACCCAGTTGAAGACATTCTCGCCCTGGGCGTGGCCGGCATAGTAGTCGGCCATGGTGTTCGAGCCCCACCAGCCCTCGCCGCGCTCCTTTTCGAGGAAGCGAAAGATCGCCTGCCGGCCGGCGGTCTTGAAGGCGAGATCGGTCGGCATGCCGGCCGCGAAATTCTCGGTCTGATGATGGATGATGGCGTGGATGTTGCGGAAGCCGATGCGCAGCAGGCCGTAGAACAATTCCTCCGCGAAAGGCGAAAGCGCCGGACCGCCGACCTGCACCGAGCCGCTGCCTTCCGGCGGAGCCACCGCATAGCTTGCCGCGCCGTAGTAGAAGGGCGGCAAAATGACGATGTCCCTCTCCTGCTCGATCAGTTCCACCGTCTTGATGACGGCCAGCGTGTCCATGCCGACTGCCATGTGCTCGCCATGGTATTCGAGCACGCCGAGCGGCAGAACGACCGGCCAGTTCTCCTCGATCGCCTTGCGGATCTGGTGCGGCAGCATCAGCTCGTAGCGCATCCCCTACTCCATATTGGTGTGCCTGGCGCGCATCGCTTCCGGTGTCGCCCCGGTCAGCGCCTTGAGCTTCAGCACCATGATTTCGAACAAAAGGAACAATGCGCCTTCGAACAGCGAGCCCATCGGCAGCACCGAGGTTCGGGCGGCGCCCTGATCGCTGGCCATCGTCTGCGCGGGATGAGCAGCGTGAAGTCGGCAAACTTCGCGGCGCTGCCTTCCGGTTCTGCGGTCAAGAGCAGCACCTTTGCCCCAGCCGCGCGGGCAACCCGCATCAAGGTCAGCACCGTGGTGGTCTCGCCCGGCCCTGAACTCGCCAGGAAGACATCGCCCTGCCCCAATGGCGGCGTGGTCATGTCGCCGACGACCGAGACCGACAGGCCGAGATGGTAGAGCCGCATGGCGAAGCCCTTGACCTGCAGCGCCTCGCGGCCGCAGCCATGGACGGCGATCCTGCCGGCGCCGGCAAGCATTGCGCAGGCGGCGTCGATTTGGGCTTCATCCGTGCGCGCCAGCACCGCGCCAAGCTCATTCAGCGCGGTCGCGAACATACCTGATCCGGCTTTGGTCATGATGGCTCACCCTGCCTGCGGAGGTATCGCTTGGCTTTGTGATGTGCTGCCGCGAAAGGCTTGTTTTGTTTATGCTACCACCGCGAAAATCGCTGTCCAACGAGCCTCGGCACTTTTGCTGGGCCACGAGCGTGATAGTGTCAAGTCAGACAAATCGCTCCGGGACATCGTCAGACATGAAGACACGGCATTTCGACCGCATCGGCAATGGCGGCATCACCTTCACCGAGCTCGGTTTCGGCACGGCGCCGCTCGGCAATCTCTACCGCGCCATCTCCGACGAGGACGCCAACGCCACCCTGCAGGCGGCATGGGCGACCGGATGCCGCTACTATGATACGGCCCCGCTCTACGGCCTTGGCCTGTCTGAAACCCGCCTCAACCCGTTCCTGCGCGGCAGGAAGCGCGACGACTATGTCTTGTCGAGCAAGGTCGGCCGCATCATGCGCGTCTCTGCGCCTGACCAGCGCACCGGCATCGGCAAGTTCTTCGACACGCCGTCGCGCCGGGAAGTCTACGACTACAGCTATGACGGCGTCATGCGTTCCTTCGAGGCCTCGCTGGAGCGTCTGGGCGTCGACCGCATCGACATCCTCTTCGTCCACGACGTCGACGTCTTCACCCATGGCAGCAAGGAGGCCTCCGACGCCCGCATCGAGGAGTTCATGTCGTCGGGCTATTACGGGCTGCTTTCGCTGCGCGACCAGGGCGTCATCAAGGCCTTCGGTGGCGGCATCAACGAGTGGCAGGTCGCTCAAACCCTCGCCGAACGCGGCGACTTCGACCTGTTCCTGCTCGCCGGCCGTTACACGCTGCTCGAGCAGGAGGCGCTGCAATCCTTCCTGCCGCTTTGCCAGAAGCGCGGCATCGGTATCGTGCTGGGCGGCCCCTACAATTCCGGCGTGCTTGCGACCGGACCGAAGCTCGGAGCCTTCTACAATTACAGCGAGGCGCCGAAGGAGATCCTGGATCGCGTGGCGCGCATCGAAGCCGTCTGCAAGCGCCACGACGTGCGCCTGATCGAGGCGGCCCTGCAGTTCCCGCTGCAGCATCCTTCGGTGATGTCGGTAATCCCCGGGGGCCAGCGGCCAGCCGAGGTCGAAAGCAACCGGGCGCTGCTCAACACCAAAATACCTGCGGCGCTCTGGGTGGATTTGAAACAGGAAGGCCTGATGCGCGCCGACGCGCCGACTGCCTGAGCCGCTGCGAACAGCCGAAAAAAGAAAAGCCGGGCAAGCCCGGCTTTTCTGCTCTTAAAAGAAAAGGTCTTAGTTGACCGCGTCCTTGAGGCCCTTGCCAGCCGAGAACTTCGGCACGGTGCGGGCCGGAATCTTCACTTCCGCGCCGGTCTGCGGGTTGCGGCCGGTCGAAGCAGCGCGTTTTGACACGGTGAAATTTCCGAAGCCGACAAGCCGGACATCGCCGCCCTTCTTCAGTTCGCCAGTGATCACGGAGAACACCGCATCGACGGCTGACTGCGCATCAGCCTTCGAAATGCTTGCGGAGTCGGCGACGGCGGACACCAGTTCGTTCTTGTTCATAAAAATTCCCTTCCATGAGAAAACCGGAACTTACGACTCATCCGGCAGGAAACGGACTTTAGAAAGAAGCGCTCCGGAACCCAAGCCGAAAACCGCGGAATTCCGGGCTTTTTTCCATTTTTTCATGGCTTTTTCACATGAAAGAGCCGGGCTCAAGGCCCGGCTCTCTCTTTGTGCGCTGCAATGTTAGCAAATACTAATGAGCAAGCGACTTTCCGGCATCGTCGCCGCTGTCGACCGGAGCGGGCGCATTGACCGGCTCGACCCACTCGATCGGCTCCGGCATCCTGGTCAGCGCATGCGCGAGCACCTCGCCGACCCGCGAGACCGGGACGATCTCCATGCCGTTCTTCACATTGTCCGGAATGTCCGCCAGGTCCTTGACGTTCTCTTCCGGGATCAGGACCTTCTTGATGCCGCCGCGCAGTGCCGCGAGCAGCTTCTCCTTCAGGCCGCCGATCGGCAGGATACGGCCGCGCAGCGTGATCTCGCCGGTCATCGCCACATCGGCCCGCACCGGGATACCCGTCAGCACCGACACGATGGCCGTGGCCATCGCGGCACCGGCGGACGGGCCATCCTTCGGAGTCGCGCCTTCCGGCAAGTGGACGTGGATGTCGCGCTTGTCGAACAGCGGCGGCTCGATGCCGAAATCAATAGCGCGGGAGCGGACATAGGATGCCGCCGCCGAGATCGATTCCTTCATCACGTCGCGCAGATTGCCGGTCACCGTCATGCGGCCCTTGCCGGGCATCATGACGCCTTCGACCGTCAGCAGCTCGCCGCCGACTTCCGTCCAGGCAAGACCCGTGACCACGCCGACCTGATCGTCCGCCTCGACCTGACCGAAGCGGAAGCGCGGCACGCCGAGATAGTCGGCGAGGTTGTCCGCCGTGATCTTCACCGTCTTCTTCTTCGTCCGCAGGATCTCGGTCACCGCCTTGCGCCCGAGCTTCATCAGCTCGCGCTCCAGGCTGCGCACGCCGGCTTCCCGCGTGTAGGTCTGGATGATGCCGCGGATCGCGTCCTCGCCCACCGAGAATTCGTTCGGCTGCAGGGCATGGTCGCGGATCACCTTGGGCATCAGGTGCCGCTTGGCGATTTCGATCTTCTCGTCCTCGGTGTAGCCGGCGATACGGATGATCTCCATGCGGTCCATCAGGGGCGCAGGGATGTTCAGCGTGTTCGCCGTCGTCACGAACATCACGCTCGACAGGTCGTATTCGACCTCGAGGTAATGATCCATGAACGTCGAGTTCTGCTCGGGATCGAGCACCTCGAGCAGGGCCGAAGACGGATCGCCGCGGAAGTCCTGGCCCATCTTGTCGATCTCGTCGAGCAGGAAGAGCGGGTTGGACTTCTTGGCCTTCTTCATCGACTGGATGACCTTGCCGGGCATCGAGCCGATATAGGTCCGCCGGTGACCGCGGATCTCGGCCTCGTCACGCACGCCGCCGAGCGCCATGCGGATGAACTCGCGGCCGGTGGCCTTGGCGATCGACTTGCCGAGCGAGGTCTTGCCGACGCCGGGCGGACCGACGAGGCACAGGATCGGCCCCTTCAGCTTCTTCTGCCGGCTCTGCACGGCCAGATACTCGACGATGCGCTCCTTGACCTTGTCGAGGCCGAAATGATCGGTGTCGAGGACGTTCTGGGCGAAGGCCAGGTCCTGCTTGACCTTGGAATTCTTGCCCCACGGGATCGACAGCAGCCAGTCGAGATAGTTGCGCACGACCGTCGATTCAGCCGACATCGGCGACATCGAGCGCAGCTTCTTCAATTCGGCTTCCGCCTTTTCGCGGGCCTCCTTGGAGAGCTTGGTCTTCTTGATGCGCGCCTCGATCTCGGCGGCTTCGTCGCGGCCGTCCTCGCCCTCGCCGAGCTCCTTCTGGATCGCCTTCATCTGCTCGTTGAGGTAGTACTCGCGCTGCGTCTTCTCCATCTGGCGCTTGACGCGCGAACGGATGCGCTTTTCCACCTGGAGCACGGAGATTTCGGCTTCCATGAAGCCCATCGCCTTCTCCAGGCGCTCCTTGACGGAAAGTGTTGCGAGCATCTCCTGCTTCTCGGGGATCTTGATGGCGAGATGCGAGGCAACCGTATCGGCGAGCTTGGAATAGTCGTCGATCTGGCTGGCGGCGCCCACCACTTCGGGCGAGATCTTCTTGTTCAGCTTGACGTAATTCTCGAAGTCGGTGACGACCGAGCGGGCAAGCGCCTCGATCTCGACCTCTTCCTCTTCCGGTTCGGCGAGCGCGGTAGCGCGGGCTTCGTGGAAATCGGCGCGGTCGGTGAACGAGACGATCTTGGCGCGCGAGGCGCCCTCGACCAGAACCTTCACGGTGCCGTCGGGCAGCTTCAAGAGCTGCAGCACATTGGCGAGCGTGCCGATGTCGAAAATCGCATCGGGCTCAGGATCGTCGTCGGCTGCATTCATCTGGGTGGCGAGCAGGATCTGCTTTTCCTGACCCATCACCTCTTCCAGCGCCTTGATCGACTTTTCACGGCCCACGAAGAGCGGAACGATCATATGCGGGAACACGACGATATCGCGCAGTGGGAGGACTGCGAAAACGCCGTCGCCGGAAGCCTTGGATATCTTGGCCATTGTCCAACCTTTCATGTCGCGGCCGCTATTTTAGCCAACCGCGAATCTCATATTAACGACCGAGTGTCGTTCCGCCTACCACCGTTTGTGACGGGAGTTTTACAGCACAGAATTCGGCGCCTCGGCCTTCTGCTGTTAGGTGGATGCAGCCGAGGCAAAGATCAAGGGTTAACACGGTCACTCGACCTGTTCCATCGCATGCCTTCCCGCCTTTCACAGCAAAACGGCGCCACGCGGGCGCCGTTCCATGAAAATTATGGGGTCAAACGCCATTTCAGGCGCTGACATTGCCCTTCTTTTCCTTCTGCTCGGAATAGATGTAGAGCGGCCGGGCGTTGCCGGACACCACCTCTTCCGAGATCACCACTTCGCGCACGCCTTCCAGCGCCGGAAGCTCGAACATCGTGTCGAGCAGGATCGCTTCCATGATGGAGCGCAGGCCGCGGGCACCGGTCTTGCGCTCGATGGCGCGCTTGGCGATCGCCGACAGCGCGTTCTCGTGGAAGGTCAGGTCGACATTCTCCATCTCGAACAGCCGCTGATACTGCTTGACCAGTGCGTTCTTCGGCTCGGTCAGGATCTGGATCAGCGCCGGCTCGTCGAGGTCTTCCAGCGTCGCCAGGACCGGCAGGCGGCCGACGAATTCCGGGATCAGGCCGAATTTCAGCAGATCTTCCGGTTCGACCTGGCGGAACAGGTCGCCGGTGCGCCGATCCTCGGGCGAGGCGACGGTCGCGCCGAAGCCGATCGAGGTCTTGCGGCCGCGGTCCGAGATGATCTTGTCGAGACCCGCGAAGGCGCCGCCGCAGATGAACAGGATGTTGGCGGTATCGACCTGCAGGAATTCCTGCTGCGGATGCTTGCGGCCGCCCTGCGGCGGCACGGAAGCCACCGTGCCTTCCATGATCTTCAAGAGCGCCTGCTGCACGCCCTCGCCCGACACGTCGCGGGTGATCGAGGGATTGTCCGACTTGCGCGAGATCTTGTCGATTTCGTCGATATAGACGATGCCGCGCTGCGCCCGCTCAACATTGTAGTCGGCCGACTGCAACAGCTTCAGGATGATGTTCTCGACGTCCTCGCCGACGTAGCCGGCCTCGGTCAGTGTCGTGGCGTCGGCCATGGTGAACGGCACGTCGATGATGCGGGCGAGCGTCTGCGCCAACAGCGTCTTGCCGCAGCCGGTCGGACCGATCAGCAGGATGTTCGACTTGGCCAACTCGACGTCGTTGCTCTTGCCGGCATGCGCCAGGCGCTTGTAGTGGTTGTGAACCGCCACCGACAGCACGCGCTTGGCGTAGGGCTGGCCGATGACGTAGTCGTCGAGGACCTTGAGGATTTCCTGCGGTGTCGGCACGCCTTCGCGCGACTTCACCATCGAGGTCTTGTTCTCCTCGCGGATGATGTCCATGCACAGTTCGACGCACTCGTCGCAGATGAAGACCGTCGGCCCGGCGATCAGCTTGCGGACTTCGTGCTGGCTCTTGCCGCAAAACGAGCAGTAAAGCGTGTTCTTTGAATCACCGCCGCCGTTGCTGACCTTGCTCATTTTTCTGTCCTTTCACCAACGCCCGCCGGTGGTCTGGCTTTGAGTGACGTCTCACCAATCTATCGCGGGAATCCGCCACCGCCAGTGTCCCGGCTCACACAGCGCATTCCGTACGAAACACAAATCAGAAAACGCGGCAATGATTCGCAGCAACCCCACGCAAAGCTAAGCCGTCGAAAATCAACATAGCCTTAACGTAGGCAATCCCAACGCCTGTGGGAACAGCCAAATGTGGCCGAAATGCCGCAAGACGCGCCAAAACCGCGTTACGCTGCCATTTGCCGTCGATGCTCAGGCGGAAGCCGTGGCTGTCTCGACGGCTTCGCGGCTGGAAATGACCTTGTCGATCAGACCGAAGTCCTTGGCCTCGTCCGCGGTCATGAAATGGTCGCGGTCGAGCGTCTTCTCGATCTCGTCATAGCTCTTGCCGGTGTGCTTGACATAGACCTCGTTCAAGCGGCGCTTCAGCTTGATGATGTCCTGCGCATGACGTTCGATGTCCGAAGCCTGGCCCTGGAAGCCGCCGGACGGCTGATGGACCATGATCCGGGCGTTCGGCGTGGCAAAACGCATGTCCTTGTGGCCGGCGGTCAGGAGCAGCGAACCCATCGACGCGGCCTGGCCGATGCAGAGCGTCGACACCGCCGGCTTGATGAACTGCATGGTGTCGTAGATCGCCATGCCCGAGGTGACGACGCCGCCCGGCGAGTTGATATAGAGGTTTATTTCCTTCTTGGGGTTTTCCGCCTCGAGGAACAAAAGCTGTGCACAAACCAGCGTCGCCATCCCGTCCTCGACCGGACCGGTGATGAAGATGATGCGTTCCTTCAAGAGGCGCGAGAAAATGTCATAGGCACGCTCGCCGCGATTGGTCTGCTCGACCACCATCGGAACGAGGTTCATGTAGGTTTCAACGGGGTTCTTCATGGACTACCCTTGTTGGAGATGGATTCCGGCGCCTCGGTATATCAGCAATCGCGCGGAATCGTTCTGGATTGGTTACGACCTAAATAGGATGTCGGCTCACCCTAGCGCAAGGCCGCCTCTCCTAGCCATCTGGTCAAGTCGAGTAAAGCGCGGCAAGCCCGCAAAGCACGGGCGGCTTGCCCCCGTGAGGTGGGTCCGGTCGAGGTTGACGACCAAAGCCATTCGCAAGGTAGCAATTCCTTAACCGCGCCGCTTAACGAAAAGCCTTGAAATCGCTGTCCGCCCCCGGAGCTTCCGCTACAGTCCTGCGTTGTGAAGGCGTCCTTTTTCAACGGGGGAATGTCATGATCCGCAAAAGCTCCGCATCGCTGGCGGCAGTCGCGATGCTTGCCACCGTCTCTGAAACCGCCGCCGGCGGCCGCGCGCTCGAATGCTATGAGCCGATCCACAGGCCGGCGCTCTACGACACCGTTTACGAGGATGTGATGGTGAGCCCCGGCGGACAGGTCGTCGATTACGACGCGCCGATCTACGGCACCTACCAAAGCGTGGACCAGATCGCGCCGGCGCGCGTCACCTATGAGACCGTCCCGGCGGTGACACGCACGGTCTACCACACTTTCAAGGTCGACGATGGCGGTTATGCCTGGGAGTGGCGCGTCATCCACGGCCGCAAGGTGCTGTGCAAGGTATGGCGCAAGGCCCGCTATGCGCGCGTCGCCGAAACGGTCGTGGTCCAGCCGGAGCGCGTCCGGCGCGTCGTTCAGCCGGCGGAATATGAAGCGGTTGCCCACGAAGTGCTGGTGCGGCCGCAGCAAGTCCGCATCCGGGAAATCCCGCCTTCATACGGGACGGTGACGCGCCGAGTGGTGGTGCGGGAAGGTTCTACAAGCTGGCGGCGGGTGCATATCCCGCGGTACTGCCAGGATTAGAGCAATTCCAGGAAAAGTGCTTCGCGGTTTTCCGTTCAGAAATGCTTCAAAACAAAGCCCTAGACGGAATTTCACCTGTGGGCTGCAACCGGCCGGGCGGCGGTGTTCCGCTCCTCGGCCAGAGCTGTTGCTGGCTTAGGCCAGGTCGATGTCGAGAATGGCCATCGAGAAATTATAGTCGCCGTCGTCCTCATCCTTGAAGACGATGCCCAGGAACTCGTCGCCGACATAGACCTCGGCCGAGTCTTCCTTGCGCGGACGCGCCTTGACCTGCAGCTTGGGGTTCTGGAAGACGCGCTTGAAATAGGCGTCCAGCTTTCTGATTTCGTCAGGCTTCAAAAGTCTTCTCCGAAATGTCGGCCTCATGCGTTGGAAGGCGCTTCTGACACGCCAACAATGGCCATGTAAAGGCAAGCCGGCACAATTGCATAGGACAGGTCGGCCGAAAACCGGCGGCCGGATTTCGGCGGTTCCCGACGACGGCGGAAATCAGATGTCGAAGCTGACCACGTGGTCCATGCTCTGCGACGGCAGGAGCTGGTCCATCTGCCGCGAAGGCTGGTCGCAGCCGGTTTCCCCCACGACCCGGGCGGGCACGCCGGCGACCGTCTTGTTGTGCGGCACGGGCGACAGCACGACCGAGCCGGCGGCGATCTTGGAGCAATGGCCGATCTCGATATTGCCGAGGATCTTGGCGCCGGCGCCGATCAGCACGCCGCGGCGGATCTTCGGATGGCGGTCGCCACTGGCCTTGCCAGTGCCACCCAGCGTCACCCCATGCAGGATCGACACGTCGTCCTCGATGACGGCTGTCTGGCCGACGACCAGGCCCGTGGCATGGTCGAGGAAGATGCCCTTGCCGATGCGGGCGGCTGGATTGATGTCGGTCTGGAATACCGAGGACGAACGGCTCTGAAGATAGAGCGCGAAGTCCCTGCGGCCCTGGTTCCACAGCCAATGCGCCAGCCGGTGCGTCTGGATCGCGTGAAAACCCTTGAAATAGAGAACCGGCATGATGAAGCGGTCGCAGGCCGGATCGCGGTCGTAATAGGCCTGGATGTCGACGCGAACCGTCGTGCTCCACTCCGGATCGTCGTCCAGCATCGCCTTGAAGGTCTGTCGGATGAGATCGGAACCGATGTCCTGATGCGCCAGCCGTTCGGCAAGTCGGTGGATCACCGCTTCTTCCAGGCTCTCCTGGTTGAGGATGGTCGAATAGAGGAACGCCGCGAGCAGCGGATCGCGGTTCACCGCCTCCATCGCCTCGTCGCGGATCGACCGCCAGATCGGATCGACCGGCTGCACCATGCTGGGACGGGCAATCGTAATGCTGTTCATCGACGCTCTCCGGCCTTACTCATTCTGCGGCGGCACATATAGGCTAGATCATACCACGGTTGAACTCAATTTTCCTTAGTGCTTTGTCAAATGGACATGGTTCACGCAGATTCAAGCGACGATGGAAAACGAACCCTTGATCGACGAAGCGCTGAAAAGCGAGCTTGCAGCGCTCTACCAGGCTGCGGATCGCCACTATCACGGCTTGGCTCACATCGAAGCGATGCTGGCGCTGGCAAGCGAATACCGGCACCTTCTTGATGACCCGGAGGCCGTCGAAGCGGCGATCTGGTTCCACGACGCCATCTATGACAGCCGCGCCAAGGATAATGAGGCAAAAAGCGCCGAACTGGCCGAGAAAAGGCTCGCCGGGCGCGCCAACCCCCATCGCCTCGCTTGCATCGCGGCCATGATCAACGCCACCGCCACCCACCAGTTGCCGCCGTTCCGCGACGAGGACGCGCTCAACGATGCAGCTCTTTTGCTCGACATGGATCTGGCGATCCTCGGCGCCAGACCTGCGGTCTTCGATGCCTATGAGAAGGCGGTCCGGCGGGAATATGGCTGGGTGGAGGAGCCGATGTGGCGCGCCGGTCGAGCCGCCGTCCTCAAGAGCTTCCTGGCCCGCCAGCACATCTTCTATACGACGGAGTTTCGGGATCGGTTCGAGGCGCAGGCGAGGGAAAATCTCGGTCGTTCCCTGCAAGCCCTGCAAGACCAGCGCTGATAGGCCCATACTCCCGCTGGGCTTTGCCCCTATGCCTGAATTCCAGGCCCTGCGATCACTACGGAACGTGAACCGCTCCGGATGGCCGCCAGCATGGAAAACAGCTTCCACCAACCCGTCGACGCCGCGCAGGTACCGCGATTTGCCGGGCTTTCCACCTTCATGCGGCTGCCGGCCGTACCGACCGCGAAAGGGCTGGACATCGCCCTTGTCGGGATTCCATGGGATGGCGGCACGACCAACCGGGCCGGCGCCCGCCACGGCCCGCGCGAAATCAGGAACCAGTCGAGCCTGATGCGTCGCGTCCACCACGTCTCGGGAACCGAACCGTTCAGCATCGCCAATGTCGCCGACGTGGGCGATCTGTCGGTCAATCCCATCAACCTGCTGGACGGGTTGAAGCGCATCGAGGACGGCATTGCCGCGATCGTGGCGGACGGTGCCCTGCCGCTGGCCGCCGGTGGCGACCATCTGACAACGCTGCCGGTGCTGCGCGCCGTGGCCCGCAAGGCGCCTGTTGGCATGGTTCACTTCGACGCGCATTCCGACACCAACGATCGCTACTTCGGCGACAATCCCTATACGCACGGAACGCCTTTCCGCCGCGCGATCGAGGAAGGGCTGCTCGACCCCAAGCGGGTTGTCCAGATCGGCATCAGAGGCTCGATCTACGAGCCTGGCGAGCATGAATGGGCAACGTCACAGGGCGTGCGCATCATCTATATGGAAGAGTTCGTCAGACGCGGCGCCGCTTCCGTCATGCAGGAAGCGCGCGATCTTGTCGGCGACAGCCCGACCTATGTGACGTTCGACATCGATTGCGTCGATCCGTCCATGGCCCCCGGTACCGGAACGCCGGAACTCGGCGGCTTCACGACGCGCGAGGCGCAGGAGATGGTTCGATTGCTGGACGGATTGAATTTCGCCGGCGCCGATGTCGTCGAGGTCGCGCCTCCGTTCGATCTTGCCGGCATGACGGCGCTGGCCGGCGCAACGATGATGTTCGAGCTGCTGTGCGTTATGGCGAGGTCCCTCGCCGACAGGAGAGCGCGCGGCTAGGGCGATTCCAGGAAAGGCGCGCAGCGCCTTCCGACTAATCCGGAAAGGTCTCGACCCGCTCGGCGTAGCCTCTGAATCCCGCGCGCCCGTAAGCCGACTGGGCAGCCGGATGATCATAGGTATCGGTGTGAAGCCAAAGCCTTTGCGGCCCGTGCGACCACGCCGAGCGCAACGCCCGGTCGAGCAGGAACGGCCCCAATCGCTTTCCTTGAAAAGCCGGGACCAGTCCGAAATGAACGAGCTCGATAGCCGCTTCGCCGACATTGTTGAATTCGCAGAAGCCAGCGGCTTCGCCATCGACGCGCAGCACATGGATATGCGTGGCGTCATCGGCGAGCAGCGTTTCGAGTTCCGCTTCCGGCATGCGCAGACGCTGGTCCCATTGCACCGGTCCGCCGACCGCGCGGTAGAGATGGAGATAGCTTGAAAGACCGATACTCTCGCGCGCCACGATGGCGCCGGGCGAAGGTGACGCAAGCGGAGCGCCCTGAGGCGGCGCCGGCATCTCCATATAGGTGACGAGCAGATCGACCATTGTGAGCCGAGGAGCGCCGCGCTTAGAGCGGGTTTTCGGCGTAGAACTCGAGCACGCGCTGCTTGAAGCTCTTGTCGCCGACGGCGAGCATGTGGTCGCGGCCCTCGATGTGAAAGGCCCTTGCGTTCGGCATCAGGGCTGCGAGTTCGTCGGGCGAGCCGCCGATGTCGTCCTTCGTGCCGACGGCGATCAGCGTCGGCTGGGCGATGCGGGCCATGTCGTCCTCGCTGAGCAGCTCGCGCGACTTGGCGATGCAAGCCGCGAGCGCGCGGCGGTCGCTGCGCGTCTGGTCGGCGAAGGCGCGGAACGAGCGGCCGCGCGGATGCGTGGTCTGGGAGGGGTCTTCCGCCAGCAGGGCGGCCGCGATCGGATCCCAATCGCCGACGCCGTCGACCATGCCGATGCCGAGGCCGCCGAACACCAGCGTGGCCACCTTCTCCGGATCGGAGAGCGCCAGGAAAGCCGAAACGCGCGCGCCCATCGAATAGCCCATGACATGCGCGCGCTCGATGCCGAGATGATCGAGCAGCGCGGCCGCGTCGGACGCCATCTTTTCTGGCGTGTAATCGGCCTCGTCATAGCTCTTCGACGACGAGCCGTGGCCGCGATGGTCGAAGGCGATCGCCCGGTAGCCGGCGTCGTTCAGCGTCTTGAACCAGCCCGGCGAGACCCAGTTGACATAGTGGCTGGAGGCAAAGCCGTGGATCATCAGCACGGGGTCGCCCTGCCCCGAGGCCGGCTGGCGATCGAGATAGGCGAGTTCGAAACCGTCATGGGAAAAGAACTGCATCGGCAGATTTGCTTTTTCAGTTGGCGCCAGTGCCAATAGCCGGGTGGCGCAATAGATCGCCTTCCTTGATGCCATCCCGGGCGGCTGTGCCGGCCTTGAGTTCAAGCACGAAGCGCACGGGTTGTCCCGGCGAGATGATCGCTTCGGATTCGGGCTCGCCGCGCTTGATGGCTTTGATCCTGCCGTCCTGGCCGATGAAGATGAGGTCGAGCGCCATTGGCGTGTTCTTCATCCAGAAGTCCACCTCATCCGTTCTTTCGAAGACGAACAACATACCGTGATCGTCTGCCATGGTCCGGCGAAACATCAGTCCCGCCTCGCGTTCGGCCGAGGTATCGGCGATCTCGATGGAGAAGGAACGCTCGCCCGAACCGGTCGACACCACAAGCGGTGTCCGGTCGGTCGGCAGCAGCATCGCATCCGCCGAACTCGGCTTCGCAGCGATGAAATAGGCGGCGAAAACGATCGCGGCGCAGAATACGCCCGCGGTCAGCCAATTGCGATGAGCCATGGGTTACCTCGTCCAGACGCTCGTCCTAAACCATGATCCGGACAAGTGGAACCGGTTTTCGGACAAGATGGTCGCGCCGCGGCAAAGGGACTTTTCGACTGCGTCGAGAAGCCCTCAGTGCGAGACCGACAAGGTACCCATATCGGGGTGGATTTCGGCGGCCATAAGGCCTTTGTCGCCGCGTCCGAAGCGGACGAGCACGACCTGCCCGGGCCGGAGCTCGGTTATGCCGTAGCGCCGCAGCGTCTCCATGTGGACGAAGATATCTTCTGTCTCCTCGCCCCTCGTCAGGAAGCCGAAACCCTTGGTGCGATTGAACCACTTGACCAAGGCCCGCTCGAGGCCGCTCTCCGGGTTGACGGTAACGTGGGTGCGCTGTTCCTGCTCTGCCGGGTGGACAGCCGTCGAGGCATCCATGGAAAGGACGCGGAAAGCCTGCAAGCCGCGCTCGCCCTGTTTGACCAGGCAGACGACCCGCGCGCCCTCGAGCGCCGTCTGGAAGCCGTCCCTTCGAAGACAAGTCACATGGAGGAGAATATCGCCCGAGACGCCGTCGTCCGGAAGAATGAAGCCGTAGCCCTTCGCCACGTCGAACCATTTGATAGCGCCGGCGATTTCGACAAGCTCGGCGGGGTCGCCGCCATTGTCCCGCTGCAAGGCGTCGTCAAGGCTTCCGTCCCGCCTCGTAAAAGAGGCTTTTTCCCCCATAAGAATGCCCCCCTTTTCAACTGAACCGCAACTGATTCTTGCCAAGAGATTAACACTGCGACTTCCGGGGTGTGCAAGGGCTGACGTGCCTTTTTTCACCGTTCAGCACCGGAAAGGCTGAAATGTCGTTTGCCGGCGCTTCCGGAATCCGAAATCGCAAGGCCTGAAATCGATCGCGCCGCCGCTATTGTCGGACGATTGCCCTTTCCCCGGACGGCCCCTATGGTGCCCCGCAACCCAACACTTTGAGGAAGCCGCCATGCGTTACCTGCACACAATGGTCCGCGTCGCCAATATCGACCAGTCGCTCGATTTCTACTGCAATAAGCTCGGCCTGAAGGAGGTGCGCCGCTACGAGAACGAGCAGGGCCGCTACACGCTTGTCTTCCTCGCCGCGTCGGAAGACGAGCAGAGCGGCATCAATGAAAAGGCGCCGCTGGTCGAGCTGACCTACAATTGGGACCCGGAAGACTATAAGGGCGGCCGCAATTTCGGCCATCTCGCCTACGAGGTCGACGACATCTACGCCACCTGCCAGAAGCTGATGGACAATGGCGTGACCATCAATCGTCCGCCGCGCGATGGCAACATGGCGTTTATCCGCTCGCCGGACGGCATCTCGATCGAACTGCTGCAGAAAGGCCCGGCCAAGGCCAAGGCCGAACCATGGGCCTCGATGCCGAACACGGGGGCTTGGTAAGGCGGGCGATCCGGCGCCGATTTGACCGGCGACCGCCAGAGCAATTCCAGGAAAAGTGTGGGCGGTTTTCCGTTCGCAATTGCGTCAAAACAAAGAGATAGAGCGGTTCGCCGTTTCGGCGAAACGGTGGACCGCTGGCATTCCGCCAGGCCTTGCCTATCTATCTGCAACTGGCGCCAGCCTCATCCAGGCTGGCGTTTCTTCATCCGTCAGGAGAATTTCATGCCGATCAGCCGCGCCGATGTCGCCACGGAACATGCCAGCCGCTACCTGCAGCA
This sequence comes from Mesorhizobium sp. B3-1-9, assembly GCF_006439595.1. Classification (NCBI taxonomy): domain Bacteria; kingdom Pseudomonadati; phylum Pseudomonadota; class Alphaproteobacteria; order Hyphomicrobiales; family Phyllobacteriaceae; genus Mesorhizobium; species Mesorhizobium sp. B3-1-9. The sequence goes on from NZ_VFTJ01000006.1 coordinate 346,038, forward strand.
GCTCTGCAAGCACTGGTCGCATAAATTCCCGGTCGAGTTCGACCCGCAGCACGGCGCCATCCAGCTCTCGATCGGCCGCACCGTGATGGACGCCGACGACAAGGCCCTGCACATCGCTCTGGCCGCCGACGACGAAGCTTCGCTGGGGCGGCTGGAGAGCGTCGTCGCCGACCATATCAAGCGCTTCGCCTTCCGCGAGGAATTGAGCTTCGACTGGCAAAAGGCCGCTTAAGTTCCGAAGCAATTCCAGGAAAAGTGCTTCGCGGCTAGGCTCGGCGACTTCGCCGTAGCCTTCCGTCCGGAATTGCGCACAATGATTGGTCAGCCGCCGGCCTTGCCGGCCATTTCGAGCAGCGCCATCACACTGCGCCAGTTGCGTGCCGTGCCCGGCACCTTCAGCGTGCGCGCAATGAGATTGGCGAAGACCGATTTGCCGAGCCCGTCCGGCGCATGGAGGTAAAGCACGTCGCCCTTGATCTCGAAGCGTTCGGGGCCGGTGCATTTGTCGGAGAGCCGCTGTGTCTCCTCTGCGGTCGGCTCGCGCTCCAACGCATAGGCATGGAGCTTGGTCGGTTCGCCGGCGACCTCGGGATAGGGATTGTCCTTCACCAGCCGCTCGAACCAGCCGGCATCGCGCACCATGATGCGCGAATGAAAGCCCCATTTCTTCTCGAAGGCCGCCTCGATCTCCCTGGTCAGCGTCGTCGCATCCTCCTTCTTCGCCCGGAACACGACATTGCCGCTCTGCACATAGCTCGCGACGTCGGCGAAACCGAGGCGTTCGAAGAAGGCCTTGAGCTCCGCCATCTTGACGATGCGGTTGCCGCCGACATTGATGCCGGAAAACAGCGCAACGAAAACCGTACCCTTTGCGCTCATATGATGAACCCCGCCAGCGTCTCGTTGTCGGTGATGTCTTGATATTGCACGCCTTCGGCGTCGAAGTTGGCTTTCAGCAGGTCGAAATTGCGCCGGTCCTTGGTTTCGATGCCGATCAGCACCGAACCGAAATTGCGCGCCGACTTTTTCAGATACTCGAAGCGGGCGATGTCGTCGTCGGGGCCGAGCATTTCGAGGAAATCGCGCAGCGCGCCCGGCCGTTGCGGGAAGCGGATGATGAAATACTTCTTCAGCCCCTCGAAGCGCAGCGCCCTCTCCTTTACGTCTGGCAGCCGCTCGAAATCGAAATTGCCGCCGGAGACGACAGCGACGATGGTCTTGCCCCTGATCTCCTTGCGCGAAAAATCCTTGAGCGCGTCGATCGCCAGCGCTCCGGCCGGCTCCAGCACGACGCCCTCGACATTGAGCATCTCGATCATGGTGGCGCAGAGCCGGTTCTCCGGGACCAGGCGGACGGCATCGGCGGTGAAGTCCTTGAGATGGCGCAACGGCTCGCGGCCGATCTCGGCCACCGCGGCGCCGTCGACGAAATTGTCGACCTTGGCGAGCTTGACCCGCTTGCCGCCGGCAAGGCTCTCGCGCAGGCTTGGCGCGCCCGCCGGCTCGCAGAACACGAAGCGCGGATCGCGATGCTGGTCGGCGAAATAATGCGTCACCCCGGCAGCCAGGCCGCCGCCGCCGACCGGCAGCATGACGATGTCGGGCACGCGGGCGCTCGGCATCTGGGACGCGATCTCGTAGGCGACCGTCGCCTGGCCCTCGATGATGTCCTTGTGGTCGAAGGGCGGCACCATATGCGCGCCGGCGGCCTCCGTGAATTCGAAGGCGGCGCGATAGCAATCGTCGAAGAAGTCGCCGACCAGCCTGATTTCGACGAAATCGCCGCCGAACAGCCGCGTCTTGTCGATCTTCTGCTGCGGCGTCGTCACCGGCATGAACACGACGCCCTTCTTGCCGAAATGGCGGCAGACGAAGGCAAAGCCCTGGGCGTGATTGCCTGCCGAGGCGCAGACGAACAGTTCGGCATTGTTGCCGGCGGCGAGCGCCTTGCGGAAGAAGTTGAAGGCGCCCCTGATCTTGTAGGAACGCACCGGCGTCAGGTCCTCGCGCTTCAAAAGGATGCGGGCGCCTGTCTTCTTCGACAGATAGTCGTTCTCCTGCAGCGGCGTTTCCGGAAAGATTTCGCGGATCGCCTCGGCGGCAGCAGCGACGCGAGAAGAGAAGCTGTTCAACAGAAGTCCCTCATTTGGTCTCGGCGGTACGCCAGGACAGCCATGTCCCGTGCCGGCAGACCTTCCTGCCGCCCTTTTGGCTTTCGCGCAACACTGCGATGACGGTCGCGCGTCACGGAGCGGATTTCCGCTGGATGCGACTTACTTTAGCCGCACTTCGGCTGTCCGGGAGATTTCCGCGGAGGTGGACGGCCAATTGTGGCTGCGGTGGAATTGCAGTGAAAGTGTCGACGTGCGGTTGAAGACAATTCTGATCATTGCCTTTGCCCTGCTGATAGCAGGCTGCGCGGGCCACCAGACGCAGGAAATCCTGGGCAGCGTCGTCGTGCCGACGACGGCGACCGAGATCGCCGGCAACCACTCGATCTTCATCGCCACGACCCGCAAGCGCTCCGACGACCCGAACAAGGTTTTTGACGGCGAACGCTCGGCGACGCTCAACTATGCGCGTGTCAACGTCACCGTTCCCCCCATTCACCAGACCGGCCAGATCGAGCGCCGTTCGCGCGGCAAGTCGAACGACCCGACGAAGTATTTCATGGCCTCCGAAGTCGTCGGCTACGACACGCAGCCGAAATTCGCCAGCGCCCTCAACGCCGACATCGACGCCCGCGGCGGCCGCGTCATGGTTTTCGTCCACGGCTACAACACCGGCTTCGACGACGCCGTCTACCGACTGACCCAGATCGTCCACGATTCCGGCTATCCGGGCACGCCGGTGCTGTTCTCCTGGGCTTCCGGCGCCAAGACCACCGACTATGTCTATGACAAGGAAAGCGCCGCCGCCGCCCGCGACCAGCTGGAGGTGACGTTGCGGATGCTGGCGCAGACCGGCGCCCGGCGCATCGACATCGTCGCCCATTCGATGGGAACCTGGGTGACGATGGAGACGCTGCGCCAGCTCGCCATCACCGGCGATCGCGATCTCAGCGGCAAGCTCGGCGACGTCGTGCTCGCCTCGCCCGACATCGATGTCGACGTCTTCAAGAGCCAGATGCGCCGCTATGGCAAGCCGGACAAGCCCTTCATCCTGCTCCTGTCGGACGACGACCGGGCGCTGAGGCTCTCCGGCCTGATCGCCGGCTCGCGGCCGCGCGTCGGCGATTATCGGGATGCCGCCGATCTCGCCTCCTACGGCGTCACCGTGGTCGACCTTTCCAAGGTCAAGGGCGCTGACAGCTTCAACCACACCAAATTCGCCGACAATCCGATGATGGTGCAGATGATCGGACAGCGTCTGCGCGAGGATGACGGTTTTGCCAGCGATCGCGATGTGACCGATCGAATCCGACAACTCGCCGCGCAGTAACCGTATCCGCGCGGGTTCCGCGCCCGCAGGGACTTTGAACTGGACCCGGCCGCTCTCTGGCTTTATCGGAGTAGCAAGAGAGGTTGCCGCCCTTGGGGGATCCCGGGTGACTGTGCATGTGAAGATCGTTGTCGGCCTTGCCTTCACGCTCGCCCTCGCCGGCTGCGCCGGTCCCACGCACGACCTGCTCAACCGCAAGGCGGTCGCGGCGTCTGCCTCCGACATAGCCGGCACACACGAGATCTTCGTCGCCACGACCCGCCAGCAGGCGACCAAGGATCCGCGCCAGGTCTTCGACGGCGACCGTTCGCTGACCACCCTCTATGCCCGCGTCGACGTCACCGTGCCGAAGATCCATCAGGTCGGCGCGATCGAGCGCGCCAAGGGCTCGGCCGACTCCAACCCGGCCAAGCAGTTCACCGCCACCGATGTCGTCCACTATGGCGACGCGCAGCAATTCGCCAAGGCGGTCGGCGCCGACATTTCCATGCGCGGCGACCGCGCTTTGGTGTTCGTGCACGGCTTCAACAACGGTTTTGACGACGGCATCTATCGGCTGACGCAGATCGCGCACGACACCAAATATCCGGGTACGCCGGTGCTGTTCTCATGGGCGTCGAGCGCCAAGGCGACCGGCTACATCTACGACAAGGACAGTTCGACCGCCGCGCGCGACGACCTCGAGGCGACGCTGCGGATGCTTGCCAAGACGAAGGTCAAGAGCATCGATATCATCGCCCATTCGATGGGCACCTGGCTGACGATGGAGGCGCTGCGCCAGCTTGCCATCACCAGCGACCGCGATCTCAATGGCAAGCTCGGCTACGTCATCCTCGCCTCGCCCGACATCGACGTCGATGTCTTCAAGAAGCAGATGATCCGCTACGGCAAGCCCGACAAGCCTTTCGCCATCCTGCTTTCGGGCGACGACCGGGCGCTGAAGCTGTCGAGCTTCATTTCCGGCGACAAGCCGCGCGTCGGCGACTACGGCAACGCGGCCGATCTCGCCAATTATGGCGTGACGGTCGTCGACCTGACCCAGGCCAAGGGCGGCGACGGCGGCCTGAACCATGCCAAATTCGCCGACAACCCGATCCTGGTGCAACTGCTGGGCAACCGGCTGCGCACGCCGGCCGGGCTTGCTTCGGATGAGCCCGACCCGGCGCAGCTCAACAATATCGGTCAGGGCCTCGGCAAGGCGGTCGGCTCGGTCGCCGAGGTCGTTATCACTACGCCGTTCAAGGTGCTGACCATCGCCACCGGCGGATGACTTGCCCTAGATAAAAAGATCGACCTTCTGGAACGTCGTCACGTCGACCAGGCCGACGTCCGATATCCTGAGTTCCGGAATGACCACCAGCGCCAGCAGCGAGTGCTGCATATAGGCGTTGTTGAGCGAGCAGCCGGCCTTGCGCATCGCCTCGGTCAGTTGCTCGGCTTTGGCCGCGACGATCTCGGCGCGTTCGTCGGACATCAGGCCGGCGATCGGCATCTCGACCAGCGCCAGTTCCTTGCCCTTGGAATAAAGCACGACGCCGCCGCCCACCTCGCTCAGCCGGTTGACGGCCAAAGCCATGTCCTCCTTGTTGGTGCCGACGACGATGATGTGGTGCGCGTCATGCGCCACGCTGGACGCCATCGCGCAGTCTTTCACATAGCCGAAGCCGGAAACGAAGGCGTTGGTGACGCCGCCGGTGCCGCGATGCCGCTCGACCAGGGCGATCTGGCAGATGTCGTTGCGGCGATCCATGGCGACCAGCCCGTCCTCGACCGGCAGGTCGGCTTCCAGAGCGCGCGTCGGCGCCTGGTTCTCGATCACGCCGATCACCCGCGCCCGCACCTCGTTGGCGCCCTGCGGCGCGGGAATGTCGAAGTCCTTCGCCGCGAGCTTCTTGCCGAGCTTGACCGTATTCTTCGCCGATTGCGGATAGTCATAGGCCGCAATGTCGATCTCCAGCTTGCCGCCCTTCGCCAGCCGGACACCGCGGGCATAGACTTCATCTATGGTCATCTGGGCAAGGTCCGAAACGATCAGCAGATCGGCCAGCCGTCCGGGCGCGATGGAGCCGATCTCGCGCTCCAGCCTGAAATGCTGCGCGGTGTTGAGCGTCGCCATCTGGATCGCCGTCACCGGCTTCAGGCCCTGGCTGATGGCGTGCCGCACCACCCGGTCCATATGGCCTTCATGCACGAGCGTGCCGGAATGGCTGTCATCGGTGCACAGGATGAAGCTACGCGGGTCGATGCCGCCTTCCGTCACCGCCTTGATCTGCGCCGCGACGTCGTACCAGGCCGACCCCAGCCTCAGCATCGCCTTCATGCCCTGGCGCACACGCGCGATCGCATCCTCGGCACGCGTGCCTTCATGGTCGTCCTCCGCCCCGCCCGCGACATAGCCATGGAACGGCAGGCCGAGATCAGGCGATGCATAATGCCCGCCGACCGTCTTGCCGGCCTTGACCGTCTCGGCGATCTCGCCCGACATCACCGGATCGTTGGCGGCGACGCCCGGGAAATTCATCACCTCGCCGAGGCCGATGATGTTTTCCCAGGTCATGGCCTCGGCCACGTCGGCGACCGTCAATTCGGCGCCGGCATGTTCCAGCCCCGGCGCCGAGGGCACGCAGGACGGCATCTGCACATGCACGTTGATCGGCATCGCGACCGCCTCGTCATGCATCAGCCGCACGCCCGGCAATCCAAGCACATTGGCGATCTCGTGCGGGTCGATGAACATCGAGGTCGTGCCGTGCGGGATGACCGCGCGGCAGAACTCCGTCACCGTCACCATGCCGCTCTCGACGTGCATGTGCGCGTCGCAAAGGCCGGGCACCAGATAGCGCCCGCCGGCATCGACGACCTTCGTCCCTTGCCCGATGGCATGGCCGGCGTTCGGCCCGCAATAAGCGAAACGGCCGGCGGCGATCGCGATATCGGTGCCGGGGATAATCTCGCCCGAATGGACGTTCACCCAGCGACCGTTGCGGATGACCAGATCGGCCGGCTTTCGGCCCATCGCGACGTCGACCAGATGTGTCGCCACCTCCGTCCACGGCTTTGGCTTTGCGGCGCTTGTCGGCTTGGCGTTCGTCATCGGCGAGTCCTCTGCATGGGCCACTTTGGCAAATGTCGGCGTCCGGAGCCAGAGCGTCAGGTCGTAAACCACTGTTGCAGAGATGCAATTCCGTTTCGTGGCGAATGGAGCTAGTCTGTTGCGAGGAGTTGTTCGAAACCGCCATTTCGGAGCGCTCGATGCGTCGACTGACGTTCGCCAGTGCTGGCTTTCTTGCCCTGCTGTCCGGATCTGCCCGGGCGGCGGATCTGGGTAGCGATCTGCCGATGACCGCAGCCGGCTTCGACTGGACCGGCTATTATGCCGGCATGCAGGCCGGCTATGGCTGGGGCCGGTCCGAAATCACCGGCGACGATGGCGGCCCGTTTTCGGTGAAGCCCGACATCGACGGCGGTTTCGTCGGCGGCCATGTCGCGGGGCTCTGGCAGTTCGACCAGGCTGTGATCGGCGCCGAGGCCGATCTCAACTACGCCTCGATCGACGGCACCGCCGGCGCCGGGCCGGGAAACACATTCGGCACCGACGTCAAGTGGTTCGGATCGATCAATGCCAAGGCCGGCTACGCCATGGATCGCGTGCTGATCTATGGCATCGGCGGCGTCGCTTTCGCCGGCATCGAAACCTCCCAGGCGGCGGCAGGCTCGGCCTTTGCCCGAACCCGCACCAGCACCGGCTGGACCCTCGGCGCCGGCGTCGACTATGCCTTGACCAACAATGTCGTCGTCGGCGCGCAATACCGCTACTACGATTTCGGCAAGGAGCATTTCGATGCGCCGGACACCTTCGCCGACCGCGATCAGGACGTGAAGCTGCAGACGCTTGGCGTGAATTTCAGCTATAAGTTCTGAGGCTTGCGGCGCCGCGACGATGCGGAACACCCCTCCCGCATCTCTTGAAAATTCAGGTGGCCGGCGCCCGCAGGGGGCGGGGGAATGGGTAGGGGCCTGATAGACGCCGGCCTCGGCGGATCGATCCGCCGCGTGGCCAAACCTAGCGCTCCTTCAGCAATCCGTAATTCCGCGATCGCGCCACTTTGCCACCTTGCGGACGAACATGGCTGATATGCTTCGCCGAAAGGTTGCGGGCGACCGGTCAGGATCGGCGCGAGACGGTCTTTCCCTCCGGCATCGCCTCGAGGCATTCCTCCAGCCGCCGCAGCCGCGCTTTTTGCCAGCGCAGCGTGTGCGCGACTTCATGCAGGTTCCATTTGGCCTTCGAATTGGCGGCCTCGATCAGTCCCCGCTCGAGCCGATCGATCTCGGAGCGCAGCTGCCGCGCCTCCGCCTCCCGTAGCCCTCTGATCCAGCCCGCCCCACGCATGGTTCCACCATCAAAGCCGGCCACATGCTCGCAGACAAACGCTAATGAGATCGGTTTGGAGAGCTTTGTATTTTAAACATCACTAATATTAAACCTGCGCGATGGCCGCCCGCGCAAACTGCGGACGATCGGAAACATCGCTTGACGGCTCATATCAGGCATTTGAAAAGGGGCACGCCTGCGGACGTGGCGGAATTGGTAGACGCAAGGGACTTAAAATCCCTCGATCTCTGATCGTACGGGTTCGATTCCCGTCGTCCGCACCACCCCTCGCTATTCGAGCTTCGGGTGGCAGGCCACCGAACGCCGAAGCATCGCAGCCGAGACAGAGTCAAACCTTGATCGGATTGAGCTTCAGATGCTGGATCAGGATGATCGTCTTGGCGTCGACGATGCGGCCGTCGGCGATACCGGCCAGCGCCTCGTCCAATGGCATTTCCAGAACCTCGATGTCCTCGCCTTCCTCCGGTGAACCGCCGCCGTCGGAAATGCGGTCGGCCGGCGAATAGCGCGCGGTGAAGAACCAGAGCCGTTCCGTCACGCTGCCCGGGCTCATGAACGGCGAAAACAGCCGCTCGACATCCTTCAGGTGGTAGCCCAGCTCCTCCTCCGCTTCCTTGCGGATGGCGGTTTCGGGGTCGTTTTCGTCGAGCAGCCCGGCGCAGGCCTCGATCAGCGGCTCGCGATGGCCCACGGCGTAAGCCGGGAACCGGAACTGCCGCACCAGGAGCACGGTCGAGCGCTGCGGATCGAAGGGCAGGATCACCGCGCCGTCGCCGCGATCGTAGGTCTGGCGGGTCTGTGTCTCCCATCGCCCGTCGCGGCGGCGATAGTCGAGCACTGTCTTCTTCAGCACCGCCCAGTCGTCCGAAAGGACCTCCTCGGAACGGATGCGAACGCGATCTTCCATGACGATCTCCGTATTCGCGGCAAAGGGGTAACGATGAAAGGTGACGCACGCAATCCAGGAAACCAATTGGCCTCGAAACCGACTGGTCCAGCGGGCGTTTCACCGGCTCGTGTCTGGCGCGACGCGCCGCGACTGCCTAGATAGCGGTATCTTCCCAGGAGCCCGTTTCATGACGTCATCGCTTTTCCAGCCGATCACCCTCGGCGGCCTCACCTTCTCCAACCGCATCGCGGTCGCCCCCATGTGCCAGTATTCGGCCGAGGACGGCTCGGCCAGCGACTGGCATCTCTATCATTGGATGAACCTGGCAATGTCGGGCGCGGGCATGGTTACCGTCGAGATGACCGATGTCGAGCGGCGCGGGCGCATCACGCACGGCTGCCTCGGGCTTTATTCCGACGACAACGAGGCGGCCGCCAAGCGCACGCTCGACGCCGCCAGGCGCGTCGCCGCGCCCGGCACGAAATTCGGCGTCCAGCTCGCTCATGCCGGCCGCAAGGCCTCCAACCGCAAACCTTGGGAAGGCGGCGGTCCGCTGCAGCCTGGCGAAGACCCCTGGCAGACGGTTTCGGCCTCCGCCATCGCCTATGACACGGGCTGGAATGTGCCGCATGCGCTGGAGGATGACGAGATCCTGGAACTCATTGCGCGTTTTGCGCAGTCGGCCGTGCGCGCCGAGCGCGCCGGCTTCGACTTTGCCGAGCTGCACGCCGCGCATGGCTATCTGATCTTCCAGTTCCTCTCGCCGCTCTCCAACCAGCGCACCGACCGCTGGGGCGGGTCGCTGGAAAACCGCATGCGCTTCGTGGTCGAAATCGCAAGGGCCGTGAGGAAGGCCGCCCCGTCCATGATGCTGGGGGCGCGCCTTTCGGTGAAGGAATGGGTCGCAGGCGGTTTCGACATCGAGGACGCGATCGAGGTGGCCAAGGCGCTGAAGGCCGAGGGCGTCGCCTATTTGTGCTGCTCCAGCGGCGGCAATTCGCCCCTGCAGCAGGTGCCGCCCGGCCCCGGCTACCAGGTGCATCTGGCGGAAGCCGTGCGCAAGGGCGCCGGCATCCCGACGCGCGCCGTGGGACTGATCGACGACCCTAGCCAGGCCGAGGCGATCGTTGCCGACGGTCGTGCCGACATGGTGGCGCTGGCGCGTGCATTCCTCGCCGACCCGCGCTGGGGCTGGCGCGCGGCGGCGGCGTTCGGCGAGGAAATCCATCCGGCGCCGCAACTGGCGCGCTCGGTCACGACGATGCGGCATTGGATGAAGGCCGTCGGCTAAAGCAATTCCAGGAAAAGTGCGACACGGTCAGGCTCGGCGGTTTCGCCGTGGCCTTCCCTGCGGAATTGCGTCAAAACAAAACCGGAAATCGCCAGGGTCCTGAGACGTTTGGGCGCAGGGTCCTCGTCACAACTGCAACCAATTTGGCCGCTTTACGTTGGCGGCCATGATGGACAACAAACCCTTTGAAAAGCCGGTGGTGGTCGAACTCGGCCATGTCGGCAAATACCGCCATATAAGCAGCACCCGCGAGGCCGCCGAGTGCCTGATGACCGTTTGGCCGCTCAATCGCGGCGATCGCCATCGTGATGCTCTCGACACTTGCCTCAAAGCGCTAGAAGGTTATCGTTCGACAGCGGACGCACGTCGCGCCCTCGTCGAGGCCGCCAGGGAATCGGAAGTTCTGGTTCCCGACGACAGGCTGCCCGACGGAAAGCTGCACTGAGCATGCTTCTTAACCGGAGGATTCCATGGCGAAGCTGACTTACAAGATCGTCGAGCATGATGGCGGCTGGGCCTACAAGGTCGGCTCAACGTTTTCCGAGACTTTCCGCACGCACCAAGAGGCGCTGCGCGCCGCCGAGATCGCCTCGTCCGAGCAGCAGGTCGCCGGTACCACCGACGGCATCCAATATGAGGACGCCGAAGGCACGTGGCATGACGAGCTTGCCGACGGCCGCGACCGGCCGCAGACCGAAGTCTCCGACTAAGGAACCGCCCCGCGACCGGCAAAGCCCTATGGGCTTCATGCCGGCCGCCGGTGGCTATGCGGCGCTACTTTCCGCAATAATGGTCGTTGACGTTCTGTTGCGAGTTGGCATCCGGACCGGGTGTGGTGTCGGCGCATGGCCCGATAGCACCGGTGCTGCCGTAGGTGGCCAGCCCGGAGCTTCCGTTGATGCTGCCTGTGGTATAGGGATCCACCTGCTCGCTTACGTCGGGACGATGGTCGCGGTGCCACCACCACCAGTCATCTGATGACTGCGCCATGGCCGCGCCACCCATGGCCAGCACCAGCGCCGAAGCTGCAATAAGTCTTGTAAGCATCGGATTTCTCCATTCTCTTGATCGCAAAGTTCGTGGGACCGCAGCCCCACAGCGACAAAAACGAAACCCTGGGTTGGGTGGGAAGGTTCCCCTGGAAATTCCGGGTGGGACAGAATGTCCGACACTTTTGCGTGACGCCGCGTGAAGAGCCGCGAGGCATTGCTGTAGCCGCCGGCCGAAATCAATCCACCTTGGCGAAGGCGCGCTCGGCGATACGCTGGATAAAGCCGACGACCCGTTCGGGGTCCGCAAATTGCGGCATGTGGCCGAGACCTTCGACCCGTTCGAAGTCGAGGCCCCCGATCTTGTCCAGCATCGGTTCGCCATGCACGGCCTCGGCGATCACCCGGTCGCCGGTGCCGAACAGAATGCCTGCCGGTATCGCTATGTCGCGGTAACGCTTTTCGATCTGGTCAAGGTCCCGCTCCACGGCCACGACATCGGTAGATGTGGCGAAATAGTGGGACGGACGCAAGCCGAGCCATCCGCCGCCGCCGATCATGTAGTCCGCGGGAACCGCTTGCGGCGCGAAAATGAACCGCAGCGTCGGCTGCGCGTAGCGAAGGCTGACCGGTATCGCCACCGTATGGGCCAGGGCGCGGCGCAGCAGCCGGGACGGAACATAGAGCAGGTCAAATCCCTGACGACCCGTCGCTTCCAGATGCGTCAGCGGCGAGAGCAGCGCAATGCCGGAAATCGCTGTCGGATGCCCGGTCGCAAGCGCAAGCGCGATGGCCCCACCGAGCGAATGGCCGACGACCAAAGGCCGCTCCAGGCGCAATTCCTCGATGAAGCGCCGCACGATGTCCGCCTGTTCGGGCAGCCGGCCGGTGGCGCCGCTTGCTCGAACCGAATAGCCGGAGCCCGGCCGGTCGAGCGCGATCAGCCGGTAGCCGGCGCCGAAGCGCCCGAACAGCGTGTGGCGGAAATGGTGGAGTTGGGCGCCGAGCCCGTGCACAAAGACGATCGGCCTGCCGTCGCCCTCTTCCACATAGTGGATGCGGTTGCCGTCGATCTCGACGAATTTCCCGCAAGCCGGCACCAGTCTCTCGGCCTTTGCCGCGATCCGCCAGGTCGCAACCATCAGGGCAAGCACGACGATGGCCACCGCAACGAGCAAGCCGGCAACCAGCCACGAGACAACCCATATCAGCATGCTTTCACCCCAGGCCGACCGACCGCACCATATCCGCAACGGCCGCCGCCACAAGCGGATATCCGGCTTTCACATTGCGGCCGACCGCCGGCCGCGTTATCTCAGGCGACCTTTTGCGCCGGAGCCCGCTATGCCTGAAATCGTCACCGCCGCCATGCTCGTCATCGGCGACGAAATCCTCTCCGGCCGCACCAAGGACAAGAACATCGGCCACCTCGCCGATATCATGACCGCGATCGGCATCGACCTGAAGGAAGTGCGCATCGTCCCCGACGAGGAGGACGAGATCGTTGCCGCGGTGAATGCCGTGCGCGTCCGCTATACCTATGTCTTTACGACCGGCGGCATCGGCCCGACGCATGACGATATCACCGCCGACTCCATCGCCAAGGCCTTCGGCGTGCCCTGCGAATACGACGCCAAGGCCTACGCGCTGCTCGAGGCAAGCTATGCCGGGCGCGGCATCGAATTCACCGAAGCGCGCAAGCGCATGGCGCGCATGCCGCGCGGCGCCGACCACATCGACAATCCGGTCTCCGTCGCGCCGGGCTTCCGCATCGGCAACGTCCATGTCATGGCCGGCGTGCCGTCGATCTTCCAGGCCATGCTCGACAATGTGGTGCCGACGCTCAAGGCCGGCACAAAAATGCTGTCGGCCACCGTGCATTGCCCGTTCGGCGAAGGCCTGATCGGCGGGCCGCTGGCCGATATCCAAAAAGCGCATCCCGACACCATCATCGGCTCGTACCCCAAATATGGCGACGGCAAGTTCTGGACCGAGCTCGTCGTCCGCGCCCGCAGCGAGGAAGCCCTCGAGGCTGCCCGCAAGGACGTCGAGGCGATGGTGGCGAGGTTCGCGGAGGCGGGCTGACCCGGCGGTTCGGCTGGAACCAGTCAACGCGCTGAGGCGTTCCCTTTGCCGCGCGGATGCACAGGCAAGACAATGAGGGACCGGCCATGCGCTTCAAGACAATCGTCGCCATTTTGCAGAACGAACAGGACGCCGAGCGCGTGCTCGATTGCGCCATTCCGCTTGCCGACAGGTTCGAGAGCCACCTCGTCGGCATCCATGCCGAGGCGCTTCCCGTGCCCTACACGTCGGCCACCGGCTTCCCGGATACCGAATTCCTGCAGGTCTCGGCCGAGATGAACAAGGAACGCGCCGACAAATTGCAGGCCTATTTCCTGCAGCGGATCGAGGAATCCGGCCTGTCCTTCGAATGGCGAAGCCTGGAGAGCTTCTCCGGCGACAGCGCGCTGACCGGCATATCGAGCGTGCGCGCCGCCGATCTGATCATCGCCGCGCAGCGCGATGCCGGCGGCGACCCGAGCGCCGACGTCGACACGCTGGTCTACGACGCCGGCCGGCCGGTGCTGGTCGTGCCCCATGGCGGGCCGCTGGTCACCACCTTCAGACGTGTGCTGCTTGCCTGGAACGGCAGCAAGGAAGCGGCCCGCGCCGCGTTCGATGCCCTGCCCTTCATCGCCGAGGCCGACAAGACCGACATTCTCGTCATCGATCCGCCGGAGACGCTGGATGAATCTCCGGAAGCCGCCGGCGCTGAGATCGCCGCGGCGCTGTCTCGCCACGGCGCCAATGTCAGCGTCTGCGTGCAGAAATCCGGCGGCACTTCGGTCGACGACATGATTCAGGCCAGGATCGCAGAATCCGGTGCCGATCTTCTGGTGCTAGGCGCATACAGTCACTCCTGGCTGCGCCAGCTTCTGTTCGGCGGCGTCACCCGCACGGTGCTGCGCACCACGAACGTGGCGGCTTTCCTGTCGCGTTAGGGTGTATTTCCTGAGTCCACAGCCATCGCCGGCCCTGCCCTTGCCAAGCCTGGCGCTTTCCGGCTAATTCCGCCTGCATTCCAGTGTTTCTGCGCGCCACGGCGCGCCTTGCGGAGTGCGAACCATGTCCCTTCCCGAAAAAGCCTTTCCCGTCTCCTGGGACCAGTTCCACCGCGATGCCCGCGCGCTTTCCTGGCGGCTGTCCGGCGCCAACAAGGGACAGTGGAAAGCAATCGTCTGCATCACCCGCGGCGGCCTGGTGCCCGCGGCCATCATCGCGCGCGAGCTCGGCATCCGCGTCATCGAGACGGTGTGCGTCGCCTCCTATCATGACTATACCAGCCAGGGTCAGTTGCAGGTCCTCAAGGAGATTTCGCCTCCGCTGCTCGCCGATGACGGGGCCGGCGTGCTCATCATCGACGACCTGACCGATACCGGCAAGACCGCCGGTATCGTGCGCGCCATGATGCCCAAGGCGCATTTCGCCACCGTCTATGCCAAGCCGAAGGGCCGGCCGCTGGTCGACACGTTCGTCACCGAGGTCAGCCAGGACACCTGGATCTACTTTCCCTGGGACATGGGCTTCACTTATCAGAAGCCGATCGCGGACGATCACGCCGGCTGAACGGCCATCATATTTTCCAGAGAATCTGCCTCAAACGGCGTCGCGTGGTCGAGTTGACGGGCACGACTACTTTGCGAGACTGACTTTTTCTGGTGGGGTTTTCCGGCGGAGTGAAGTTTTTTACTTTTAAAGCCCACAATTCGTCCTAAGATTCGTAAGGTGGCAAAACGATTCTGGAGGCTTGGGGCAGCTTCTTACCATGTTGACGAGGCCAACGACGCACAACCAGATGGCCGAAAGAGTCCGGCGGCTCTTCGGCGTCGCGCCTTGTCGCCTGCAGGTTGCCGCCTTGCCGTGGCGCGAGGGCGAGAACGGCGTCGAGATCATGCTGATCACCAGCCGCGACACCGGGCGCTGGGTGCTGCCCAAGGGCTGGCCGGAGGCCAGGGAGCCGCTTTGCGAGGCGGCTGCCCGTGAAGCAGGCGAGGAAGCCGGGTTGCGCGGCAAGGTATCGCATCTTGAAGCCGGTCGCTATTTCTATGCCAAGGTCCTCGCCTCCGGCGAGGAAGTGCCTTGCGAGGTCCTGGTCTTTCCGCTGCATGTCGACCGTGTCGCGGATCGCTGGAAAGAGAAGCGCGCACGAACGCGCAAATGGGTTGGCCCGAACGAAGCCGTCCGCATGGTCAACGAACCCGACCTTTGCCAAATCATCGCCAGCTTCTGCGCCGCGCCGCGCAAATTCGCCTGATTCAAAGCAATTTCAGGAAAAGTGTGAAGCGGCTAGTTCCCCGACACAGGGATTTTGAAGGGCTGTCGTTGCCTTGTGCAGGATTTCAGCGCAAACGCCGGGGATTGTCGAAGCCGCCCCAACCTCGTCATTCCAGGGTCTTCGCGACGGAGCTTCGCTCCTGCTTCGCCCTGGAATGACGATCGCGACGGGCGTTTAGGCCAATCTCCAACGCATGCCCCTGCCAAACGCAAACAGAGCCGACGGGTCAAAATCCCTCTTCTGGGGAACTAACTTCGCCGTGGCCTTCCATCCGGAATGGCGTCATATCGCAAGATCATCAGACGCGGCCGAAATCATCGGAACTGAGCCGGGTCCAACGATCGCCCATCAATCCACCGATGAAGATGTCGCCGGAGCGGACCGCTTCCGCGACCTCGGCAATGCGCGAGCGGACCATCGTTCCGCCGGCATAGCGGAAGAACACATGCTGGTGGCCGAAGAGCTGCGGCATGAATCGGCTCTGGGACTGCCCGGCAATGCCCACGCAACCCATATCCCGCGCCGCCGCGATGAGAGCATCCAGCGTCGCGCCCCAGTGGGATCCGGATGCCTGGATTTGCAGCAGGTTCGCGACGCCGCCGGCTTGGCCATAAAAAGCGTAGCAGCCCAGCATCTTGCCCGTTTCGTCGTAGGTCCCACCGAAATGGAGTGGCCCGTCGGCTCGTTTCTCGGCCGCCAGCGCAAGCAGCCGCGGCAACTCGCCCTCCTTCCAACTCGGGCGCAGGGAGAAATCGGTCATGAGGATTGGCAGTCGCTCCGCAAATCGGACCGCATCGATCGGCTCCCGGTGGATCCGTTGGGAAGACGAGTGCTGGGCCGATGGCTCGAACCTTCTTCTTGCAAGAGCGTCGAATGCTCTCACGCAGGGATCGAGCGCAAGGCGGGGCAGCCCAGGCCATCTACGGCGCAGCGCGGCGGCGGCCATGGCGCCCGGCTGGAAAACACAGGTCCATTCCAGGCAGTGCACCGGCAGGAGCTGATACTTCATCGGACGCGCGAAGGCCAAGGACGTGCGATTGGCGGAGTCGGTCAGGTAGAGATCGAATTCGCCTTGATGCAAGGTACGCAGCAATTGCGGCCCGGCCCAACCGTGATCGGTATTTGAGTCGGTCATGAAGGGACCGATGATGGCCGCGTTCAATGCGCTTCCGTTGAGCTCGTAGCGGGCTTTCAGAACGCCCATGAAGCCACCTAGGCGGCCCTGCGGATCGATCTGGACAAGAGCCTTGCTCTCATCCCCATCAAGGTAAAGCTCCCTCATGTAGTCGGCCGTCTGCGCGATCGCGCGATCGCGCTGGAGGCGACGATGGCGGAACTTCATCAGGAATAGCGCGGCGACGTGCTCGAGATCCCCGGCGGCCAAAGGCCGAACCGAGCCATGCTGGGACTCCAGCGTCGACGGCGCGGCCACCTTTCCCGGGCCGGTCATGTTTCCCAAAGAAAATCTCCGTTCAACCGGCATTCCTACAGAAACAAAAAATCCTGGAGGCCAGCGCCTATCGCATCCGATTTGCTTTTCTGTAAATATACGACGAATGTTGCTTCAAAAAGCGCGAGACGATCAAATTTAAGAGAGCAACTACTAAAATATTCAATGTATAGAAAGAAAATTGAATAGAACATTATGCAGCCATATCCGCATAACGTGAAGGCGGTTGTAACAGTCGAGTTGGCAGGCGGATCGCTCCGAAGACGATGCTCCGGCTGCGCCCGGCCGGGGCCGGGCGCAGTCCCCTTTCCTCAGGCCACGAGGCCCTTGGTCAATTCGAGCGCCTGACGCTCGAACAGCCGCCGGTAGATGCCGGCGTTCAGCCGGATCAGGTCGTCATGCGAACCTTCCTCGGCGATACGCCCGCGATCGAAGACCAGCAGCCGGTCGAGCGCCCGCACCGTCGAGAGCCGGTGCGCGATCACCAGGGTCGTGCGCCCGATCATCAACCGCTCCATCGCCCTCTGGATCAGCACTTCCGATTCCGAATCCAGGCTCGACGTCGCCTCGTCCAGGATCAGGATGCGCGCGTCGGCCAGAAAGGCGCGGGCGATCGCCACGCGCTGACGCTCGCCGCCCGACAATTTCACGCCACGCTCGCCGACCAGGGTTCCATAGCCCTTGGGCAGGTTGGTGATGAAATCATGCGCGCTGGCGAGTTTGGCCGCATGCTCGATCTCGGCCTGGCTGGCGCCGGGCCTGGCATAGGCGATGTTCTCGGCAAGCGAGCGGTGGAACAGGATCGGCTCCTGCTGGACGATGGCGATCTGGCCGCGCAGCGACGCCTGCTCGACCTGCGAGATATCCTGGCCGTCGATCAGAATCCGCCCGGCATTCACGTCATAAAGCCGCTGGATCAGCTTGACGAAGGTCGTCTTGCCCGAGCCCGAATGCCCGACCAGTCCGACACGCTCGCCGGCCCCGATATCGACCGAGAAATCGCGATAGAGCGGCAGAAGGTGACTGCCATAGTGGAACGTCACTTTGTCGAAGGCAATGTGCCCATCGGTGATCCGGATTGGCTGAGAACCGGGGGCGGTCCTCGATACCGAGCGGCTCGGACTGGAAGTCGACCAGTTCCTCCATGTCGTTGATCGAGCGCTGCAGGTTGCGGATATGCGTGCCGATGTCGCGCAGATAGCCCTGCAGCACGAAGAACGAGGTCAGCACGAAGGCGACGTCGCCGGCGCTTGCCTGGCCCCAGGCCCACAACATCAGAGCAAGACCGATCACCGCCGCACGCATCAGGAGCAGCAGCGCCCCTTGCGTGGTACCGTTGGCGGTGCCGCGCATCCAGGTGCGTCCGGTGCGCAGGCGCCATTTGGCGACTACGCGCGCCAGCCGCGCTTCCTCGCGCGCCTCCGCGCCGAAGCCCTTGACGACGGCATTGCAGCTCACCGCGTCAGCCAACGAGCCGCCCAGCCGCGTGTCCCAGCTGTTGGCGAGCCGCGCGGCAGGCGCGACATAGCCGAGCGACAGCATCGCCGTGACCGCGATGAACAGCACCGAACCGGCGGCCACCACAGCCCCCATCAGCGGCCAGAACCAGCCGAGCAGCAGCGTCGAACCGACGAGCATGACGACCGACGGCAGAAGCGCGATCAGGATCGTGTCGTTGAGCAGGTCCAGCGCCCACATGCCGCGCGTTATCTTGCGCACCGTCGATCCGGCAAAGCTGTTGGCGTGCCAATCCGTCGAGAAGCGCTGCACCCGATGGAAGGCATCGGCGGCAATGTCCGACATCATCTTCAGCGTCAGCTCGACGATCCACAGGAAGGCGGCATTGCGCAGCACGACGCCTGCCAGCGCCAGCGCCATCAGGGTCGAGAACGCCGTCATCGCCGCATTCCAGGCGACTGCGTCGGTTCCGGCGCCGCTGGCCACCGCATCGACCAGGCGGCCTGAATAAAAGGGTGTCAGCACGTCGGCGAGCGTCGAGAGCAGGAAGGCGCCCATGATGAGCGAAAGCCGCCACGGCTGGTGGCGCCAGTGACTGAACGTAAAACCAAGCACACTGCGAAAGGCGCTCGCGCGCAGATCGATCTTGAAACGAGCCATGATGTCAAACGGGCGCAAACGAGCCCGGTCCCGGTAAAATCAAATTGGAAACCCGCGTCCGCGCGTTGCGGCGTCTCTGAAAGCGGGAGGTTCAGTATGGTAGGCCGCCCGCCCGAAGGCGGCGACCGGCAGCGGCAAACGCCTGTTCCTGGCTCTCCGAGAAACCCTCGGAGCGCCGGCGCCGACCTAGGCCTCGCGGCCTCGCGTAACGATGTCAAATCCTGCCATACGGTCCTCCCGGAAGGGAATCGCGGAAACGCCCTTATAGGGAGGCATCAGCCGATCGCCAAGTCAGCCCGTCACGGAAATGGCATCTGGTCCAAGCACTGAGACGAATTTGCAACAACGGCGGGTTGTGGCCAGGCCTCAGGCAGCGGGTGAGCGATCCAGTCGCATGTAGCGCCCTTCCGCCCGGAATCCGAACTTCTGGTAGAGGCTGTGAGCGTCGCTGGTCGTGAGGCTCCAATGAGAAACCGTCTTCATATCGGGATGATCTAGCAGTGCCTGCACAAGCCGTTTGCCGATGCCATGCCCACGACGCTCCGGCCAGACGATGACGTCGGCAAGATAGGCAAAGACCGTGTAGTCGGTGATCGCGCGGGCGAAGCCGGCCTGCCTGCCGTCGAGATAGGCGCCGACGCAAAGCGAATTGTCGAAGGCGCGACGGTTCGCCTCGTCGGTTCGCGACGCTCCCCAATAGCTTTGCATGAGCTGGTCGGAGGTCGCCCGGAAATCGATCCGCGACAGGTCGAAGCTGATTTCGATATCCTGCATGCGCGGCGCAATCTCGCGGACTAGCCGCGATCCCGGAACCGGTTGGTGATCGGATAGCGGCGGTCGCGGCCGAAATTCTTCCGTGTGATCTTGACGCCGGGCGCCGCCTGGCGGCGTTTGTATTCGGCGATGTAGAGCAGGTGCTCGACGCGTGCCACCGTGGCCCGGTCGTGGCCGCGCGCGACGATGTCGTCGACGCTCATCTCGTTCTCCACCAGGCATTCCAGAATGTCGTCCAGCACCGGATAGGGCGGCAGCGAATCCTGGTCGGTCTGGTTCTCGCGCAGCTCCGCCGACGGCGCCTTGTCGATGATGTTGTTCGGGATGACCTCGCCAGAGGGTCCGAGCGCGCCCGGCGGCACGTGCGAATTGCGCCAGCGCGACAGCGCATAGACCTGCATCTTGTAGAGATCCTTGATCGGGTTGAAGCCGCCGTTCATGTCGCCGTAAAGCGTGGCGTAGCCGACCGACATCTCGCTCTTGTTGCCGGTGGTGACCACCATCGAGCCGAACTTATTGGAGATCGCCATCAGGATCGTGCCGCGGGCGCGGCTCTGCAGGTTCTCCTCGGTGATGCCTTCCTGGGTGCCTTCGAAGAGCTGGGTCAGCGCGTGCTTGAAGCCTTCGACCGGCTCGGAGATCGGCACGATGTCGTAGCGGCAGCCGAGCGCTCTGGCGCAGTCCTCGGCGTCCTTCAGCGAATCCTTCGACGTATAGCGGTAGGGCATCATGACGGTCCGCAACCGCTCTTCGCCCAGCGCATCGACGGCCAAAGCCGCGCAGATCGCGGAGTCGATGCCGCCGGAGAGACCGAGCACGACGTTCTTGAAACCGTTCTTGTTGACGTAGTCGCGCAGGCCGAGCATGCAGGCGCGATAATCGGCCTCTTCGCGCTCGGGGATCTTCGACATAGGACCTTCCGAGCAGACCCAGCTGTCTCCCTTTCTTTTCCAGGTGGTGACGTCGACCGCGTCCTCGAACTGGCTCATCTGGAAGGCGAGCGTCTTGTCGGAACCTATTGCAAACGACGCGCCGTCGAAGATCAGCTCGTCCTGTCCGCCGAGCTGGTTGGCGTAGATCATCGGCAAGCCGGTTTCGATGACCTGCCTGATGACGATCTGGTGGCGGACGTCGATCTTGGCGCGGTAATAGGGCGAGCCGTTCGGCACCAGCAGGATCTCGGCGCCGCTCTCGGCCAACGTCTCGCAGACAGCGATGTCGCCCCAGATGTCCTCGCAGATCGGAACGCCGATGCGCACGCCGCGGAAATTGACCGGCCCCTGCAGCTCCGGTCCGGCCTGGAACACGCGCTTCTCGTCGAACTCGCCATAGTTCGGCAGATCGAGCTTGTAGCGCTCGGCGATGATCTTGCCACCGTCGGCGAAGACGATGGAATTATGCGTGCCGGTCTTGCGCTTCAGCGGCGTGCCGATGATGACGCCGGGGCCGCCGTCGGCCGTGTCCTTGGCGAAATCCTGCGCCGCCTTCTCGCAGGCCTTCAGGAAGGACGGCTTCAGCACCAGGTCTTCCGGCGGATAACCGGCGAGGAAGAGCTCGGTGTAGAGCACCAGATCGGCGCCCTGGCGCGCCGCGTCCGCCCTCGCCTCGCGCGCTTTGGCCAGATTGCCGGCGACGTCGCCGACGGTCGGGTTGAGCTGGGCGACGGCGATGCGCAGGATGTCGGGAGCGGTCTTGGTCATGGAACGGATTTAGCGTGGCTGAAATCGCCCCGCAATGGCGATTGCTTGTGCCAATCCAAGGTGCGCACGAATGCGCTCAGGCTAATCGCCCATGTACTCGCGCAACGCCTCTGCCGACCGGTTCTCGCCGATCGACATCGCCAGGATGCGCGAGATGTGGCGGCGCGGCAGGCCGGTCTCGGCCGACCATCGGTTGATCTGTGCCTGGATTTTGTCGAGATCCCGCTTCGAGGTCGGGTTTTCGGCGATATCGAGGCCGGCGTCGCGCAAAGCCGCCGCCATGTCGGTGGAGACGACAAACGTGTCCCATTCCATCCAGCGCAGAAAATACTGTCCGGTGTTGCCGCCGAGCCGGCTGCCATGCTTGGCCAGATAAGCGGTCAGGCCGACCTGATCGTCCGCGGGCCAGGAGGCGATGAATTTGCCGAAGCCGCCATTCTCCTTCGAGACGCGATCGACGAAAGCGGCATTGTCGCGCACCGATTTGATCTTCTGCGGATTGCGCACGATGCGGCTGTCGGACGCCAGCTCGTGCCAGAAATCGTCCGGCTGGAACAAGAGCCGCTTCGGCTCGAAGCCGAGGAACGCTTCCTCGAAACCCGGCCATTTCTGTTCGATGACGCGCCACACGAAGCCGGCGGCGAAAATGCGCTCGGCCATGGTCGAGAGAATGCGGTCGTCAGGGATTTTCGCCACCGCGGTATTGTCGGGCGTCGGGCCGAGCATCAGCGCCAACACGGCCTCCCCGCCCTTGCGCTTTGCCGCGCGCGCATGGATTTTCTGGAATTCGAGCATCGTTTTCCTCGCCTGTTCGCCGCAATCTAGCACTTCACGTCCGGCCGGGCAGCCTCTACCTCTATCGACGCCCGGCCGAAGGAGAAGGCAGATGAACAAGATCGTCGAGGACATGGCGAACCGTTTGCTCAAGCGAAAGCCGGACGGTTTCGGTCCGCTCGAGAGCCGCGTGCTGCAGTCGACGCTCGAGCGCACCACCATCGCGCGCGACACCAACAAGGCCGTCGCCTTCCACGAGACCTATGGCGACCGCGTCGCCGACAGCATCGCCAGGATCGGCGGCTCCTGGTCGTTCATCCTCGGCTTCCTTGCCTTTCTCGTTATTTGGACCGTAGGCAATGCCTGGCTGCTCACGCGCGACGCCTTCGACCCCTACCCTTTCATATTCCTCAACCTTGTTCTGTCGATGCTGGCGGCGATCCAGGCGCCGGTGATCATGATGTCGCAGAACCGCCAGACCGAGCGCGACCGCATCGACGCCGCGCATGACTACGAGGTCAATCTGAAGGCCGAGATCGAGATCATGGCCCTGCATGAAAAGCTCGACGAGTTGCGCCACAGCGAGATCATCGGCATGCGTGACGAAATCCTGCGCATGGCCGAGCAGATCAGGCGTATCGACGAGAAACTGTCCGCGCGGTCCGCAACAGAATGAGCGAGACCATCCACCACCTCATCGAGCAATACGGGCTGATCGCGGTCTTCCTAGGTTGCGTCGCCGAAGGCGAAAGCGCCGCGATCCTCGGCGGCTTCTTCGCTCATCAGCATTTTTTCGTGTTGTGGCAGACTTTCCTCGCCGCCTTTGTCGGCGCCTTCGCCGGCGACACCTTCTTCTTCACCATGGGGCGCAGCTTCGCCGAACATCGCTATGTGAGACTGTTGCGCAGGCGTCCGGGCTTCAGCCGCGCCTACCGCCTGCTCAACATCCATCCCAACATTTTCGTGCTGACCAACCGCTATATCTACGGCATGCGCCTGGTCGGCGGCATCGCCGCCGGCCTGTCGACCGTGTCCATGCCGCGTTTCGTCATCCTGAATGCCATCTCGTCCGCGGTCTGGGCGGCTCTGTTCAGCGGCATCGGCTATGTCTTCGGCCTCGGCGCGGAGCACATTGTGGGCCAGGCGTTTGCTCGCCATGAGCGCCTGCTCATCGCCCTTGGGGTCGGCATCGTTATCGCCGTGGTCGCCTGGTTGGTAGGCCATCACTTCGCGAAGCGCGAACGCGCCAGGGAAAACCGGGCGGGATCGTGATCAATCCGCGAGGATCAGATCGGCGCGCCGACAAGGCGTTCGATGAGGGCGACGCCCCAGACGCCGCCGGCGATCACGATCGAAATCAGCACCGCCAGCGAGCCGCAAT
The DNA here is from genome assembly GCF_006439595.1 of Mesorhizobium sp. B3-1-9. Classification (NCBI taxonomy): domain Bacteria; kingdom Pseudomonadati; phylum Pseudomonadota; class Alphaproteobacteria; order Hyphomicrobiales; family Phyllobacteriaceae; genus Mesorhizobium; species Mesorhizobium sp. B3-1-9. The sequence goes on from NZ_VFTJ01000006.1 coordinate 369,580, forward strand.
CCTTGGCAAGCTGGATGTCGATATGGAACTCGCGCGAGATCGCGTCGCAGGCCGCCTCGATACCGGTGTTGAGCACTTCGACCATGATCAGCAGCAGCACCGCGCCGATCAGCAGGGCATAGCCGCGCCAGGAGACCGAGATGAACCAGCCGGCCGGCAAGGCAAGAGCAAGCAACAGCAATTCCTGCTGGAACGCCTTTTCGTGGGCGGCCAGCTTGCGAAAAGCCCGCACCGAATTGATGAAAGCATCGATCAGCCGCTGCATGCCTCTGCCCCTTTGCGAGTCACCGGCAGGGGATATCGCAATGGCGGGATCAAGGGAATAAGGCAGCCGCCGCAAAATTCATCCGTCCGCGACCTTTATCGACGGCGTCGATTTCTCGAACTGCGGCAACCCATCCTCGATCGAATAATAATCGCCCTTGTCGCCGACGAAGATGTGGCTTTCCGCCGAGAGGCCGCTTGGCCTCTCGAAGGATCCGGCCATGATGGAGATCGTCTCCAGTTCATTGTGCTTCCAAAAGAGCAGCGAGCCGCAGGTGCGGCAGAAGCCGCGTTTCGCCACGTCGGAGGCGCCGTACCAGGTGAGCGCGGCGGCGCCCTCTATGACGATATCGGCGTCCTTGGAGGCGGTTGCCGCGACGAAATGGCCGGTTTGCCGACGGCACTGCGAGCAGTGGCAATAGACGACGCCGCGCAACGGCCCGCTCGTCCTGAAACGCACCGCCCCGCACAGGCACGATCCGCTATGGTTTTCGTCCATTCCGGCCTCCGTCGACATCATCTGCCCCGTTCTTTGCCGAATAGAATTTCAGTTTTGAAATGGCTGGGCACCGGCAAATGCGACACCGGAGCGACGCGTTTCAGAAGCCGCGGCTGCACCCGCTTTGCACCCTGTGGTAGCAGAGACAATGAGGAAATGCCGGCTATTAAGGAAACTTTAGCGGGACCGCATTTATGCTTCCCACAAGCAATGGTCGTGTTGGGGACGCGCCGTCGCAACCGCAATTCTGATTCAAATCCCCGCGTGAGCGACTCCCGGCGGTGGCAGGTCTCCGGTCGCACTGAAGGGGAAGTGAACACAACATGCAGCCGGCAGCCATTCCGACCGACAGGAATACCGACATCGCCAGCACCGTCGTGGCGACGATGCGACAGCTCGGCGTCCTCGGCCTGCCGCGCAACTATGAAATCTTCTACGAGGCGCTGAGCGGCAGCAATCGCGAGCTCAGCCTTGCCGTCGTCTCGTTGAACAACCGTCCCACCCAGGAGGACCTCGATCGCATCGGGCGGACCTTCTTCCCGCAGCACCACGGCCCCACCATTGTCGAGCACGCCCGCGAGATGGTGGCCAAGGAGCTTGAGGACATTGCCATGCTGTTGCGCAATGAGCACTCGCATATCGAGAAGTACGGCCGCATCCTCGACGAGACATCGAGCGGCCTAAGCAATCGCAGCTTGCTCTCGCAAGAGCTCCTGCAAAAGATCGCCGGCGCTATGTCGGCCGCCACCAGCTCGACGATCGACCACGGCCGCCAGATCGCCAGCACGCTCAGCGAAAAGACGGCCGAGCTTGAAAGCGTCAAGTCGAAGCTCGAGGAATACAAGCGGCTGGCCGACACGGATCCGCTCACGCAGCTGTGGAACCGCCGCGCCTTCGACAAGGAGATCACCCGGATCTACAACAGCAATCGCGGCATCCTGTTCAACGCCTTGATCCTTGCCGATATCGACCATTTCAAGGATATAAACGATCGCTACGGCCATCCGGTCGGCGACAGGATCCTGCAGATCATCGCCGAGATCTTCCAGTCCAGCGTGCGTTCCGACATATTTGTCGCGCGCACCGGCGGCGAGGAGTTCGCGCTTATCGTCGAGGGCGCCAGCGAGGAAGCCACTTACGAGATCGCCGAGCGCATCCGCGCGCTCATCGAGCAGACCCCGTTCGCCAGCAGCCAGAGCGGCATCAACTACGGCACCGTTACCGTATCGCTGGGTATCTGCATGGCTTCGGAGGCGGAAAGCCCCGAAGACCTCTACACCAAGGCGGACCGGGCACTTTATCGCTCCAAGGTCGGCGGCCGCAACCGCGTCACCAGGCATTCGACGACGGCGGGCCGCCCCGCCAAGGGCTGGCTGCTTTACAAGAAAGACTGACACGCCTCTTTCCAGACGAATTTTTGTGGACTATATTTTCCACAGAAATGAAAAGGGTGCGCTCATGCAACGTCCAGTCGCGGCCGCGACGGCGGCCGAAAACGCCGTCATCACCAAGGCCACGCTGCGCGCGGCCGACCTGCTCGACATCACCGCCAGGACGCTCGCTTTGGTCATCGGCGTGTCGGAAGCGACGGTCTCGCGTATGCGCCGGCAGGAATTCCTGCTTGAACGCGGCACCAAGCCGTTCGAGCTGGCGGTGCTGTTCGTTCGCCTGTTCCGCTCGCTCGACGCCATCGTCGGCGGCGACGAGACCGTCGCCCGGGCGTGGCTGAAGAGCCCCAACACCACGCTCGACGGCACGCCGCTCGAGAAAATCCTGACGATTGCCGGACTTGTCGATGTCATTGCCTACCTGGACTCCCGGCGCGCTCTCGTCTGAGGCCGTCAAGCTCGAAGGCAAGTACTGGCGGATGGTCGAGGCGCAGCACCGTGTCTCGACCCTCAAGCTCATCGACACACTCGACGAGCAGGCGCTGCTGGAGGACCTCATCGAGGACACCAAGCCGCAGATCCCGATGGAATGCCGCCATCTCCATTACCTGCTGGCGACGCCTTTTCGCTATGGCTCCGTCTACCCGTACGGCTCGCGCTTCCGCCGCGCCGGCAAGACCAAAGGCGTCTATTATGCCGCCGAGACGGTGCTGACGGCGGTGGCGGAAATGGCCTTCTACCGCTTGCTGTTCTTCGCGGAATCGCCCGCGACGCCATGGCCGAACGACGCCGCGGAATACACCGCCTTCGCCGCCGCGATAAAATGCGATCGCGCGATCGACCTGGCACGGCCGCCGCTCGATCGCGACGAGAAGGCCTGGACGCACGCCACCGACTACACCGCCTGTCAGGCGATCGCCGATGTCGCCCGCGAGGCCGAACTGCAGGCGATCCGCTATCGCTCGGTGCGCGATCCCAAGGGCGCCAACATCGCGCTGTTGACATGCAAGGGCTTTGCCAAGGCCAAGCCGCTGGAGCCGCAGACCTGGCGCATCCGGATCGGCTCTTTCGGCCTGCAGGCAATCTGCGAATTCCCGGACAGGCGGCTCGAATTCTCGCGCACCGCCTTTGCCGATCCAAGGCTTGCCGGAATGCGCTGGGAGCGCCGCTGAAGTTCCTGCGAATGCATGTCGCGCAAAAATGACCTCGGTTTTGCGACAACGACAAGCATCAAGCAACGACCTAAAGCGCGTCGCATGAATCCGTTTCGACGCGACGCGCTTTAGGGCTTGTTGAGATTCATCGTGAGTTTATGACGGCGGCAGCGAGATGGATGATGGCACTGAAACTCTGGTCGGTT